>NZ_JADEWX010000093.1 GCF_015207395.1 Nodosilinea sp. LEGE 07088
AGTTATGGACCGACTGGGCACTCCAACTGATAGCGCTCAAACCCCATAAACATCGCTATTTTCAGCGTGGTCTCTATGCTCTATCCCTGATGCAGCAAGCTCTTTAGGTACGTTGTCACCCGTTAAGGGAAAAATCAAAATCCATTTTCCAAGTCTTGATAGTGAGCGGTCAGCGTTCCAGTTTGTCAAAAAAGGCAACGAGGATAAACAGCGCGATCGGGCCGATTAAAAATGACAGCAAAAACCAGTTGCCGCCGCTGCGATTTTTGCCTTGGGCTATCCCAGCCGTGATCAAAGCCAGCGTGCCCCAGCCGACGGCATAGCTTTGTTGATCATCCATGGCCTACCTCGACTCTATGCTTGAGGGCCTGGTTAAATGCTGCAAACTCTTGCTCCAGCAGGTCGCGGCTCATTTCTTAGCCAGCCGACCGGCTAGTTCTGCCTGTCCGGCTGGCCTATATTGTAGAACCGATTGGTTGATGTAGTGACCCTGTTGATCGGGCCATCGTTGAAGGGCGCAGTTAATAGGGCCCTTTGCACCATGCATTGAGTTTAAAGCTGCGCCTTCTGTCCCACTGAGGAAACCCAACCATGACGAGACAACTCTCCAGCCGAGTCGGTTTAGCCGCTCTTTTGCTCGGGTTTTCGAGCGCGTTTTCCATAGCCCATGCCGCTCCCGATCCTCTTTTTGAACCCATACTGCAAGACATTCAGCAGGAACTGCCTCCGGGCTGGCAGTTCCGCCTACCGGCAGCCGTGCCGTCAGACAGCGATCTCTACCCCTTCATCAGTCAAGCTTCTGATACAGAACTGATTGTCAGCCTGGGGCTTACCCCCGACTGTGCTGACACAAGCTGCACCATCGGCATGATCGGGGCCACTAACGCCGGTCCCATCGTCGAAAACTGGCCCCCGGAAGGTCAAAATGTTACCCCGGTTGAGCTAGGCGAAGGGATCCAGGGCTATCACCTGCTGCAAGGGGAGTCGGATGCCATGAATCAGCTGGTGATGTGGCAGCAGGACGGGCTGACCTATGCGATCGTAACCATGGCTAGTGATCCACCCCAAGCAGAGTTTGTGGCGATCGCTCGCTCAATGGTCAGCGAACCGCCGATTAGAGCTGAGTAAGACAAAACTGGCTCCGCAGTTATCTGCGGAGCCTTCAAAGTTCCATAGATTCGTATCAGCAATGGGAACAAGGAAAGTAGTGTATCCGCGATTTAACCTTTGGGTAGCCGTGCTCTGGGGGTTGACTTTGATGCCAGCAGTACTACTACTGATGCTAGGATTAACCACCTGGCAAGGCTACATTTTGCTAGGACATCTTCCTATCGTTTCGATTGACGACCCTAAGTTCATTAACGATAGTCTTTTTCAAAGATTGTATCTGCTGACACTAGGCCTCTACTTAGCAGCGTCTCTATTGAGGTACGCCTGGTTACTGCTGTTGGCGCTGATGCTCTGGTGCCATTATCGATATAGCCATCGTCTCGCTAAAGCAGTTCTCTACGGTCTGGCACATGTTTCTGTCTATACCCTGTCCTGGCTAGTCATTGCTCAAGACCCTCTACAGCGTCTAGCTTGGCTGCTTGATTGAGCTTAAACATAGTAACAATATGTCAGCAAAGTTATTAAGGAATCCTGATCAAGGTCATATCTTTGACATGCAAACTGCCTCGATAAAGAATATGAGGAATCCGATGAAACAGCAGCGGAGACTGACCTGATTCCCGACTTGCGCGATAGTATGCCAGGGTAGCCTCAGGTAGCTCAGATAGCTCTGACAGTAGAGCATAATCAAACGGTGCAAACGCATCCGCTAGCTTTGTGAAATCCAAATATTCTTTTGGTGGATGGAGGAAAATAGCAGTGTTTGTCCTGTTAAAGTTCAAGGCCAGCGGTTCAGCCTCAAACCACTGCATTGGCTGAGGCTCAAAGCCTGCTGCCAGCAAACCCTGATAGATTGAATTAGGATGCACAGGAGAGAAATGAAGCGCGTCGTTCCATAGACAGCCAAGGGGAGGCACGATTTGCTGAGTTAGGGTTTCTCGACCAACATACTTTGCGGCATGGGCTGTATAAATTGCAGGAAATTTCTGCTTTAAAGTGTTGAGCGGATAGAGGACTGAACCCGTGAGATGAGCCGGAACACGATGGTATAAGTAACTCACTGAATTAAACTTGAAAAAATGTTAATGCTGCCAAATCACTTGTTTTTACCAGCATTTCTTTAGACAACTGGAGGAATTGATTCTAAAAACGTGATTAATGGCTTTAGGAACCTATTGCCCAAACTGGCAGAGAGTATTCCGCATAGCATCACAATAGTTCCTAAAATAGTTACATAGGTGGTGCGCCACTCAAGTACAGACACTGAGATGCATAGGGCTGGAAGTGAGGCCAACACCAGCCCAAAGGCAATTCCCAGCAAGAACTGATAGGCAATATCGGTTACGGTACGACGTTGCGGTTGGTTATCTTCGGGAACCATATCAAGTTGCTCCTAAATTACACTAGCGAATGATTATTCTGGCCCAATTCTACGCTCAATGCCTACCTCTGACTGGCTCTAAAAATAGACCCAGTCGGTCGATGACCAAGGGGCGATCGCCCAACTAAGCTAAAACTCTTGAGCTGTCATTGTTGTGCCCTTCAAAACAATGCTGAGCAGTTTCTTTTGGCCAATACATATCAGACAATTGCCCCAGATAGTACTGACGCTGTCTTTGCAGAACTGTGCCATAGACATACTCGCTCAGCCGACAGTACCGCAGACTGGAGTCGAGGGCGATAGGCCCGCCGAACTGGACAATGCTCAGATCACATTTTCGGGTGTTGGACCGATTGAGATCGGGATGACGGTGGCTGAAGCCGAAGCAGCGGCCAATGTAGATCTAGTCGTCAGAGGGTTTGACTACAGGACGGGTGAGCCCAGCCGCTGCGCCTATGCCAAACCACAGGAGGGGCCGCCAGAGCTAGCCTTTATGGTCATTGACGATCGCATTGCCCGCGTAGATGTCAGCTCCCTCAGCCGCCAAGAGATCAACGGTAAGCCGGTGACCATTAATATTGAGAGTAGCCAGATTGCCACTCCAGAAGGGATTGGGCTATGGGCCACTGAGGCTGAGGTCGTTGCCGCCTACCCTGAGGCAGAAATCACGGGGCATCCCTACGTAAACGACGGTCACTATGTGACAATCACCGACCCCGATCCGCCCCATCACAGCATGATTTTTGAAACTATCGCCAGTCGAGGCAATCAGGTGATGGATTTCAGAAGTGGGCGATCGCCCGAGGTACACTGGATAGAGGGTTGTAGCTAAACATATGAAGACTGCAGTAGCTTCTGGCTTAGGGCTTGCTCTGGCGACAGTCAATTTTCTTGTAGCCGCTATCCCCGCAGCGGCCCAGCTCCCCTTTGAAGCCTGCCTGACTACGGCAGACGCCCTCTTTCGAGACGGGTCCGCCAGTGAACTAGCCGCGATCGCCGCCTGTCAGGGCACCGCTGAACCTGAAAATATCGCGGCCTGTATTGAACTGGCAGATAGCTTATGGTTCGACGGCTCAGCTTCTGAAATAACCGGCATAGAAGCCTGTCGGGTACGTCGGCGATGGCTAATTGAAACCGATCTTGAACCGTTTCAGCTAGGTGCCTATGCCACCTGTTTGCGACAGGCCGAAACCTCTACCCACGACAATACCCCGCGTGAACTAACGGCCATCAGCGCCTGTAGTGGACTGACTCAGCCCGCTGAAGTAGCTCCCTGCCTCAGCCTGGCCGAAAGTTTGTGGCACGACGAAACTGAGGCAGAACTGGCGGCACTGTCAGCCTGTCGAATTGCACTTGACTAAACGCTTTGGATGAATGAAAGTCGTCGCAGCAGGTCGCTAAGGGCAAAACAAATTGGCGTGCCTATAGCCATGACCAGCCCAAATTTAGCCAATGGTACAAGGGTTAGATCGGCGACAACAAACTGAACACAGAGAATGACTAAAAGATGAATGAGGTACACCCCATAGGCATTTGCAGACAGCCTCTGTAGCAGTTTCGTCTGCCGGTTGCAGTGCTCACGAAACAGGATCAATAGTCCGAGACAGAGACCGACACAGATGATAGCTTCCCAACCACTCCAAATCAGCGATCACCAGTCGAATCCCCCGCCAGCAATGAGATCAGGAAGGGCAAATTTAGTTCGACTCAAGCTGTAGAGGTAGCGCAGGAAACCGGCCCCCAACCCCACTCCCAGCCAGATCAGCCCGCGAGAGATGGGCATGCGCCCCACCCAATTTTGGCGGTAGGCCATGATGCCGAGCACGAAAAGGCTGACATACTGCGGCAGATGCGCCATTTCGGTGGGCAAAACGCCCAATACATCGATCCAGCGATCGATAGGGTAGTTAATCCGCACGAGAAAGGTGATTATGCTGAGGCCGAGCCAATAGATCAAGATCGAGCCATGACCAGGCGGCTGAATCTTGCACGGGCGCGATCGGGTCAGATATCTCCATAGCCCGTAGAGAGCCGTGTAAACAAGCAAGTGCATCAGGAACCAGAGGTGCGCGACTTCAATGTCGAGCTGTTTGACATAGACCTGGACAAAGAACGCTGGGAAAGAAGTTGGAGGACTAGCCAGGGCGTACAGGATCGGGGGAAACACCACCAGGGCAAAAAATAGTACCGGAAGTCCCAAGCGCCGTAGCCGAGATTGAAGCAGTCGCTTTGTGCCGTTGCGATCGCACGCGGGGGGCACAAAATACCCTGCGATAAAAAAGAACAGCCCCATGAAAAAGGCGGCATTGACGGCAAAAAACGGCCCTAAAATAGCCGCTCGCTCTGGATTCGCGATCGGCCAATTACCGCCTGTGGGGCCGTAGGGCTGGGCGGCATGGTGAGCGACTACGAGCAGCGTGAGAAACACCCGCAGGTTATCCATAAAGACCAATCGCGTCGGTGCCCTATCCACAACTAATTCAGGGGTTTACGGCAGCGGACGTGCAAAAAGTAGGCCACGATCTGGGTATCTGCCACGGTGGGGCACTGAGCCGCGATCGCATCGTCCGCCTTGGGTTCAGCTAGAGCCTCAATCATAAAACCAGCGCCGATTAGGAGATTCAGCCACTCGCTGAGGGTGCGGTGAAAGCGAGGAACGCGAAACTTGGGCCACTGCTGTCGCAGGGGGGCCGGAACATTGCTAAACATCCACTCATCAATACGGTCATCAGTGTGCTCAAAATAGCGCCCTACCGCGATCGCGTATTCCTGCCCAGCGGCATCCTTGAGCGACTGACGATAGGGCGTATCAAAACAGGGATGGGTAATAGAGAACTGAAAGAACCCGCCTGGTTTGAGCACCCGGTTAGCTTCCTGAATAGCCTTTTCGCTGTTGGAAATATCCATCAGACTCATAAAAGCCGTCGCAAAATCAAACGTCGCAGCATCAAACGGCAGTTCGGTGGCGCTGGCTACTTGGAAAACGATGCCGCGAGGGTCTTGATGCTCTTGAGCCTGGGCATATTGAATGAACGTTGGGGCCACATCAATGGCTACCAGACTAGCGCCCAACTCAGCTAACTCGCGAGTATTCGCTCCCTCCCCGCAGCCGATATCCAATCCTTTGAGACCCATAATGCTGGGCAGCATGGCCAGAAAGGCGGGGGTATTCACGAAATCCCGATAAACGTCATATCCCTGCCTGGCCAGAACAGTCCAGGCCTCTGCATTGCGGTTCCAGATATCGGCTACCTTTAAGGAGTCCATAAGAACAGCTTCCGTTTTCAATATTCCTAGACTGCTGACTCAAAACGATTTACCTCCGCCTTTACGCCCGGATGCAAGCGAGTCCTGCACCTACAGCAGCTCCTACGACGAGGACAGGTTCGGGAACTATGCCTGTCTGAAGTCCTACCAGTTCTTCTTGATAACTCGCGTTGTCCAAAAGACTTTTCTCTAAAAGCTCCGTTTGGGCTAGCCCATTCTCAATTTCCTCAACAGAGCCTGACGACGAGTTCTGTAAGAGTTTCCCCTGAATAGAAATAGAATGGACTTCTATTTCAAGCTTCATGATCAATATTTCACGTTGTATATCTAAACTCATTTCCCAAATTAGAAATGAGATACAGCCGACGAAAAAAGCGCCTCCGACAGAGTTTATGAGTCTTAGTTGCGCTGAGCGACTACGGCGAGTCTGTTGATCTTGGTCGGTGGATTGTTCTTGGGAAATATTTCCGGAATTCATTATGCTTGCTCCAACATCCAAAAGGGTGATGTCTCTAAGCTAGGCGGCATGGCGAGAAACACTAAGTTCTAATAGCCGTCATATCCCTGTCGGGCTAGGGTCGTCCAGGCTGCTGCACTGCCATACCATCGGCGATCGCCTTCAAGCTGATTTATAGTCGATGGCTTATTTCGACGGGTTGAGCCATTCTAGGGGAAACAAGGTGAGCAAAAAATCGTCCGACTGGTTCTTCTTGATGAGAGAAATTTAAGCGTCGAGTAAGGCCAATGCGGTAGCGATCGCCCGTTCTTTTTGCGGGTCTGCTCCCTGGGCGTAGGCGATCGGGGCTGGCACCACCACGTCAGGGGTTACCCCAACCCCCTCTAGGCGCACGTCGCCATCTACGTAGACATCGGCCACCGCCACGTAGAGCAGGCTGTCGTCGGGCATCAAAAACGGGCGTCCGGCCACCACTGCACCGGGGGTGGGGCTACCCACCACAGACCCAATATCGTACTGCTGAAAGCCGTAGGCCAAAATTTCCTTGGCGCTGCGGCTGCCCTCATTGACCAGCATCACCACCGGCTTTTTCCACTGGCTGTGGTAGGTCCAGGCCTGGCCATTGCGGCCCACATTTGTCACGCTGGGGCCTCTGGCTGTAAAAGGATAGAGCGCCGTTGGCGGTGCGCCGCCCCACCCTTCCCGCAGATCCAACACCAGGGCATCGGCATCTTTGAGGCGACCGTAGATCAGCTCTTCTTCCAGCTTGGTTTGATACTGATCGCCTGCGTAGGACCAGATGTGCACGTAGCCAATCTGCTGCCCTGCCTTCTCAACGATCTGCACGCTGTCGGCCATAGCGTCGAGAAACATGGTGACGCCGTCGTAGCGCTGAGGCGTTACCACAATCTCTCGCTGGCTGTCAGGACTGGCCGAGGGCTGCACCCGCAGCGAAACAGGCTGATCCGCACGGTCCACAAATGACTCAACGGGCTGAAACGGCTGGCCCTCAACGCTGAGGATTTGATCGCCCACCTGCAACCCTGCCGCTGCCGCCGGGCTGCCGTCCAGGACAGCTTTGACAAAGGTTTTACCCTCTTTTTTGGTGGTAATGGCCCCGATACCAACATACTCAACTTTGCCGTCTGGGAAGGTTGCTTCAAGCTGAGTCCGCAGCTCAGCAAGGCGCGGATAAAAAATGCCGAGCAGCTGATAGTAGGCCGGATCATCGGCGGTGTAGAGATGGGTGTGGGACGTGTGCAGCTCCGCCAGCATTTGGTTGATCAGCTCTGCCTGCTCTGAGCGAGACGCCGCCTGGGCCACCAGCGATCGGTACTGGTCTGCCATCGCCACCCAGTCTACGCCGTTGAAGTCGGGGTCGTAGAAGTTGTCGTTGACGGTTTCCCAGACGGCATCAAACCGCTCGAGTTGATTACTCTGGGCCAAAGAAGCGGGTACCCTGTACCCCCGCAGCATCCCCAAGGAGAGGCTGATGAACGCCGTAAGGGCGAGGCTGATCAGCCAGCGATATCGTCTAGGCATTAGGTTTTAACCTCGAATATCTCACCCCAAAATGGTGGTTCAAACCCTTTACTCAAAACCATCCTTATTTATTTAACGACGTAAGCAAGCTATAGCGGGTTTCACTCGGGCATCGACAAAAACTACAAGGTACTAGAGGGCATCAAAGTGCCCATTCCATAAGATTTTTCCCTTTGGAATGTTCCTCAGACTACAGCCCCTGGCTATCCCCCCCCGTAGCATCGTAGCCACGGTGATAAGTCGTTCCTGATTGGTAGAGAGGAGTTTGGCATGGTGAGACGCTTTCGGTTTGGTTTGCTGGGGCTTGGCTTAGCTGTAGCTCTAGGGCTGAGTGGGGTCATGATCAACCGCGCGATCGCCCAGATGCCCACAGAGCACTATCTGGCCGCCAATGCCGACACCGTGCACTGGGGCTACTTCAGCCAGTCGCTGGAGCCCAAGCTGACTATCGACTCCGGCGATATTGTCACCGTCGAGACCCTCACCCACCACGCCAACGACGACGCCTCGCTGATGGTCTTGGGCGACCCCGGTGCCGAGAGCGTCTTTGCCTGGACTTCTGATAGCAAGGGGGTCGATCGCCGTGGCGCAGGCTCCACCGACCCTGAGGTTTACGAAACCGGCTCTGGCGAAGGGGCGGGGGTCCACATTCTCACCGGGCCGATCTACGTCAACGGGGCCGAGCCCGGCGACGTGCTGGAGGTGAAGATCCTCGACGTTGCTCCGCGCCCCAGCGGCAACCCCGAGTACGAGGGCCGCACCTTCGGCAGCAACGCCGCCGCCTGGTGGGGCTTTCACTACAACGACATGGTTGAAGCGCCCAACCCCCGCGAAGTGATCACCATCTATGAGCTAGACGCCACCGAAACCGAAGACTACGCCACGGCCCTCTACAACTTTCGCTGGATGCCCCAGACCGACCCCTACGGCGTTGTCCATGAAATCATCGACTACCCCGGTGTGCCGGTAGACCCCGATACCATCGACAAAAATTACGAGGTGCTAGAGGGCGTCAAGGTCCCGATTCGCCCTCACTTTGGGGTGATTGGCCTGGCGCCTAAAGAAGCCGATGTGGTCGACTCGGTGCCGCCCAGCTACTTTGGCGGCAACATCGACAACTGGCGCATCGGCGAAGGGGCCACGATGTATTATCCGGTTGCAGTCGAGGGAGCGCTACTCTCGCTGGGTGACCCCCACGCCGCCCAGGGCGATTCGGAGCTGGCCGGTACCGCGATCGAAACCTCGCTCACCGGCAAAATTCAGGTCACCGTTCACAAGCAGAGCGACCTGACTGGCACGATTTTAGAAGACCTCTACTACCCGCTGCTAGAAAACGATGAGGAGTACGTCGTGCACGGCTTCAGCTACGCTAACTACCTGGAAGAGCTGGGCGATACCGCTCAGCAGGACATCTTTGGCCAGTCGTCTGTCGATAAAGCCATGCGCGATGCCTTTCGCAAAATGCGCCATTTTCTCATGACCACCCAGGGCATGGGCGAAGATGAAGCCATTAGCCTGATGTCGGTGGCGACAGACTTTGGCATTACCCAGGTCGTAGACGGCAACTGGGGCGTTCACGGCGTGATTAAAAAAGCGGTATTGCCCAGCACCTGACCGAACGATTAGCATGAGCTACTGGGGGCTAACGGCGCGAAAACCCAGGTGGTTGGCCACAGGGCGCTGTCGCATGGGCAATTTTGTATGCACAGGCGCATTGAGTAGGCGGGGTCGCCCGTCTGGAGCGCTGACGGCCAGGGTAGTCGAGCCACCACCATCTAGATTGATCGCGGCGTCGGCCCCGAGGTCGAGGGCGATTTGGGTGAGATGCCCTAGGGTTGCGCCCTCGCTATAGCGGGGTTGCTTGCCGTCAACGACGACCAGCCACAGGCGATCGCCCCCCTCACTCACCGCTGCCATCACCCGGGCGTAGGGCCTGTCTGCAAAGTCAAAGGGCACCGGCGTTCCGGCTGCTACCAGCTGCTGGTTGCCCGCGATCGCCTGTCGTGTACCGTCAGGGCAGGTACCACCCGCGACAATCTGGGCTCGGTTGTCTGCACTAAAGCAGAGCGCGGGCCAGTCGGCTTCTGGGGCAGAGTAAACCTCACCATTGGCAATAGCCGTGCCTAACACGTTGGTGCGATCGCCCCGTCGAGGGTAAAAATTCCAGGGCGTCTTTTCTTCAAAGGGAAAGAAAAAGTTGGCGTTGACGGCTAGATCCAAATTGTTTTGGGTCAAAAATTTCGACGTTGTCTGCGCTGTCGTTTCAAAATCATCATCTGCCGCTGTACCTGGGCTGGCCAAAACCTCAACCCCCGTCTCCAGGTCAATCGTGACGATATGGACAACCTGGGGCCACGGCTGTTCTTCAACCTCTCGCCGGTAGGTGACTCCGGCAAAAAGGCTCTCCGCTAGCGGCGTCCGACTCGGACGCGAACCCTGAGCACCGCTGTAGAGCAGCAGCGGTATCATGAGTCCGGCTGTACCTGCAATCCTACCGAACCAAACCTCTCGCCCGCTGCTCACCGTCGTTAGCCCCACAATGCGTCCTGCCCATACCAGTTTTATCAATCAAGACCTGCGGCGGCACTCATTTCGCCAGCAAGCGCTACAAAATGGTCACTTTTCGGACTGTGACCTGCGGGGCTGCAACTTCTACCAAGCCGATTTGCGCGGGGCCAGGTTTATCCGCTGTCGCACGGGCTCTAGCCTGAGGAAAATAGCGATCGCTGGTTTACCATCAGCGATCGGCGTCGCCTTCATGGCACATGCGGTCAGCTCGCTGGTATTTGGCGCCCTTGGTACTCTGCCGGGCCAGGCGGCCTGGCCCTACGTTGTGGCCCTCTATATTTCGCTAGCGATCGCGGCCATCAGCGCCGCTTTGACGACCCTGTCACTGCCCAGCCCCCGCCTTCCCCAAGCTCTAGCAGGCCTCTCTACAGCAGCCCTGATGGGCTTCTTCTATGGCGGACGGCTCACCGACAACAATCCCACGGTTGCAATCACAGGCGCTGTCGGGCTGGGTTTACTCGGGTGTCTGGTCGCTGGGCGTGTGCAAATGCCCCTAGTCAACGCGATCGTGACCCTGCTGGGCGCGATCGCAGCCTACGGTCTGGCCTTTTTACTGTGGGTCAGCGGTAGCAATCTGTTCACGACAGGCACCTGGGGACGTGGTGTGGTCATCGGTATAGTGGCCGTTCTCTGCGTGGTGGTCACCGTCAAAAGCTTGATCTACGGCTGGCGATCGCTGAGACATCAGGCCGCCACCTCTTTTCGCCAAGCCGACTTAAGAGCATGTACCTTTCAAGCAACTGATATCGCCCCTTGCGATCTGACCCAAGCCATTAGAGATTGCTAAATATTTCCCCTACAGCCCTGACCTCGGGCCTCGGCACCACAGTAGACGGCAGCCGAGTATCTCCATCAATCGTGAATTGAGCCGTCGGGCATGATCGCCCCGGTGAGAATGGTGCCAGTGAGCTTCACCATCGTGCGGCCCCCCACGGCGACCTTGGCCCCGCTGAGGTCGGCCCCGCTGAGGTCGGCCCCACTAAAGTCGGCCCCGATCAAATCAGCTTCGCGCAGGTTGGCATGGCTGAGGTCAGCCTGCAGCAGATTGGCGCGAAACAGCTTGGCCTTGCTGAGGTTGGCCCGGTTAAGGTTGACCTTGTGCAAAAAGGCATCGCTGAGGTCGGCCCCGCTCAGATTGGCCTCGCTGAGGTTGCGGCCAGCAAAGTCTTTTTCGCGCAGGTTGGCCCCGTGCATGTCGGTACCGCTGAGATCGGGGCTCTGGCGCGATCGGTGGGTGCTGGTGGCCCCGTTACGGGTGTGGGCGTTGTAGCTGTTGTAAGACTGATCGGCGGCAGAGCGGCTGCTGGTTGAGCTACTGGTTGAGCTATCTGGGGCGGTCTTGCCATTGGTAGTGCCGCTCTGACTCTTGGCGCTGGCAGTTTTATCGCCTCCAACTCCAGCGGCCGCATCTCGACGCTGGCGATAGCTCTGGGCCTGACCCGCACTAGATCCCGCAGCCGATCCATGACTACTCGTGCCAGTATTGCTCGTGCCAGCGCTACTACTGCCGTTGCTGCTGGTGCCGTTGCCGTAGTAGCTGCCACCGTAGGTGTTGCGCTGGTAGCGGTAGTAGCGATTGTAGGTCGATCGACCATCAGCGGTCTCTTGGGCAGTGCGGTTGGTATAAGTACTGCCTTGATAGGTGCTGCCCTGATAACTACTGCCCTGATAGGGGCTGTCGCTATAGGCTGAGCGATAGCTGGGGGTGCTGGCCCCATAACTCTGACTGGCACGACTGGCGGCCGGGGCCGTGCGACTGTGCGATCGCAGCAAATCCCGCGCATGGTTTAGCGCCTTGATTTTGTCCTGGGCTTTTTGATAGAGCCGCTCGTTGTCTTGGGGAATGCGATCGGGATGCCAGACAAACACCAGATCTTTGTAAGCCTGGTTAATCGCCTCCAGTGAGGCACCAGGCTCTAGCTCCAAAATTCGATAGGCGTTGTCCAGCTCTCGCATGTAGAGACAATCTCACGCTTGGGATGTTAAGGCCGGTGCTCAACTCATAACATTTTAGGCGGGTTGCCCCCGTAGCGTAAGGCCTGGGCCAGTATCTACGGTTTTGCTTAACGGGTTTGGGGCCAAATACCTTGATTCCTCAAGAGAATTTCAGGGATCAGCGCGGCTTAATATACATACATTAAGTTCAGCGGGCCTTACCGCAGGTTTTGGGGCCGCTGGTTAGCAACAGGGAGAAGGCAATGCGCGTACTGGTCATGGGTGGTACCCGATTTATTGGGGTGTATCTCACCAAGCTATTGATTGAGCAAGGCCATGAGGTGGTGCTGTTTAACCGGGGCAACCACCCCGCCCCCGTGGAGGGTGTGCCCACCATTGTGGGCGATCGCACCGATCCCAACAGCCTCAAAACCCAGCTCAGCGGCGAAACCTTCGACGCCATCTTCGACAACAATGGACGCGAACTGAGCGACACCCAGCCCTTGATTGAAATCTTTGGGGGCAAACTCCAGCATTTTGTCTATGTCAGCTCGGCGGGGGTCTACCTCAAGTCGGACCAGATGCCCCACATCGAAGGCGATGCGGTGGACCCGAAAAGCCGCCACAGGGGCAAGTTTGAGACCGAGGCCTACCTGCAAGCCCAGGGGGTGCCGTTTACCTCGGTGCGGCCCGTCTACATCTACGGCCCGCAGAACTACAACCCGCTGGAGCAGTGGTTCTTTGACCGGGTGGTGCGCGATCGCCCTGTGCCCATTCCCGGCAACGGCATGCACCTGACGCAGCTGGGCCATGTGCAAGACCTGGCGGCGGCGATGGCGGCGGTGCTGGGGAATGAAACGGCGATCGGCCAGATCTACAACATCTCCGGCGAGAAGGCGGTCACCTTTGACGGGCTAGCCCGCGCCTGCGCCACGGCGGCAGGGAAGGATGCGGCCAGCCTCAAGATTGTGCACTACGACCCGAAGGATTTTGACTTTGGCAAGGCCAAGGCGTTTCCAATGCGGGTGCAGCATTTCTTTACCGCGACGGACAAGGCTCAGGCGGAGCTGGGCTGGGCACCGACCTACGACCTGGTCGCGGGTCTGAAGGATTCGTTCGAGAACGACTACCTGGCCGCTGGCCACGACAAGGCTGAGGTGGATTTTGCCCTGGATGACATGATTTTGGCGGCTTAGGCGATCGGTGGATGGGCTGGGGCGATGGCCCTTTGGGCCGGTTCTTGACCATCGCAGGCTCAATGATGCCCCAGGTTGGTAGGGTGGGCACTGCCCACCATTCACCCCAGCACCCACCAGCCATACCCCGGCAGAGCGATAGTCATAATATCGCGCGATTCCCGTTCCGGGAGGCTGCGCTAACGCATTAGCCATATGCCAACCTGCAATTCCCCGCACGCGCCTGCATCTCGATACAGCAATCCGCGTCTAAACGCTTCTTTGTAGGGGCTGTAACCCTTTGCTGGTGGGCAATGCCCACCCTACAGGTAGGTTGAATAAGTTTATAAACGGCCTAGGATGCCAACAGTGAGGTTACAGTCTCCTCAGACATAAACCGCCGAAAATCTAGAATCTCGACTAAAACTAGCTTTTCGTCTTCTGAATAATGCAAAATCACCTGGCCTTCTTCTTCGGCGTAGGCAATAGGAGCTTCGGATAGCTCAACGAGCAGAGCATCAACGTCTTTGCTGTAGCTAATCTTTTTCATATAGTGTTTTGGGTGCTGATTTGGTTGCCTTCAAAGGTGCCGCCCCAGTTAACGGCAGTGTTGGGAGCGCTAAAGTTTGTGATGCTGAAGCTGTTATTCATGATTGAGTAAACGAATGAAGCCTGCTTGCTCGAAGTGGCGATCGGTAGTGAGGGCTTGTTGAATATTGTGTTGTTGCATGATGACAAAGGAACTGCAATCGACAAGTGACCAGGGTTTATCCGGGCGATTTTGGCAAAGTTCCCAGGCGGCTTGATCTGTGGATGGATCAATGTGAATAATTTGAATATAGGGGCGACTTTTAATAGTGTTGATGATAGAAAAGAGTTGGTTTCTAGGCAGGCGCAATGGACTATACAGTAAGGCAACGAGTTCTGCAATGATGTAATTTGTGGTGATAATGGTTTGGTTTTCGGTACGGGCACGACTCAGAACTTGTAGGGCTTGAGGATAGTAGGGCTGGTCTTGAATAAAAAAGCTAGCCCATCCAGACGTATCGACAAATAGGCTAGTTGTCATTACCGTTCATTTCTTCATGGAGAGCTTGGCCAATGTAGTAGTCATGGTTTTCGGCGAGATCAGGAATATTGGAGGTGATTGACCCGGCCAGTTGAAAGAGGGGGTCGTTGATCAGGTCTGGGTCAGATGGGGGCATAAATTTCTGGGTAAGAGCGGCGAGGATGAGTTCTTCGGCGGTGGTTTGGTTTTGGGCAGCAGTTTCAGCCAGGGCTTGTTCAAGGGCATCGGGCAGGGTGATGGTGAGGGTTTTGGTCATGGGTTTACTCGGTAGGATTTACGGAGGGCTGAAATTTGGTTTCGTGAAGTCCAGCGATTTGGCTAGCAGTGCCTAACGTAATTCGCTCTTGCTGGAAAAGGGTAACAGCAAGCTCTGTGCGCAAATCGCTTTCGGTGATTTGAACCTCATCTGGTAAATCAATTGTTATTTGCATGCATGAACTCCTAAGTTAGGGTTTTACCCAGTCCAATGACGCTCTGAAACGCTGGTCACACTCTCAGCCTAGCTCCCCTGCCCCTCCGCTCCCCCGCCTCCTTACTTGTCTTTTCTCACTTCCATCGCGACGGCGCGAATGCCTTCGGCGATCTCTTGAAAGGCGGCGTCTCGATTATCCCAGAGGGTGACGGGCTGGTGGTTTTTGGGCAAGACGGGGAGCTGGCTGAAGGGGACACCGGCCCAATCGACGGGACGCAACAGAATGGGGATGACGCAGGCTTCGCCTGACTGGTGACGCTCGATGGCGCGTTGGATTTCGAGGTTGTAGCAGGTATCGTCGGCGAGGGAGTTGGCGCTGATCAACAACAGAATGATGTCGGCGGTGTTGAGGTGCTGGTTGATGACTTGGGTGGGTTCGTCGCCGGGGAGAATTTGGCGCTGGCTCCAACTGGTGATGACGCCCTGGCGTTTGAGCAGGGTGAGATGGTTGGCCAGTTGGGTTTGCAGGGCTTCGTCGGCGGGGGCGTAGGAGAAGTAGAGAGAAATAGCCTTGCCTTGGGGAATAGTGCTCTGCCAGATTTCGTAGTTGTAAAACTTGCAACGGTTTTGGATTTTGGCAATTGTGGAGAGACAGTAATAGCCTCTGGTCTTAGGCTGCGAGGCTAGAAGAATAACTGATATATGTTTTGGTTCAGCTAATTCTCCCAATGTGTTAAGTATTGCGCATCTCACATCGTCGTCGATTTCTTTTTCTAGCCTTTTTAACAATCCCTCAACAGCATTACTATTTTCATCAAGATCAAGTAATGCCTCTGCAGCTGCTTTGCGGACCTCCGCATTGATGTCCTCTAAAGATAAAATTATATTCTGCGAGGATTGTATGCCTCCCAACATACTTAGGATTTTTACTGTCCGAGAGCGTACTTGAGGGATGGAACTTCCCAATATTTCAATAATCCCTAAAATTAATTCAGAGTCATCTGATGAGTCACTCAAGCATTCTTGAATGGTGTTCACCCTGTTCAAGGTGCTTAGAAGATTTTCTTCTAATGATCCATCACCTATTTCTCCTTCCCTCCAAAGCTCATCCTGCAAATATTCCTGAAGTTCAGAAATATCATCAGACAAAGATTGGATGGTTAAATTATCTTCGAACCATTTAAGATCCTCAAATTTAAACTCTATTGCTGTCGTATTAAAAAAATAATTTCTAGATTTTTTTTCTGGAAACTCAATACCCTTTATGTCACCTGACTTAAGAAAGCCTAGTTCATGCAAAGTTAAGGCCATCTCACGACTCGCGTTAGATCCTAGAAGTCTAAGATTTTCGACAAAATAATTTGCTATTGCTCTCGACTCTGTTAGTTTCAGAATGCCTATCTCAGTAGCTTCATTTATCATGAGACTCTTAATCATTTTAGCCGCATGTCTCTGATATTGTTGATGGACAGATTCTATTAAGTTTGATCCCAGTATCAAATCCACATCATTCATTGCCAGCTTCACCACCCGCAGCGCCTGCGCTTCGTCATCCATAAGCGCCAGCATCAGGGCAATGGGTTCTGTCCACTTCAACAGATTGAGGTAGTCGCGCTTCAGTCGCTCATCATTTAGTTGTGGCAGCAGATCCAACAAATGTTCCGCTGCGTAATATTCCTGAATCAGCTGGTGGCGAAATTCGAGCTGGTCGGCGCTGCGGTTTTGCAGCAGGTGGTATTTGAGCAGGTCGTCTAAGATGTCGCGAACGGGGAAGTTTTCTTTGGCAAAGCGTTTGCTGAGTTCGCGTTCGGCTTCGGTGCGGTGTATCGCCACGCGAAAATCAACCGGGGTTTCGCCCTGCATCATCCGGGCCGCCAAGGCCATTAGGGCCTCTTTCCACAGGCGGCGATCGCTCAGGGGCCGCACATCGCCCTTCAGCAGCGCCACCTCATGCTTGCGCACGCTGCTGTCGGCATACATCGTCGTGAATGCTCGAAACACCTCCGCCAGGTTGTTCGGCAACTGCCGATTGGGCGACTGCTGAAACACTTCGCACAGCATCCACAGCAGCAGCGGGGTTTGGCCAAACTCACGCAGGCGGCTACTTAGCTGCCGCAGCATCACCTCCGCTTGCTCGGGCACATAGGCGCGAATGAACTGTTTCATCTGCGCCTCGGTCAGCGGCTGCATTTCCAGCTTTTTCTCAATCCCCAGGTCGCCTCCCAGGCCCAGATCGCGCGTGGTGAAAATCATTGGCACCTTGGCGTAGTCGCGCCGAAAGGCGACGAGCTGGGTGCGGGCGTCGTCCGAGGGCAGCTCGTTGAGGCCATCGAAAAGCAGCAGAAAGCGGCCCTGGCGCAGCAGCGTTGTCAGGGCGGCATCGTCTAAATCGAGCTGGGGGTCGTGCCGGTAGAGAAACGCTCGAATGCGCTCTAGCACGGAGGTTTGCCAGTAGCGCAGCTCGACTAAAACAGGAATTTGAACTGTCGCTTGCGAGGCACTGTACGAAGGCTGAGCGGAGTCGAAGCCTGTCTCTCCTTCCCTCGACTTCGCTCGGGGAACGGCGGAGGATTGTTCTAATTTGAGGAGTTGGGCCGCCTCTTCCAGCAGCAGGCGTATCAACGCGGTAGATTTGCCCGAGCCGGGGCGGCCCATCAGCAGCACATGGACGTCGGCGTACTTGCGAATGCCAGCCAGCACGGGCAGGCGTTCGGTTTTCTCTTGTTTCTGTGGGTTGGGGTCGGCGTCTAGGTCGTCAGTTGTTTGTGGCTGTTCGACGGTTTGCACCATCAGGCCAAAATCAAACACCGAGGGCTGCTTGGGCTTGGGTTGCTCAACCTTGCCAACCGCATCGGTCGGCGTGTAGTACTCCCGCCAGTTCTCGTAGGTGGCCTTGAGCGATCGCAGATAAGCCTCAAATTGTGGGGTCTGGCTCTGCTCGATGTGCTTGAGCTGATGCCTGATTTCGTCCAAGCCTGGTCCGCTGGAACCTTCAGCCCAGTCAAGCAAGGCTTTCACTCGGTTTGCCTGGGGAGCTTCAGCGCTAGGAATGAGGCCGCCGGGGAGTTTCAGGGCAAACAGCAGTTGCTCGAAGATTTGTTGGGGCAAATCTTTGAGTGTGGTAAATAGCTGGTTGCGGTTCCCGTTGTCCATGCCAGGGCGAGAGGGAGAGAAAGCTTTTGCCTATAGTATCCGCCAGATATTTGAGGGTGTCAGGGTTGTTTGTAGGGGCATTGCCTGCAATGCCCCTACTGATCGCCACGGTCATAGCTTTGGGTCGATTCAGACAGCACCTCAACAATCACCTTCTAAGCCGCTGACTGCTCGAACGTATTGCAGGATATCTGGCCTGCCATCGCAGCAGCATCGCCAAGATAGCCGACAATAGCAACAGCTCGAACGGCACCCAATTTCTGAGCCTAGACTCAGGCAATTGAGAACGGTTCTGTTTAGGATGGAACCTATGCCCTGTTGACTCGTTGGCTAAACCCTATGGCTGCTCGCCCCGACATTCTCTTTCTTGTGCTCGATACCCAGCGGGCCGATCGCCTGTCGTGCTATGGCTACGACCAGCCGACGTCGCCCAATCTGGATGCGATCGCCGCCCAGGCCACCCGCTTCACCCAGGCGGTGTCAGCGGCCCAGTGGACGGTGCCCTCCCACGCCTCGATGTTTACCGGGCTCTACCCCTCCGAGCACACCATGGTGCAGTCCTACTCGGTGCTGCCGCCCGATCTGCCCACCCTGGCCGAGCGATTAGAGGCCAGCGGCTACTACACCGCCGGGTTTTGCAACAACCCGCTGGTGGGGGTGATCAACAACGGGCTGCGGCGGGGGTTTACCAGCTTTCTCAACTACAGCGGCCTGCTCACCTCCAGGCCCAACCAGGCGGGCAGTCGGCCAGGGATTGTGGGTCGCTATCGCCAGTGGTTTAAGCGCCAGATAGCGGGGGTGCTGAATCGCATGCAGGATGCCTTTGCGCGATCGGATGCGCTGCTGGCCCTGTCGTTTACGCCGCTGATGGTGCCCCTGTGGCAAACGGCCCTCAGCTTTAAGGGCAACACGCAAAAATCCCTCGAAGACACCGCCAACCTACTGATTAACCGCGCGGGCACGGAGGCGGATCAGCCGATTTTTACCTTTGTCAATCTGATGGGCACCCACATGCCCTACCATCCCCCCCGGCGCTATATCGAGCAGTTTGCCCCCCATGTGCTGGCCGATCGCAAGGCCCAGAGCTTTTTGCAGCGCTTCAATGGCGATGTCTACGGCTGGCTGGCCCCGCTGACCGGTGCCCTCGATGACGAGCAAAAGCAAACCCTCGACGGCATGTACGATGCCGAGGTCGCCCACCAGGATGTGCTGCTGGGGCAATTCTTTCAGCGCCTGCAAGCGTCGGGCCAGCTCGACAACACCCTGGTGATCATCTGCGCCGACCACGGCGAACACCTGGGCGAAAAGCAGTATATGGGCCACAGCCTCTCGATCTACAACGAGCTGGTGCGGGTGCCGCTGATCATTCGCGATCCTGAGCACCGTCTGGAGCAGGGCACTGTGGTCGATACCGTCGTCTCCACCCGGCGCCTGTTTCACACGGTGCTGGCCGCTGCTGGGCTGGCCAATGAGAAAGAGCTGGCCCTGGACTTGGTACACAGCCAGGGCGATCTAAAAGAACGGGATTATGTCTTCGCCGAGGCGATTCCGCCGCAGAACGTGGTCAACCTGATGCAGAGGCGCCAGCCCGAGCTGGTGAAGACCATGGGGTGCGATCGCGTCCGCCGCGCCGTCTGGATGGGCCAGCACAAGCTGATCGAAACCGAAGGCTCAGTGGCCGAACTCTACGACGTGCTCGAAGACCCCACCGAGGCCCTCGACCTCAGCGCCATCCTGCCCGAAAATGTGGAAGCCCTGCAAGACTGCCTCCAGGCCTTTGCCGATCGCTCTGATCAGCATTTGGCCCAGGCTGTCACCACCCGCGCCACCGACTACGACGACCCCGAAGTTCGCCGCCGCCTCGAAGAACTGGGCTATCTGGAGGATTAATCGACGATGATTTTGCTTGCCGCATATCAACATGCTTACCAGGGAGAAATATTATGACTATGCAAGATTTGCTGAGAGAAGCGGCGCAACTTTCCCCTAAAGAGCAACTCCAACTGGCGACACAACTGCTACGGCTAGTTGATCGTCAATTATCAAATTCTTCAGCATTAAAATCATCAAGTTCTACACATATTGACACCGAGGAGAATAGCATTGGCTATCTCCTCGCTCACCCCATTTCGGTGCGCAACTTTAAGCCTCTGAGCCGAGACGAAATCTATGAGCGGTGCTAATTACTACTTTGTCGATGCCAATGTCTGGATTTATGCCATAACTCACTCTGAAGATACCCCCTCTGACCAGCGTCATGAGGTTGCCAGAGCGTTGCTGGCTGGAATTAACCCCTGCCTATCTTTGCAGGTCGTCAATGAGGTCTCCGTCAATCTGATCCGCAAATTTAAATTCACCGAAGCAGGTATCCAGACATTGATTCGGTCGTTTTATCAAAACTATGCCATTTGCCCGATGGATGTAGGGACGTTGTTAGAAGCATCTGCCCTAAGAGAACGTTATAGTCTATCCTTTTGGGATTCCATGATCGTTAGCACGGCAATGCAGTATCAATGCCCTATCCTCTATACAGAAGAGATGAGCAAGGGATTAGTCATTAATGATTCTTTAATGATTATTAATCCGTTTGACTCGATCGAAAATTAATCGCGCGCCCTCGCTTTTCGCCTATGTACCCTCCCGTTTCACCCATCATCTTTGAACTCGGCCCCTTTGCCCTGCGGTGGTACGGGTTGCTGATGCTGGCGGCCATTCTCACGGCGGCAACGGTGGCTGGCCGCTATGTCGCCCGCCAGGGCGAAGACCCCGACAACCTCTGGGACATGTTGTTCTGGATTTTGATTCCGGGCTTTATCGGCGCCCGGCTTTACTACGTGTTTATTCAGTCGCCGCGCGGGCCAGAGGGGCTGGGCTACTACCTCGATCATCCCGGCAAGATTTTGCAAATTTGGGGCGGTGGCATCCACATTTTTGGCGGCTTCATCTTTGGGGCGATCGCCCTCTTTGTCTTCAGCCGTGTGCGCAAGCTCAACCCCCTGCCCTACCTCGATGGCATCGCCCTGGGCTTGCCGCTGGCCCAGGCGATTGGCCGCTGGGGCAATTTCATCAATCAGGAGCTTTACGGCCCGCCGACCACCCTACCCTGGGGCCTGCGCATCGACGCCCAGCACCGCATTGCCCCCTACAACGACCTGGCCCAATACCCCGAGGCCACCCGCTTTCACCCCCTGTTTCTCTACGAGTCGCTGTGGAACTTTTTGGGCTTTGCGGTGCTGTTGTGGATCTCGCGCAAGTTTGAGAAACAACTTAAGCCTGGGGATTTGGCGCTAGGATACCTGATCTGGTACCCTCTGGGGCGATTTTTTATCGAATTTCTGCGCACAGACTCGTGGTTTTTCCCGGGCACGCCGTTTAATGTGGTGCATATTTTGACGGCGGCGGCGATCGCGATCGCTGCCTTTACCCTCTACCGGCGACACCGCCGCGTAGCCAACTCAACGGAATAGCGACCCCGCTACCCGCTGCCATAGGCGAGCCATTGCAGCCAGTAGCACTTGAACATTTTAGGTACGGGGCTGATGCTCGGTGGCATTGGTCGCCATCATGACTAGAACGCCGGTACAGAAACCCGGTTTCTCGGCCAGAAGGCCAGTCATGCCGTTAGGGCCGTGACAAAGAAACCGGGTTTTTAGCCCTACTGTACCGATGCTCTAGTGCAAAAAGTGGCGCACGCCGGTCATCGCCATGATCAACCCCAGTTCGTTGGCAGCTTTGATCGAATCCTCGTCGCGGCGGCTGCCGCCCGGCTGCACCACAGCGCGAATGCCAGCGGCGGCGGCGGTACGCACCGAGTCGTCAAAGGGAAAGAACCCGTCGCTGGCGAGAACGGCTCCCTGAGCTTTTTCCCCCGCTTGCGCTAGGGCGATGCTGACGGAGCCCACCCGATTCATCTGCCCGGCCCCAATGCCGAGGGTCTGCTGCTGGTGAGTGACGACAATCGCATTCGACTTCACATGCTTGACCACCCGCCAGGCAAACAGCATTTCCGCTAGCTCCGTCTCGCTGGGCTGCGCCTCGGTGACGATTTGCCAGGTGGTGGGGTCATCGCGGTAGGTATCGGGAGCCTGGAGCAAAAATCCGCCTGCGATCGCAGTTACCCCATGACTCGGCCCGGTCAGCAGATCCGCCAGCACCAGCACCCGCAGGTTTTGTTTTTTGGCGAGAATGCCCTGGGCGGCAGCGTCGCACCCCGGCGCGACAATACACTCGAGAAATGTACCCGTGAGCTGCTGCGCTGTATCGGCGTCAATGGCGCGATTTAGCACCACAATGCCACCAAAGGCGGAGACATCGTCGGCATCGTAGGCCCGGCGGTAGGCCGTTGCTAGGGTATCGCCCATAGCCACACCGCAGGGGTTGGTGTGCTTGAGCACCGCTGCCGCCGGGCGATCGCTGGGGAACTCCGCCATTATGCGCCGCGCCGCTTCGAGATCCACCAGGTTGTTGTAGCTGAGTTCTTTGCCCTGGAGCTGCTCGGCCCCGGCCCAGCCGGTGGGCATCGACCCGGTGCGATACCAGGCCGCCGTCTGGTGAGGATTCTCGCCGTAGCGCAGGGTGGCCTGCTGGCGGCCCGTTAGCGCCCACTGCTGGGGCAAGGCATCCGCTTCACCAGTGGCGGCGGTGAGGTAGGTGGCGATTGCCTGGTCGTAGCTGGCCGTGTGCCAAAATGCGGCGCGGGCGCAGGCTTGGCGAAATTCTAGCGGGGCTTCCCCCTCATGCTGGCGCAGGGCATCTAGATACGGCCCATACTGCTCGGCGCTGCACAGCACCGTCAGGTAGGCGTGGTTCTTGGCTGCCGCCCGCAATAACGTTGGCCCACCGATGTCGATGTTTTCGATCGCATCGGCCATGGTTACGCCTGCTGTTGCGATCGTCTGCTCAAAGGGGTAGAGATTTACCACCACCAGATCCAGCGGGCGAATGCCGTTGTCGGCTAAATCCTTTTGGTCTGCCGCCAAATCTGGCCGCGCCAAGATACCGCCGTGAATCTTAGGGTGCAGCGTCTTCACCCGCCCGCCGAGAATTTCGGGCGACCCCGTGTAGTCTGACACCTTGGTGACGGGCAACCCTGCCGCTGCGATCGCCTTAGCCGTACCGCCACTGCTAATCAAGTCAAAACCAAACTCGTCTACCAGGGTTTTGGCCAGCTCTACCAGCCCAGTTTTATCGGATACACTCAACAGTGCCAGGCGCGCCATAGCTCTCTAGTCCTCGATTTCGCAGACCCTATACTATCCCGAAACCGATTATCTCCCCTCAACC
>NZ_JADEWX010000340.1 GCF_015207395.1 Nodosilinea sp. LEGE 07088
CCTCCGCATCCTCCCCGATGGCTCGCTCTCCACCGCCGAACCGGGGGAGGCCATCCTTCCCAACGACCCCGACGAACGCCTTGCCGTGGCCCGCCGCATTGTGGCCGATCGCTGCCTCTATGGGGTAGACAAAAACCCGATGGCGGTGGAGATGGCGAAGCTCTCTCTGTGGTTGATTACGCTGCAAAAGAATCGGCCTTTTACCTTTCTCGACCATGCCCTGCGCTGTGGCGATTCGCTGCTGGGGGTGACCCGGCGAGAGCAGATCGAGTTTTTGCACCTGAACCCCGATAACGAGGCGGTGCAATTGCGGACGGTGTCGGAGATTTGGCGACCGCTGCTGGCCCAGGCGATCGCCAAACGCCAGGAGCTAGAGAGCTTTACGGTGAACGATATTCAAGACCTGGCCCGTAAGGAGGCGTTGCAAGCGGAGGCGGAGGCGCTGACGAGCAATATCAAAATTGCAGCAGATTATTTGATTGGCGAGGCCCTGGCCCAGGCGGGTAAGACGGGGAACCAGAAGGTGGAAGACCTGGGGGTGCTATCGGGGCTGGTGACGGATGCTCTGGAGGAACTGGACGAGCATCAGCGGGAAAATAAGCTGCGGCAGATTCGGGAGAAGGCCCAGCGAATGCTGAATGCGGGCAAGCCGGAGGGGCAGCCACCGAGGGAGCCGTTTCATTGGGCGCTGGAATTTCCAGAGGTGTTTTTGGGAGAGGGGGCATCGCAGGGGTTTTCGGCGATCGTAGGAAATCCGCCGTTTCAAGGTGGACTAAAACTTTTTACTAGCTTAGGAGGAGATTATCGGAATTATTTAGTTGAGGAACTAGCTCATGGAGCTCGGGGCAATCGCGGAACAGCTGACTTATGTTCTTATTTTTTCCTAAGAGCTCAATCTATTTTGTCAACTAATGGACATTTAGGTCTAATTGCTACCAATACAATAGCCCAGGGTGATACTCGCCAAATAGGCTTAGATCAACTTGTTGACAAAGGCGTTTCCATCTACCGTGCTGTTCCGTCCAGTATATGGCCAGGAACCGCCGTTTTGGAAGTTGCCTACGTATGGTTACGAGTAGGCAGCTGGAGTGGTGATTTCATCCTAAACGGAAACATTAGCAATAAAATTACATCGTATCTGACAGAAGCAGGAAAGGTTGTCGGCAAACCCTATAAACTTATTCAAAATAAAAGCAGGGCATTTCAGGGTTCTAATATTGTAGGAATGGGCTTTGTTTTAGAACCCCAGGAGGCTCAGGAATTAATTGAGCGAGACTTGAAGAATAAAGATGTACTTTTTCCTTATCTTGTTGGTCAAGATTTGAACTCTAGCCCCACTCAGACTTCTAGTCGTTGGGTGATAAACTTCTTTGACTGGCCACTAAACTCAGATGATGATGACCCTAAAAAAACAAAGGGTTCATCTTGCGCAGTAGATTATCCAGACTGCTTAAAAATTGTTGAAGAAAAAGTAAAACCTAAGAGAATCAGCTTGCCACCCACCAACCATTTCAATAAAGGAGCATCCAAATATTGGTGGCGTTATGCTGGGCCACGAGTCGAACTATATGAAACAATAGCCCATCGCGATCGAGTTTTGACTGTTGCTCTCGTTAGCCGAACAGTTGCTTTTTCTTTCGCTCCGGCAAAGCAAGTTTTCTCTCATAAAACTGCTGTCTTTAACTTTGATCAGTACTCTGGTTTCTCTATTTTGCAATCAAACTTTCACTATCACTGGGCATGGAATTACAGTTCAACAATGAAAGCCGATCTCAATTACTCACCCTCAGATGTATTTGAGACTTTTCCCTTTCCTGCAATCACAGATACTCTAGAACAAATTGGCGAAACCTACTACACCCATCGCCAAACCATCATGCAAACCCGCCAGGAAGGGCTCACCAAAACCTACAACCACTTCCACGACCCCACCTGCACCGACCCCGACATCCAAACCCTCCGCCACCTCCACATCCAAATGGATACCGCCGTCGCCGCCGCCTACGGCTGGCACGACCTCATTTCTCCCCTCTCCCTGGGGAGAGGGGCCGGGGGTGAGGGCCTCAACCACGACTTCCACGCCACCAAACAAGGCCTCCGCTTCACCATCAGCGAAGAGGCCCGCCGCGAAGTGCTCGATCGCCTCCTCGCCCTCAACCACCAGCGCTACGCCGCAGAAGTCGCCCAAGGCCTCCACGATAAAAAGAAGGGTAAAAGCAAAAGTAAAAAGGCAAAAAGCAAACCCGCCTCAGCCACAGACACCTCCGGCAAATACACCACCCAAGGCAGCCTCTTCGGCGACGACCCCGCCACCCAAGGCGAACTGTTTTAAGCTAAAACC
>NZ_JADEWX010000094.1 GCF_015207395.1 Nodosilinea sp. LEGE 07088
GTTTGGTAGGATGCAGGAAACATATTGGTTTAGGGGAGCTGCACTGAGGCTCCCTATTTTTTGTCCCCTTTATTGTCTCAAAGCCCTGTACCGCATGACGTTGAGTACCCTTGTCACCCGTTAAGCCACAGCCCCATTTACAGGACAGAGGTTTAAACCGATGATCGATCCATCCTTTCCGTGAGGTCAAGGACTATCGAAGGGGGTCTGGGGCCATTTCGCTGGCCCCAGAAGCAGATCTGGCCTCTAGCTCAAATTGTGCGCCGCAGCAACTAAGGTGAAAACATAAGGCTGATCGCTGCTCTCTCGCACTCTTTAACTCGTAATTTCACAACATCAAATTTGGCAGATCTGGGCGGGCTATGAAATAATGAAAGACTGTGTTTTAATTTCTTGCCCGCATTATCTCCAGGTGATCTGTCATGGCTAAAGGCGTCCGCCTCGTCATAACCCTTGAGTGCACCGAGTGCCGGACTAACCCGGACAAGCGCTCTAACGGTGTATCTCGCTACACCACCCAAAAAAACCGTCGCAACACGACCAACCGCATTGAGCTGAAGAAGTTCTGCACCCACTGCAACAAGCACACCGTCCATAAAGAAATCAAGTAATTAGCACCCATGGCCTACTTCCGTCGTCGAGTTTCTCCAATCAAGCCCGGAGACCCAATTGACTATAAAGATGTCGATTTGCTCCGCAAGTTCATCACCGAGCGCGGCAAAATCTTGCCCCGCCGCATCACCGGCTTGACCGCTAAGCAACAGCGGGCACTCACCACTGCCATTAAGCGGGCCCGCATTATTGCCCTGCTACCCTATGTGAATGGGGAAGGCTAGGCTAGGCTAGGGATGGCGATCGCTAGGGTGTTGGCTTGGTTGACAAAGGAACGCTAGTCGAATTCAAGCACCAGGGGCAGCCCCGATTGGGGGTTGTCGAGCGACCTGAGGGCAAAAAAAACTGGGTGGTGATCGACGAGCGGGGCCAAGCCCACACCCTTCATCCCCGCGATCTCACCTATGAGGTCAGCGACGTTACCTTCAAACCTGCGGATATTGCTCCTTTCGTGGCCGAGGCCGAGGCGTATATCGATCCGTCCAGCCTGGAAATAGCCTGGGAGTTTTTAACCGAGGCCGGGGAGTCGGCTGACCCGGCGACTCTGGCGCAGCTGCTGTTTTCTGACCAAGGCCCTGCCTTCTGCTATGCCGCCCATCGGTTGTTAGCCGACGATAAGATTTTCTTCAAACAAAAGGGCGATCGCTATGAGCCCCGATCGGCGGCCCAGATCGAGGAGATTCGCCTGCAAATTGAACGCGAAACCCAGCGCCAGCAGGAGTGGGAAGCCTTTACGACTAAGGCTCGCCGGGGTCTAGCGGGAGAAAGCGTGGACTGGGAAAAGGGCGATCGCCCCCGCCTTGAAACCTTAGAACGCCTGGCCCTGTTTGGGGATGAGTCGAGTCAGCGCCCCCAAGCAGTGGAAATTCTCAATGCGTTGGGCTGTGCCCCAACAGCGGCGGGCGCATTTGATACGCTAGTGACACTGGGGCTGTGGAGTGTTCACGAAAATCTGGCCCTGCGGCGCAGCCAAATACCCGGCCACTTCTCTGAGGAAACCCTCACCATGGCGCAGCAGCGTCTCGAGTCTCCGCCACCCGATCCCGATGCCCAGCGGCTAGACCTTACCCACCTCAAGGTCTACACCGTAGACGATGTCAGTACCCAGGAAATCGACGATGGTCTGAGTCTAGAAGCTCTGGAAGGCGGTGCCCATCGGGTGTGGGTGCATATTGCTGACCCCACTCGCTGGCTGATGCCAGGGGATGATTTAGATCTAGAAGCTCGCCGTCGCTGTACCACTGTCTACTTGCCCACAGGTATGATCCCGATGTTTCCGGTAGAACTGGCTACCGGAGCTATGAGTCTAATTCAAGGGCAAATCTGCTGTGCTCTGAGCTTTGGCATTACCCTCACCCCAGAGGGCAATATTCAAGACTATACGATTCATCCCACCTTAATTCGCCCTACCTATCGACTCACCTACGACGATGTGGATGAAATGCTGGAATTGGGCATCACCGCTGAGCCAGAACTTCACGGGTTGGCGCAATGGGCAAAGACCCGAGGCCAGTGGCGCTTAACCCAGGGAGCCATCAGCATTAACATGCCCGAGTCGAGCATTAAGGTGTCTGAAGCCGAAGACGACATTATTATTGAAGTTCTCAACGACTCTATGGCCCGCCAGATGGTGGCTGAGATGATGATTTTGGCCGGTGAAGTTGCCGCCCGCTATGGTCAGGCCCACGCGTTGGCAATTCCTTTTCGCGGTCAACCCCAGCCCGAGTTGCCCTCCGACGAAGAACTGATTTCGCTGCCTACGGGCTGGGTGCGAGACTCTGCTATTCGCCGCTGTATGACCCGCAGCGAGGTCGGGGTCACGCCTAGTCGCCACGCTACCCTGGGTTTAGAGAGCTATAGCCAGGTTACCTCCCCGATTCGTCGATATCTCGATTTGTTGGTTCATTTTCAGCTCAAGGCCCACCTGCGAGGCGAGCCGCTGCCGTTTTCCTCGACCGAGGTGACTGAACTGGCAATTGGGGCTAGCTCTGCCGCCTACGAGGCTACCTTAGTCGAGCGCCAGACCAAACGTTACTGGGCTTTAGAATACCTGCGCCGCCACCAAGACCGCACCTGGGATGTGATGCTACTCCGCTGGCTGCGCGAAGATGAGGGCTTGGGATTAATCATGGTCGAAGATCTGGGCCTAGAGTTAGCCATGCGCTTTAACCGGGCGGTAGCGCTGGGAGAGCAACTCTCGGTGCGGGTCAGCCATGCCAGCCCCCGGCAGGACGTGATTCGGTTTGAAGAGGTCGTGGCTGACGAGAGGGATGTCTCGTCGGCAGTGGCAACCGTAACCTAGCCCCTTGGGTCAAGGCCCTTAGGGCTGATTCTTCAACTCGACCAATGCCTCTTCCCAAATCGGCCTAACTCTCGGCTGCAAACAGTAATAGTTTGTTACAATTGCTCTCTGATACCGATATAACCAAATTGCAAATCTTGCCGCACCGTTTTTCTAAACCAAGATAGTTCCCGCCCTGTTTACGGCTTGGCCCTCCGAGGGGAGCGATCGCGGTTGCACTGTTCAAGGTATGGCTCTGGTCAAGGTGCTTAAGGCAGGCATGAGCACTACTGTAAAGACCGGGGCGACGCACTGGTGTATAGCCAGCGCACGAGAGCGACCTGTTTGAGGGGGCTACCCCGTTTGGCTCTAGCTATATTGCCTGACCTACCCCTAGTCTTTGGCTGAGCTTGTTGTTTACTATCGCGAGGCCAACGGTCTTTTGACCATAGATCAATGCGTCATTACGTGCCTCTAGATGCTCCGGCAATGGTGCTCGCATCTAGGAAAGTGACGGCTTTTATTTCACCCCCTTTAATCGCATTAAAAAATATTAAATCCATGAACATCCCCCTCAAAAAATCCGATTTCGTTCTGGCACCCTATATGAGAAGCGATGATCTAAGAGCCAGTATTCAGATTCTTAATACCGTTATTCCCTACATAGGGTTGTGGATTTTGGCAGTCAAAGCCGCTGCTATTTCTCTCTGGTTGCTGCCTCCCATAATTATTTTAATTGTGCTTTTTTCCCTGCGCTGCTTTTCCTTGATGCACGACTGTGGGCACTATTCGCTTTTTCGTTCTAAGCAAGTTAACCGCGCGGTGGGGTTTCTGCTGGGTTTGATCAATGCGATTCCTCAGTATGCCTGGTCTAGGGATCATGCCTATCATCACAAAACCAACGGCAATTGGGAGCTGTATCGCGGCGTTGCAGATTTTCTCTCTACGGATGAATTTTCTCAGCTTAGCGCCTCTGCACAGCGGAACTACGAAGTCCTCCGACATCCGCTGATGGCAATCCCGGGTGGTTTTTTCTATCTGGCGATTCAACCAAGGTTGGGACTGCTTATCGGTGCCTACGATTTTGTCGGTCACCTGTGGATATCTGTACAGAAAAAATCGACTATGGGTTTAAAGCAAATTATCTTCTCCCACCACTCGAAACACTGGCAGTCTTCGGCAGAGTTCTGGGATATTCTCCTGAATAATATCTGTGTGATTGGAGGGTGTTTTCTGCTCGGCCATCTGGTTGGTTTCAAGCTGTTTTTCAGTCTTTATTCGATGGTTTTAACCCTGTCAGCAACTATTTTTATCTGGATTTTCTTTGTACAGCATATATTTGAGGATGTCTATGCCCACAAAACCGATGGCTGGGACTATCTACTCGGAGCCGTTGACGGCAGCAGCCTACTGAAGTTGCCCGCTGTGCTCAATTGGTTTACTGCAGACATCGGTTATCACAACATTCATCACCTCTCAGAACGCATCCCCAATTACCACCTCAAGGCCTGTCAACGCGAGAATGACCATCTTCTTTCTACAGTGAAAACGTTACGAATGGCGGATATGCTCGATTGTGCCCGCTATATTCTGTGGGATCCTGAGGCTAGCAGCCTGGTAACGGTTCAATCGTTTCGCCAGAGGGCTCAGGCTAGGGTCTATCAGGGCGTTGCCTAGAACGAGGGGTGTGTAGGCGCGCCATTGACCTGATGCTGGAGCCCTCTTCTGGCTCGACCTGCGTGTCTACATCTACGGCTGCGATCGCTAGGTCTAGGCGCAGTTTACACCGCCTAAGCGACTAATGGCCCAGGGTTCTGGTTGCTAGCAACCAGAACCCTGGGCCATCAAGGCCAGTTCTAAACGTTCTCAAGTTAAGAGGCGAGGGCAATCTCAACCATTTCTTGCAGTTTGCCGTTTTGGTAAAGCTCGATCAGGATGTCAGAGCCACCCAGGAACTCGCCGTTGACGTATACCTGGGGAATAGTAGGCCAGTTGGAATATTCTTTGATGCCCTGACGAATATCTGGGTCAGCAAGTACATCGACAGTTTCGAAGGGTACACCCAGTACATTGAGAATTTGCACCACATTGTTAGAAAAACCGCACTGAGGCATGAGCTTGTTGCCCTTCATAAACACCATAATGGTGTTGTTTTGTACTAGCTGATCGAGCTTTTCTTTGGTTGCTGCATCCATAGTATTAATACCTCGAGAGAACAGGGTGGGTAGAACGGAACGAGTGGTTGGTTCAAGACATGCCTGGGCTCAGGCGCTTTGTGCAGCCCAATCGTCTGGGGTATAGGTCTTTAAGGCTAGCGCATGGATGGCTTCAGAGGACATCGCTTCGCGTACTGCCCCATAGACCAGCTGATGTTGTTGTACTAAACTACGCCCTGCAAACTGGGATGACACAACCACGACCTGATAGTGGTCGCCGCCACCGGTCAAATCTTGTACTTCCACCTTGGCATCTGGAAGGCCAGCCTGAATCATGGTGCTGACCTGGTCAGGGGTAATCATGGGGCAAGGTTCCTTCTGGGATAGGGGGCTGGGGTGCTGAAACTCTCCAAGACTATATTGCCAGGGACATGCCTTAGTTAGCTAGCGGTCAGGCATTGAATCTGGCTATAGCTGGCCCAGAGGCTACTCAGCAGGAGTCGTGGCCTCAGGGGATGTCGTGGCCGCCCGTCCGTTGTAGGGCTCATCCACAAAGCCTAGCTCAAAGAGCTGCTGATAGGCGCGCTGACCCAAGTCGCGGGTGGGCTGCTGGCTGCGCAAAATTTCCATCAGCAGGGGTACGGCCTCGTTGGGCTGGTCTTGGGCACGGTATACCAGGGCCAATTGATAGGTGGCCTGATCCCTCAGCTGGGCAGTTGCCAGGGCTTTTTCGCGGTGGCTACGGTTGAGCTGGGTATCGACGCCTACGAACATCTGAGCTAGTTCTTGATAGTAGGTGGAGAGCTGATTGAAGCTCTCTCGGGCTTCTGTGAGCTTCGTTTCGGCTAGGGGATAGTTTTGGTCAGCAATGGCGGCCTCAGCTTCAGCCATGAGCTGCTGACCACTGGCAATACTCAAGCTGCTGGTTGCTTGATCGAGAGGGCGCACTGGATCAGCGCCACTGGTTTGGGCTAAGGCCGCCCCAGACGCACTCCCAAGCAGGGCTATAGAGAGCGCAGTGACGGCCCAACCGCCCAGGGAATAGCGTAAATAACGAAGGGAAACGACCATGAATACAAAGGGGTGAGGGACAATGAGCATGAAAATCACTGGGGTATCTTATCATCTCGGTATGACCTAGTCTCCGCTTTTGAACCAGTAAGGTAACTGTCCCATTAATTATGTGGCTCGGCCTGAGCCTATATTTGAAGCCTCAAAATTCCCGTCGTTGGCTAATTCTATATGACTGCATCGCCTGCCGATCCTCGCTCACCCCAGGGCAATGGCCCCCGCGACGGGTTTCGGGGCGAAATTCTTCAGCGCGGTGGCGAAGAACTATTGCTGGAAAAAGTGCCCGATCGCTTTACCACTCGACTGACTGAACCGAGCGCGTTAGAACGTTTGCAGCGGCGGCTTGACCCGATCGCTCTGCGCCCTGTAGCTGGTGGACAACTGGTGGAGTGGCAGGTTGCAGCCGTGGTTCTAGACGCATCTGTGGCGCTGGCTCGACTAGATGCGGCGGTACAGTTTGCTAGCCATGTGTATCGGTTGGTGGATAGCCCCCAAACCTGGGTCTACCTGACCGATCAGCTGACGGTACAATTTGCGCCTGATGTCTCAGCCTCAACGATCGCAGAGATTTTGGCAGCTTTGGGCTTGGCCGTTGAACACCCCCTGGAGGGCATTCCCAACGCCTTTGTGGTGCAAGTTACTCGGGCGGCGAGCGAAAACCCAATCAAGTTGGCCAATCGGCTGATCGCCCTCGGGGCCGTGCTGGCCGCAGAACCGAATCTGTCGATCGAGATTGGCAGTCTCTATCGCCCTGGGGACGATCGCTATCCTCAGCAGTGGCATCTGTTTCACCAGGGTGGGGATAATCTAGCGGCGGGGTCGCATATCTCGGCTGAAGCGGCCTGGGACCTGACCCGCGGCGCTCGTTCAGTGGTGATTGCCGTCAGCGATGATGGGTTTGACTTGAACCACCCCGATCTCCAGGGCATGGGTAAACTGGTGGCCCCGCTGGACTTGCAGGAGAAAGATGCGGTGCCGTTGCCCACCAAGCAGAGCGACAATCACGGTACGTCGGTTGCTGGGCTGGCCATCGGCGAAGAAAACGCCATTGGCATTGTGGGGGTCGCGCCTGGCTGCGCTTTCTTGCCCTTGCGCACAACCGGATTTATCGATGACGTGGCGATCGAGCAGTTATTTGGTGAGGCTGTTCGCCGGGGGGCCGATGTGATTGTCTGTAGCTGGTCGCCTGCTTCCAACTACTTTCCGCTGACCCTGCGGCAGACCAATGCGCTCACCCGGGCCGCGACCATCGGGCGCAATGGCAAGGGCTGCGTGATCGTATTTTCGGCAGGAAACGCCAACCGCCCCCTCAGCGGTACTATCAACGAAACCCAGTGGCCACAAAATGTTCTCAGTGGCCTCACCCGGTGGCTGAGTGGGTTTGCGATTCACCCCGATGTGATTGCGGTGTCGGCTTCAACCAGTCTGGGCACTAAGGCGGCCTACAGCAACTGGGGCCAGCATATTGCCGTGGCCGCCCCGAGCAACAATGCTCCGCCTGGGGTGGCCTTGCCCCAGGTGGGCAGCGTGCAGACGGGGCCGCCCCTGCGCCAGTATCTGCCAGGGTTGGGCATGGTAACCAGCGATCGCATTCAGGGGGCAGGCTATAGCTCAGATGACTACACCGATAGCTTTGGCGGTACCTCTAGTGCTTGCCCCGTGGTGGCGGGGGTAGTCGGTCTGATGCTATCGGTCAATCCCAATTTGACGGCCCGCCAGGTGCGCGAGATTTTGCAAGCCACCGCCGACAAGATTGTCGATCGCAGCCCAGACCCGCAGCTGGGTCTTCAATATGGCACCTATGATGCTAACGGGCACTCTCAGTGGTTTGGCTATGGCAAGGTCAACGCAGCGGCAGCGGTGCGCGAGGCCCAGCGACGGGCTTTCTTGGGGCGACAGGTGAGCCAGGTGGTGCGACAGCAAACCCAGACCCCGATGCCCATTCCTGACAATCAGCCGGACGGGCTGGAGAGTCGCCTCACGGTTGCGGCGGCTGGCTCCGTAGCCGATGTGCAAGTCGAGGTGAGCATTGATCATCAGCATCTAGGTGATGTCAGCCTGACGGTAGTGGCCCCGAACGGTGTCGTCGTCCTGATTCAGGGGCGTACCCTAGGGCGACAGACAGAACTGCGCTCCACCTACACGCTTAAAACCACGCCAGTGCTAATACGGCTACTGGGTCAGCCAGCCCAGGGAACCTGGCAGCTAAAGGTCGTGGATCATGCCCTGGGGGCCACAGGCAGTCTCCTGGGCTGGGGCTTGACCCTAGGTATGGGCTAGCTAGGGCCAGGGCTAGAGTCTACCGCCGCTGAGGAAACTGAGCCCAGCTTTGACGGCCTCGTAGCCAAAGGTCAAAATCAGGGTGGTGAGGATGCCCCCCATCACGCACAGCACCAGCCCACCCAGGCTAATCGCCCCGTCATCGTCGAGCAGGCCAAAGCCCGTGACGAAAATGCCCATGGCGGGCAGGGTATTGGTTCCTGGTATGGGGATCATCATTGAAATCGACATCAGGGCGATCGCAATACCCAACACCGTACGGCCTGGCAAGCTGGTGCACACGGGCGTAATCCGAGGTTTTGAGACCGCTTCCAGTCGCCGCAGCCAGGGAATGCCTGCCTTGACAATTTTTTGTACCGAAGGTAAATCAAACTGCTTGTGGCTCCAGCTCTCTGGCAGCCACGGGCGGGTGCGTCCAGCGATGAGCTGGACGGCCAGTAAAAACATGACAATTCCAAAGGGCACCGAATAGCCTGGAGCTGGTATCGGTAATGCTGAGGGCAGGGCTAGCAGCACAAACAAAAAACCAAAGGTGCGCTCTCCCGCCAGGGCAAGAACCTCTTTGAGGCTGACCTGGGCAGCGGTAACCTCTTCAAAAAAATAGCGATTTAATTCGGTAGAAAGGCGAGCCATAGAAGTACGTATAGATTACGAATATAGGGTAATTGCCGCTGTAGCCAGCGTCATCATGGCAGAACAGCGGTCTCTGGATACCTAAAAGCGATCGCCCAAAGCCGGGGCGATCGCTCTATCGTGCCTACTTTAGCAAACTCAAGCGGTCGCTTAACCAGCCCTAGGTGGGGATTCACGACAGCTTTGCAGAGATCGGGCGACGGGTCAGCGCTGCACCCACACGTAGTCTTGTAAAAACCTATAGAGCCGCTGCCTAAACTCATCTCCAGCCCAGGCCGTGAGGTCGTTGTGATCGGCATTGGGCACCAGCCACAGGGTCTTGGGGCCGCCAGTCGCCTGGTATAGTGCTTTGCTCATGGTGGCAGGAATCGATGCATCAGCTACGCCATGGATATATAGGGTAGGCATCTCAAGGTGCTGAACTTTGGCTAGGGAATCAAATTTTTGGTTCACCAGCCGCCGCGCCGGGAACCAGCGATTGTACTGCGATCGAGAGGCCATATCGGCCATGGAGGTAAAGGATCCCTCCACCACCAAGCCTGCTAAATGAGGGATATGGCTGGCCAACTCAATACCGATGGCTCCCCCGAGGGAATGGCCATAGATAACCAAATGGTGGGCCGCAACCCCTCGCTCGTGATGTAAATATTGCCAGGTCGCCCAGGCATCTTCGTAAAGGCGCTGCTCGCTGGGGAAAGGGCCGCTACTTTGACCATAGCCTCGGTAGTCGATGGTGAGTACCGCCGCACCGAGCGATCGCAGCTCCAGTGCCTTGCCCAGGTTGTCAGAGATATTCCCGGCGTTGCCGTGCAGGTAGAGAATCGTCAGCGGGTGATCGCTTTTAGCTGGCAACCACCAGCCATGTAGACGCCCGCCGTCGGTTGACTTTACCGGTATCCAAACGTCGGTATAGTCTACGCCAAAGGCACTGGGGGTGGTAACGACAGTTGCACTGGGCAAATACATCAGCCGTCGCTGGGATACCCATAGCCAGCCACAAAGGGCTAGGTAAACTATGCCTGCAGTACCCAAAATACCTAAGAGAAGCTTGATAACGGACATGGAAGAGAGGGTACAAGTAATTGGGTAGATACGCTGCCAAACCAAATGACCTGAGGCCGCTATGGCACCTGCCCCTAAGTATGAGGGATGGGTTGACATTAGCCAAACTACCCTGTGACGATTTTTAGGTCGCCGAAAATTTAGTCAACTTGCTTTGGCCGTTGAAAAGATTGAGTTGAAGCAGCTTCGACCCACCCACTGGCCATATTCCTAGGTCAGCTTTGCCCTACGCTTGTGCCACTCAGTGGCCTGTTCGTAGGCGTAGCCCACTTCAAACAAGAGGTCTTCTCTCAGAGCATTGCCGATCAGCTGCAGGCCAATGGGCAGCCCTTGGTCGTCAAAGCCGCAGGGCAGACTCAGCCCCGGCAGACCGGCCAGGTTCACCGGGATTGTCATCAGATCAGACAGGTACATGCTGAGCGGATCGTCCACCTTCTCGCCTGCTTTGAAAGCCGTGGTAGGAGTAGTGGGGCACACGAGGATATCGACCTGGCTAAAGGCAGTTTCGAAGTCTTGTTTGATCAGGGTGCGTACCTTTTGGGCCTTGAGGTAATAGGCGTCGTAGTAGCCTGCTGATAGGGCGTAGGTGCCGATCATGATCCGTCGCTTGACCTCGGCCCCAAAGCCCTCGGCGCGGGTTTTGGTGTACATGGTCATGAGGCTATCGTTATTGTTGCGGGCACCGTACTTGACCCCGTCGTAGCGGGCCAGGTTAGAAGACGCCTCAGAGGGCGCAATGATGTAGTAGGTGGGTAGCCCGTAGGGAAATCGCGGGCAGGAGATTGCTTGAATTTCCGCCCCTAAATCCTTTAGCTGTTGAATCGCGGTTTCGGTGGCAGCCCGGACGGCGGGGTCAATGCCCTCGGCGGCAAAGGTTTCGGTGATGATGCCCACCTTGCGGCCTTTAAGGTCGGTTTTGAGGTGCTGGGTGTAGTCGGGAACGGGCACATCCAGGCTGGTAGAATCTTTGGGGTCGTGACCTGCGATCGCCCCCAGCAGTAACGCTGCATCTTCGACAGTAGGAGTCAGGGGGCCAATTTGATCAAGTGAGGAGGCGTAGGCTACCAGCCCAAAGCGCGACACCAGCCCGTAGGTGGGCTTGAGCCCCACCACCCCACAGAAGGCCGCCGGCTGACGAATAGAACCGCCAGTGTCAGACCCCAGCGCCACCGCACATTCTCCGGCGGCAACGGCGGCAGCCGATCCGCCAGAGGATCCACCCGGCACCCGGCTCACATCCCAGGGGTTGCCGGTGAGCTGGTAGGCCGAGTTTTCGGTAGAACTGCCCATGGCAAATTCATCGAGGTTGGTTTTGCCCAGGGCGATCGCCCCCGCCTCCCGCAGCCGCTCCGTCACGGTAGATTCGTAGGGGGGCACAAAATTCTCCAGGATTTTCGATCCGCAGGTAGTGCGGATCCCTTCGGTACAGAGGTTGTCTTTGAGTGCGATCGGAATCCCCGCCAACAGGCCAATCTCTTCCCCTGCGGCAATGCGGGCATCGACCTGGGCGGCTTGAACCAGAGCCTGTTCGGCTGTAACCGTTAGATAGCTTTTGACCTTGGGTTCCAGGGCTGCAATCTGGTCGAGGTAGCTCTGGGTAATCTCGACCGCAGAGCGTTCTTGGCTGACCAACTGTTGATGCAGGGCACGGATGACAGACATGGGACTCCTTAACAACTGATCCTGGAAGAACAAATTTTAGGTGGCGGGGAACAGGCACCAAGGTATCAGTATAGGAAGGATAGGGCGCGAAACGCTGTTTTTAATTGAGCATAGGGGCATAGTCGGTGGCCTGGTGGCAGAACTACAATGGGTAGAGACTAACCTCATTTAATCCGGCGGTAGGTTGCCCCAAGACTCCAGTTTTGCAGTCAGAAAGAACCGCCGCTGGCAGCATTTTATGGCACACACCCCCCTCTTTCAGCTGTTGCAGCGAGCCGTTGCGAAGGCTGCTAATTCGCCGCATGATTTTCCAGCCGCTGATGGTGATGCTGGGGCCAGCGAGAGGTCCCAACGGCATCCTGCTCTATCGCGGCGGCAGCTACTGCGTTGCTCAGCCCTGGCGGCAGGAACGTTTTCCTTGGGAGACCTCAGGCTCTCAGGGCAAGGTTCCGCCAACTCAAATCTACGGATTGCCATAGTCGGGGGTGGCATGGCCGGGTTGAATGCGGCCTATACTCTACAAAAATTAGGCTTCTCAGCCACGGTGTACGAGGCAAAGCCCTACGTGGGCGGACGCATTCAGTCTCGCGAGGGGCTAGTGTTGCCAGGCTTGGTGAATGACTTGGGGGCGGCGTTTATCAATTCGGAGCATGCCGATATCTTAGCTCTGGTCGCAGAGCTGGGCCTAGAACTGTTCGATCGCCGCACCCTGACCCAAAACCTGCCCTTTCCTGAAGTGGCCTTTTACTTTGAGGGCTGCACCCTGTCAGAAGCGCAGCTGGGGGAAGATTTAGCGTCGCTGGCCGCCCAGATTGGCCGAGATGGGAGACGGCTGGCAGCGGATTTTGACCGCTACGCACCCCTGTTTGACGCGCTGTCGGTCGCAGATTATTTAGATCTGCACCGGGATAAAATTGGCCCGCGATATGTGCGATCGCTGCTCGAAGCCACCATTCGCAGCGAGTATGGAGTCGAAGCCCAGGAATCTTCAGCGCTGCAACTGCTCTACAACTTGCCTCAAGTGCGCAACCGTCACGTTGTCCCCCTGACCGCCGATGAATTGTTTTTAGTCAAGGGAGGCACAGGGAAAATTCCCCAGGCTCTAGCGGCTCGCTTGCAGACCCCCGTAAAGACCGGTTGGCGGTTGCGAGCCATTCAGAGTCAGGGCTCTGGGTTTTGCTTGAACTTTGACCAAGGCGAGATCGACGCCGACTACGTCATCTTGGCCCTGCCTTTTCCAGCCCTGCGTCGCATCGATCTGCGGGTAAACCTGCCCGCCACCCTGACCCAGTTTATTCAGGAATGTGGCCCTGGTCGCAATGAGAAGCTGTTTGCCGGCTTTACCCATCGTCCCTGGCTCCAACCCCGAGGATTCACGGGCGGCGCTTGGAGCGACTTGGGCTATAGCGGTCTTTGGGATGACACTCAACGCCAGCCAGAGCATCAGCAGGGGGTATTGACGTTCTTTCTGGGCGGCGATGAACTAGGTCAGGCAACGGGCACCGTGGCTGAACAGGGACGGGCACTGGTGCGGCGCACCGTTCCCTATGTCGCCAATTTAGACAGGGCCGCCGACGATCGCTATGCCCGCACCGCCTGGGCTCAAGACCCTGACTTTGGCGGCGGCTACAGCACGTTTAGGCCAGGGCAATACCTGAAATTTAAAGACTTTCTCTACGTTGAATCCGATGATCCCCTAGCACGGCAGACGGTGCAGGTGGGCAACCTGGCCTTTGCCGGTGAACAGTTTAGTGACGAATACTACGGCTACATGAACGGGGCCGCCCAGACCGGGCGACTGGCGGCTACGGCGATTTGCGTCGCCATTAGAAACCGACGTCGCCTGAGTATGCTGCCCAATTCGCCAGGGCGATTGCACCATGGCCACCCTGCCCTAGCGTAGGCCGAGCGCCCTAATAGCTACACAGGTGAATCGGGGCCGATCGCTGAACACAAAAGCCTTGGAATCGAGCGACTCCAAGGCTTGTATCGGTTAGATAGAGGCGATTGAAGCCGTTATCTAGTCGCGGTTGATGGCGATCAGCAGCCGCAGAATGAACACGAACAGGTTGATGTAGGTCAGGTACATCGACAGCGCTGCCGATAGGTACTGCTCGTCTTTGTAGGTGCGGGGCAGAATGAAGAAATCGACCACCGAGGCACCACAGAACACCAGCACCCCAAGGCCCGAAATCGCGATGTCGAGAAACTGGGGAATGGGGCCGCCAAACAGCGCGAAGATAAACTGGCCCACCACCGCGATCAGCACGGCTACAATGCCGATGCCGATGGTACGGGTGAGGGCGAGGCCATCTTCTTCAGATAGGTTGGAGCCGATTTGGCGGGCGGCGATGAACACCACCCCGCAGGACAAAGCGGCCGCTCCGATGCCGGTGACCCCAACTCCAGCGGTGCCCAGGGCGACGGCCAGTAGACCGCTGAGGGTGTAACCGGTCAGCAGACTGTAGGTGGCCAGTAATGGCAGGGCCGTGCTGTTATTGCCCTTAGAGGCCACGTTCATCGCGACAAAGAAGAGGGCAATTTGGGCAATCAACGCCACCCAAAAGGTGGGCATGAAGATGGCTTGGTTGGTGGCCATCACGCTGAGGCCGCCAAAGGAGCCCAGGGCCGTTAGAATCAGGCCGCCACCGACGAAGGGGAGGGCGTTTTTGATTACATTGGGGCCGACTAGGCTTTGCCCTTTAGCCTTGCTAATGGCTTCACGAAAGTTGCTGGTATTACTCAAAACCCTATCCTCATACAACGAATAGATTTGGCACAATAGATTTAGGTGGCCCAGGTAGTGCGATCGCAAGCCGTGCTGAGTACACACTTAGACAAGGGCTCGAACGATGCAACCTGGTTAAGCAAATTTTTCTTATCTAGATTCTAGTCAACTTTCCTGAATCAGGTAAGCCGCCCCAGGTGTGGATATCTACCCGTGAGCTGGGTCTGAGGGGTTGTCGTCGGCAATTGTAAAGCAACGGCTGCTATCACGTCAGCGCTGTATGGAGTTATAAGCACGGGAGAAACGATGATGAATCAGTCAGTTAACCTCGCCACGCCTGGAATACGGCTGTATCGGAGCTTTACTGGGAGTAGGTTATACCGCAGAACCTTAGGCGCAGCGGCCCTACTAGCCCTGCTAGGGCTGTTGCCTGCCCAAGCGCAAGAGACTGTCATCCCAGGGTCAGACCGGGTGATTCGCTCTCACCGGGTGATCATTCGGCAACCGTCTAACAATCACGGGCCTGTCATTCTTGTGCCCTATCCTCGACCAACTCCCGAGGTAGAGCCAGTTAGGCTAGAGTTTGACGCGCGAGGTACCGATTGGGGGTCGGTCTACCTCAACAATCGCCTGGTGTATCGGCCCCACAACTTTGATCGTCAAGCAACCCTCTATCTGCCCCCTGGTGGCTATCGCCTCGAGATCACCGGGGTGGTGCGCTCTGATGTGTGGGCCAGTGGCTACCTCGACCTGGGCCGCGACAGTTCGCGGCTAGTCGTTGTCCGGTTTTCTAAAGCCGGGGGAGTGGCGGTGTCGGGCAGCCCCTACGTTTGGATTCCAGACTAGGGAGAAAATGGTTGGCGGGGCCAGACCTAGGGCTAGTCACGCCAACCGTTTTTTAGGCTATAGACACCACTTTGATGGCGTCTGGATGGCCAGGGTTACCCTGAATGGCCAAACTGCGCTGATTGGCATGGAGGTGTCGCACAATGGCGTAGATGGTCTCTATCTCCGCCGGAGCACCGGCTCGTTCAGCCAGCGCCGCCAGGGTTAGGGGCTCGGAGCTATTGGCCAGGGCATGCAGTACGGCCTGCTGCAAATCCAACACGCCAGCGGCGGCCTGCTTGCCCGCCTCAACCCCGGGCTGGTGGTAGGCGTTGATGTTGACTAAGGAGGCGTAGAAGCCCACGGCCCGCTCATATAGGGCAATCAGTGCGCCAACGGTGTGGGCATTGACCTCGGGGAGGGTCAGCGTAATCGAACCTCGGCTATTTTCGTACAGAGCCTTGCGGGTGCCCTGCAAGAAACCAAACAGATAGTCACCGCTGGTGGTGTCCGGCTCTAGCTCAACTGAGGTACCCTGGCGATCCTTGAGCACTTCGATAAACGTGACAAAGAAGCTAGCCACGCCTTCTCGCAGCTGTTGTACGTAGGCGTGCTGGTCGGTAGAGCCTTTGTTGCCGTAGACGGCGATGCCCTGGTAAACCAGGTTGCCATCGAGGTCTTTTTCTTTGCCCAACGACTCCATCACAAGCTGCTGCAGATAGCGGCTAAAGAGCAGCAGGCTGTCTTTGTAGGGCAGCACTACCATGTCTTTTTCGCCTTTGCCGTTACCGGCGTAGTACCAGGCTAACGCGATCAGGGCAGCGGGGTTGCGGCGTAGATCGGGCACTCGGGTGGCGGCATCCATTTCTTTGGCACCGCCCAAAATGGATCGAATGCTGATATTTTGTAGGGCCGCAGGCAATAGCCCCACCGCCGATAGCTCCGAGGTGCGACCTCCGACCCAGTCGCGCATGGGGAAGATAGCCAGCCAGCCCTCTTTTAGAGCTTGGTTTTCGAGCTTGCTGCCCCGACCGGTGACGGCCACCGCCTGCTTGGGAAAATCTAGGCCCCTTTCCTCAAACCGGGTGCGAACCTCCACCATGCCGTTGCGGGTTTCAGCGGTGCCCCCTGACTTAGACGTCACGATGACTAGCGTAGTGGGTAGCTGGTCTTGCAGCCGCGCTAGCAGGCGATCGATGCCCTCTGGGTCAGTGTTGTCAATAAAGTGAATCGCCAGCGGCGGAAAGTCTGGCCCCAGCGCCTGGGCCACAAATTGGGGCCCCAAGGCCGAGCCGCCGATGCCAATAGACAGCACATCGGTAAAGCGGTCTTGCCCCGGCGGCACTATGCCACCGGTACGCACTTGGCTGGCAAATTGTTCAATGCTGGTGAGGGTTTCGAGAATGTCTTGCTTGAGCTCGGGGGTCGGCGCCAGGTCGGCATCGCGCAGCCAGTAGTGGCCCACCATGCGATCTTCGTCGGGGTTTGCGATCGCGCCCGCCTCTAGGGCTGCCATATCCTCAAAGGCCTTAGCAAAGCGGGGCTCCATCTCGGCCACAAACGCTTGATCAAAACCCATGCGGCTGACATCGAGATAAAAGCCCAGACCTTCGTGGTAGTAGAGCCAGTCTTTATAGCGTTGCCAGAGATCGGCGGCATCCATCCTGTCACTCCTCGGTCTAACCGGATTCACTAACGTTCTGAGGTGCAGTTTAAGATAGGACGGCACCCATAACCAAAAGGGTGGCTAAACATACAGATAGTTAGATGTCTCCAGCCTTGACCTCGAGAATGTGAGGAGAGGTCATAAACAGTTCAATCACCTGGGTGGGTTCCAGCATGGTTTGGATGGCTCAGCGAATGGTCACAAACGCTGTAATTCTAACGCTGTAATTCTATAGCTCTGCTGGTGGAAGAGGGGTTAACGCCACCTTAAGCTCTGAGACTACCCTCCAATGGCTGATGGCTGGCGATGTTTTAAAGCTCTGACTTAGTACTCCACGGCGCAAGTTTAGATACTATTCCTTAGGGCTGGGGAGCAGGGGAGCTAGGGAGCCAAGCGATCCAGAACGGTGGACATATTTCAGCCTTCGAGTACTAGCTCGTCTAGGTCTTTTGGCGTTGGGTTTAGATCTCTTATAGAGGTCAGGGCGCTTTACGACTCAAGATGGCGGCAATCTGTGGTAAGAGTCGCTATATTAAAGTCCATCAGTGTGTTTCCCCTAACAGCTTTTATGCCTTCCCAGCGCCAGACCCAGCTAATAGAATTTTTGCAGACAGAGATCGCCCTTTCGTCGGATGCGATCGCGATCGGTCTGCGTCAGGCGGGGCAGGCAACCAACCTGCTGCCCATGGCCCTCTGGCAATATGGCCTAGTCACCACCGAGCAACTCAGCCAAATCTTCGACTGGCTAGAAGACCTGGGGCCAGCCGCTCTATAAGCGACTGACCAGGCTTCCAAGTCAGCAGCATAGTTGCGGAGATGCTCTAAAACTCATCGTTACCGTAGTTCATCGGCGATTCATTGTCGCGCCGCGAACCCAGCAAATCGAGCCGATCGACTCTGACCACGGGCTTAGAACGACCGACCCCGGTTGAGCGATCTTGCCAATGGTCGAGTTTAATGGCCCCACTCACCCCAATTAAGCTGCCTTTGCGCACATAGTTGGCTGCCACTTCAGCATTTTTGCCCCAAAGCTCGAGATTAAACCAGTCGGGCTTGTCGTCGCGGCTCGATCGCCGCCGTACAGCCAGGGTCAAATTACACACCACCGTGCCCGACTCAAAATATTTAACCTCCGGGTCTGTGCCCACGCGGCCGACCAGAGTTACCACATTAATCGTCATTGTTGCTTGCCCAACACTCGTCCCCGCATTGTAGGCGAAACCCAATCATTCGTCAGGAACTACCCTCCATATCTACTCGTCATTACCAGCCTGTCGGTCACTACTTGGGGAACATGGGTTATCACTACTCTTGATTCTTTATCCCAGGCAGGATAGAGCTTAATAAAGGCGTTTTCCTTTAATTGATAAATATCCTGTTACTGGACGTGCCGATACGAAACGTAATAGAATCCACAACGGCATCGTTGCTAGCCTGACTGGCTCGCCTTGATGTCGGTGACTGTCTTTTTTTTAGTTTAGGGGCGTTCTTGCCTGTGGCTCTCTTCGACAGATTTTCCCGCGATATGGGTATTGACCTTGGCACGGCCAATACGCTGGTCTACGTTTCTGGCAAAGGGGTGGTGCTGCAAGAGCCTTCCGTTGTCGCGATTGACCAGATAGAGAAGAAACCCCTGGCTGTTGGGGAAGAGGCCAAGCGTATGCTGGGGCGTACTCCTGGCAACGTTGTGGCGCTGCGCCCGCTGCGAGATGGCGTAATTGCCGACTTCGACACGGCTGAGCTGATGCTAAAGCACTTTATCCGTCAGGTTCATGAGGGCCGTACCCTGGTATCGCCTCGGATTGTGATTGGCATTCCCAGCGGTGTGACTGGGGTTGAGCGACGGGCGGTAATGGATGCGGCGCAGCAGGCTGGAGCTCGCACGGTCTATCTCATTGATGAACCTGTGGCAGCGGCTATTGGTGCTGGCCTGCCTGTTGCCGAACCGACGGGCAATATGATTGTCGACATTGGCGGTGGTACCACCGAGGTGGCCGTGCTGAGTTTGCAGGGCACGGTGCTTAGCGAGTCGGTGCGGGTCGCGGGCGATGAGCTCAGCGATGCTATCTCTAGCTACATGAAAAAAGTGCACAATCTGGTGGTTGGTGAACGCACCGCCGAGGAGATCAAAATCAATATTGGGTCAGCCTACCCTAGCCCCGACGACAATGAAGTCGCCATGGATGTGCGGGGTCTGCACCTGTTGTCTGGGTTACCGCGGACGGTAACGGTCAAAAGCGCTGAAATCCGCGAAAGCATGGCTGAGCCCCTCTCGGTCATTGTAGAAGCCGTCAAGCGTACCCTAGAGCGCACTCCGCCTGAGCTAGCCGCTGACATTATCGATCGCGGCATTATGCTGGCCGGGGGCGGCGCGCTGCTCAAGGGCCTCGATACCTTGATTAGCCATGAAACCGGTATTTTGGTGCATGTGGCGGCTGATCCGCTCAGCTGTGTGGTGCTGGGTACCGGACGAGTGCTAGAGAACTTTAGCCAAATGGGGCGGGTCTTTAGCGGACGAAGCCTCTAGGGCGCGTCGGGGTTGTCATCTACGCAGAAAGTATGTTTGCTTTACGCCGCTGGTGGATACGTCATGCCTTAAAAGCGGGAATGGTTACTCTGGCCATTTCCTCGGCTTGGCTATTGCGGGCCAGCGATGGCGCTCTGATCTATGAAGCTTATCACTGGGTGACTCGGCCTCTGCAACCAGGGCTGAGTCGGGAACAGCAGTTTGAAAATAGCTACATTCTGGAGCTCCAGGAGCGCATTGTTGAGCTAGAAAATCAGAACCGGGCACTGCAGGCGGTTGATGCCTATGAAAAAAGCATCACGACCGAGGGCACCCGTGCGACGGTAATTGGGCGTGGGGCTGACCACTGGTGGCAGCATGTGATTCTCAACCGAGGTAGCCGCAGTGGGGTCGATGTCGGGTACGTGGTCACTGGCCCTGGTGGGTTGGTGGGCCGAGTGGTGGCCGTATCGCCCAGCACCTCGCGGGTGCTGCTGGTCAGCGATGCTACCAGTCGCATTGGGGCTAAGGTGAGCCGTAGCCGCACCATGGGCGTCGTGCGCGGCCAGTCGAATAACCGAGTGATAATGGAGTTTTTTGAAAAGCTGCCCGACGCTAAAGCGGGTGATGTAATTGTCACCTCATCGTTTAGCCGTTTGTTTCCCAGGGATGTGCCGATTGGGCGGATTGAGTCGATTGACTTGACCAAAAGCCCTGCTCCAGAGGCTGTGATTCAACTGTCGTCACCGCTGCCGGTGCTGGAGTGGGCGATCATTCATCCGTTTGAACCGCTAGAAATGGTAGATATTCCGACGCTTCCCGGCGCTGAATCTGAGAATGGTGCCCGTCTCGATGGTAGTGGTGGAGCGATGCCATGACGATTGTGACACGGGCATCGTCGTTGCCGCTGTGGCGACGACCCTGGGTGATCAATAGTGCTGTGACGGTAGCCTCCGTGTTGGCCTGTCTACTGTTGCTTCCTAGCCGCATTCCTGGCATGCAGTTATTGGGGGTATCGCCCCACTGGCTGTTGATTTGGGTGGTCGCTTGGAGTGTCAAGCGTACCCAGTGGGAAGGTGCGATCGCAGGACTGGTGCTGGGTCTACTGCAAGATGCCATGACTGCCCCGGCTCCTACCCATGCCCTCGGCTTAATTGTGGTGGGTGTGCTGACGGCGCGACTACAAAAGCAGCGCTACCTGCAAGAAGACATTGTCTCGGTAGCGCTGATTGTCTTTGTTATGGCCGTCATTGCTGAGACGGTGCTGGCCCTGCAAATGAGTTTGAATCAGCTCATATCGGTCGATTCTCTCTATCCGTCTCTGGATAAAATCTGGCTATATCACCAGCGAGTGGCACTGAGTTCGGCGATTTTGAGCAGCCTTTGGGCACCGGCCCTCTACTACCCGCTCAATCGCTGGTGGGATCGGTACTCAACTGACGCCTAACGCAGCCGTAAGCTTAAGCGCAGCGCTGTCTGAGGGTAGAGCGCTGCTGTAGTCGTTGGCAGGCCGTCCACAGGTTGGGCATTAGGTGAGTAGGGCGAAACCCCTGCAGGTAGCTGCTGCTGCGAATACCGCAGGTGACGGCCACCGTATCAATGCCGTGGGCTTGCCCAGCCATAATGTCGGCCTCGGTGTCACCGATCATCCAGGTTTGGCGCAGGTCATAGCCTTGGCGCTGCTGGGCCACGATCGCCGTGCCGAGCAGATCAACTTTGTGATTGGCCTGGTTGTTGTAGGCGGCCTCGACTTCGGGCATGCCGTATAGGTCGCTAATGGCCCAATAGAGGTCGTGCTGATCTAAAAACGTTAGCACCTGATTGGGCGGGCGCAGGGTAACCAAGACCACCCGTATGCCACACTGCTGCAAAATATCTAATCCTTGGTGTGCCTGGGGCTGTACCTGGTCGTGATCGAGCAGGCTGGCGTGGTTGACAATGCGGCTCACCTGAGCCAAAAAACTATCGATTTGCTGGCCCTCAAGCCCAGACCAGTGGGCGATCTGGCGATCGGGTACACGATTTTGCTTAAAGGTCCAAAACTGGGCCTTCGAGAGATAACGCACGGTCAGAGCATCTCCCTGGGCTTGGGCTTGGGTTTGTACCCACGCTAACCCCTGGCGGTAGGTGGCGTAGTAACGTTCGGAGACATCGGCGATAGGGCCGTCGAAGTCGCAAAAAACTGTAATTGCAGACATAGGCGGTAGAAACTCCCTAGGGCTAAGGGCGGTTTGATTATCATTAAATGGTTCTTTATGTCAAATTTATTAGTATTTTCTTTACAAACTGCAAAGCTTATTTACTTTAGCAACCCGGGTGCAAAATGACCACTGCATTAACTCGGAGGCTAGGGTGGGCCTATGCTACTGCCAAAGGCTCATGCTTACGGTGGTTTCTATAGCAGTGATAGGGAGAGGATTGGCGTCGGCTCCTTCAAGACGTACGAATGTAGCGAGATAAACGGTAAGCCGCCAGCTTTACATCTTCTGGGGTTAACCGTTGCCGCTTATTGTCGATCTCATCCAGCAGGCGCTGTAGCTCTTCGTCGAGGGACTGGCCTGGATTCCGCAAGGGCTTGTCTTTGAGGGGAGATATCCGTTGCTTGCGGGCGTTTAGTTTCATCGTGGATCAACGTCCTGGGGCTGGTTGCGGGGCACGCTGAGAGTATTCTCTGCAGGAATGACGCTGCTGCCATCTGTAGGGCTGGTAGCACTTGGAGCGACTGCAATCGCTATGGCTTTAGCGTCAATCTGCTTTTGTCATCAACGTGCGGAAACCAGCTTGCAGGAAATGGCGATCGCTTGTCACGGCATCGGTCAGGTTTTGCTGCTGTATGACGACAAAGGAGATGCAGTCGGTTAATCCCCAGGCTTTGTCAGCGCGAGATTGATAAAGGGCGAGTGCTTTCATCAGTAGCGCTGTATCGACACTGACGACGTTGATATTGTCGGTGCGGTAGCACTGCTAAATGAATTGGACTGCACCACTGCGGTTAAGGGCACTTAGCGCATTACCGACTTCTACCAAAATGGCTTCGGTGATCCAGACTTCTGAGGCGGTACGAACACGAGGAAAGAGTCGTTTTGCCTGCTGATGGTAGTCGTCGCGGGGGTTGAGCAATGCCTGCATAAAGGCGGTGTCGAGAAATAGACGCTCACGACTCATGAGTCGGCTTCCTGATGTTTGGGGGTGCCGTAGAGATAATGGTCATGCTCGGCTGACCAATCGGCTGAGGCCTCGACGGTGCCCGTGAGAGATTCGAGGACGTCCCAGGCATTATCGGACGTTTCGATGCGCTGCTGTCGTAATGACTCAACAAATTCTAGAACTTGTTGTTGTAAGTCATCAGGCAAAGCATTCATCTCTTCAATAACCTTAGTAATGATGGAGTTGCTCATAGGTAATCTACTCTTTTTACACCTAGAAACCCTGTTGTGGGCAGTGCCCACTCTATTTGCTACTCCACAGGAAGGATTGTGGACGTTATTGTGAAGGGAGGACGAGAGAAGTTGATCTCATTGAGAATGATTTAAAGCTTAGGAAGCGATTGATGGAGTGGTGGGCAAAGCTCACTCTAAGTAGCTAGGCGCAATTAAATATAAAACGTTCCAGTGGGTAATCTCCGGTTCTACTACGTGCCTCCATGCCCTCAATGACGGTCATGGCCAGGTCATATTCGTTATCAAACATCTGCCCGGCAATCT
>NZ_JADEWX010000341.1 GCF_015207395.1 Nodosilinea sp. LEGE 07088
AGTTATGGACCGACTGGGCACTCCAACTGATAGCGCTCAAACCCCATAAACATCGCTATTTTCAGCGTGGTCTCTATGCTCTATCCCTGATGCAGCAAGCTCTTTAGGTACGTTGTCACCCGTTAAGCTAATCTTGTTTACCCTGAAATCAACGTGCAAGTTGAATACCCTCGAAAATGATTCAGAAACTAGGCTTTGGGGTGCATTGTATAGAGAAATCGAGTAGATTAGCTTTGTGGTCTACCTTTCCGACGTGGCAATGGAAAATAGAGAAAATTCGCCACATCAGAACAACCCATCTCTCTCACCCCCCCTCCTCTGAATCCTGGAGCCTCTCATGAAGAGGAATTGTTGCAAATTCAGCAACGACGTCAGGAAATAGAGGAACGTGAGTTGAAAATAAAGAAGAGAGAAGATGCGTTAAATAGCCATGACATGGAACTCTTGAAGCTAAGACATCAACTTGGCATGGAGAGGTTTAAATTATGCGCCAAGACACTCGTCAGCCTGAGTGCTTTAATCATAGGTCTCGAATTACACACGAATGAAGACAATTTAGGTGCTTTCCTAATAGGATCAGGATTGGGAGGTTTTGGGGTTACCATGGCTACTGGAACGAGCTTGGGCTCAAAGAATGATGACGACTAGTAGTAGTACTTTTTTACTATAGATGCGGAATTTGTTCAGGAACAAGAGGGTAAAGCATAGCGCATTGGCTGTATCGGCCACTGTCTTAGCCTTGTGCCTGCTATTTCTGGGCGGGCTTGGTAGAGATAGAAATATTTTAAAAGCGAAAGAAGCTCGTTTTTTCCTTTTTTTGGCTGGTTTCAGTAGTGCATTTACATACGAACTAGTTGGCCAATCATTGCCTGAAGGCAGGAAGAGGCTTCAGAATCGAAGAAAAAGTAATTCACACAAGGGCAACCAAGAAAATCTCAGTTCTTCTAAGAAAGGTTTGTTGCCTCGGGATAAGGCGACGTCGTTAAGGCTCCACAAGAAAACCAATAAGAATAATCGAAATATTCTGTATCTACTGATTGTTATTGCTTCAGGTTTTAGTTTACATTTAGCAACCTCTCCGAGGAATCTTATCTTCTCAGGCAATCAACATAAAAGTATTATGACAGGGGATATTGAGGATCTCTTGGAACGGAGTGTTGACAATTGGTTGGAGGAGCTATCTCTGCCTCAGCAAGAGCCGCAAAATATACAACCTGAGCCTCAATACCCACCAGAGATTAATTCACCCCTTCAAAAGTCTCCTCAATATCAAGAGAACCTGCTTAATTGGCCTGAAAGCACCCAGACTTCGCCACAAAACATTAAAGTGAGCCCATCTCCGGAAAGTCCAAGCCTTGATGAGCCAAAGACTTCTACTGAGACTTTGCCAAATCGTGTGGTTGAATCACAAACCGTAGAAGAGAATTTAGATATCGGGCCAAGGATTCCCTCTCTCCAAGAGAATCAACAGTTTCTCAATGAACCTGTTGAACCAACAGATCATATTTATCAATTCTTTGAAAATGAACTTGCTGGGGGTTGGGTTGATTTTGATGATTCTTCCGGAGTAGTTTTTCAAGCTTTTGAAAGCTTGGCAGAACAGCAATTGCTGATGAATTCACCGCGTGTCAATGTTTTTCAGTATTCTATAGCTGGTGTTCCATTGCTTGAGTTTAGTGACTCAGTTGCTTTCTTACCTGGCAATACTGTTACTGTTGTCTCAGAAGTAAATGAAACTCAACATATTATAGGGATTGAAAGTGTTTCATCTTCTCAGGGAGAGAAGCTTGAAATCGATCTTCGGGACAGTCTGATTGAATCTGTCTTTGAAGCTGCTGCCAGGTATAATCCCCCTGCTCAAGAAGGAATTAACACTAACAATGAACTTGTGACTGATGATGCTATTCCCGGTGAGCCAATTTCACCTTTGCAGCGAAGAGGCACTGGTGCAGGAAGTCGATAAGATATCGCTGTTGATGAGCATGTGTTGACGGCTTCGCTTACAGTAGCTATCTTCCGGCAGATGGAGAATTGGTTAGCTCGATTCTTCACCCTAATAATGCCAAACTATGCAATCCCACTAAAGCGGTGGTGCTTCTGCGGCAACGGGTTCTGATTTTGGCAGCGGCGGTAGGGCGATTGGTTCAGGTAGTCGCATCCAGTCTGAGAGTAGGTTGCCGCAGGCCGAACAGGTGGCTGATGGGCTCAGCCAAGTCGTGACGGGTGCGCCGCAATGGTTGCAGCGGGGTGGTTTGAGCCAGCCAGCCCTTTGGGCCCAACCCCGGCCCACCAGCCAAACCC
>NZ_JADEWX010000342.1 GCF_015207395.1 Nodosilinea sp. LEGE 07088
AAAAGCTAGAAAATCACATCGGTGCGATCTGGACGTTTATCCACGACTACAATCGCCGAGTTAGAGAGAAATTGGCACAACGGGAAGAGGCGGGCTTTTCCTCTGTCCTTTACTAAAATGCACTACCCACTTGGGAATTGAGGTGGAGTCGTCCGAACAGGTTACGCTCACCAGTGAGCGACTTCAGCAAACGGATCTATCCGTGACACCTAAAACCCGGTCTACTTGCTGTTATGCCTTGCAAGACAAAGTTTGGGTGAAAGATCCAGACGATGCTGCCTGGGAAGTCTATGTCGTTCTGGAGGATTCGGCAACCTTTGGCGTGTCTCAGAAAACTGCATCTCCAGCTTGTTGCTCGTAGCTTACTGATTGCATGGCTTGGAGTGCGTCTTCGCACAGAATTGAGTGCCCCACAGATAATCTTCAAGCCACTCCCCAACTAATAACCGAAGCTGTATAACGGTTCAAATCAGCGGCAGCAGATAACCTCGAACTCAGCACCAGGATCTCCCAACCGTCCGCTGCATTTGAATTATCGGGCTGCTGGCAGAGCGCTAGGGCGTTGACAACAATGCAGCGAACTCTGCTGCTTTGAGAATCACAATGCCTTGATGATTCGTCAACGATAAAAGATGTTTGTCTCCTGTGACAATATGAGTTGCATTACCTATGACTGCACACTCTACAACCATATCGTCGTCTGGATCATCTGGAACAGCCTTAAGTGTCTCGGAAATTTCAATCAGACGTGAAAATCGACGCACTTCTTGCACTGCTGCCTGTGCCATCTCTTCAGAGAACTTGAATTTCATCAGCAACTTTTCGGCAAATTCATCCAAGATTTCCTGACAAGTCACAGATTCAACCTGACCTACTTTTGCTAGAGCGAGACAGCGAAATGGATTACCATTCGTAGACAATAGGGCGGAAAGCAAGATATTGGTATCAAAAACGACAATGTACTGCATTAGTCCTCATGCACCACATCATCAATGAAAGCGTCACGCTCTTCCTCGGTCATCATATTCCAATCAAAACCTTTCTCTTGAGCAACCAACCGTGCTTTTTCGGCTCCATAACGTGATAGTGATTCCCATTTTCCCCATTGCTGGAGAAGTAAGAATCTGAATACCTCCACTTGTTGCCCAACTGGCAACTGTTTGACAAGCTCAATAACCTGCTCATCACTCAAAGTTAGTGTTACCATGATTTCTCCTTATAAATAATAAGATAGAACCCTGCATCCCCCTATTGTAAGCCAGATCAAAAGCATGACTGCAAACACATGGAACAGAGCTAAACCCATAGCGTTCTTCCCAAAAGCAGCCAAAACAGCCATGCAAGGTAATGAATGATCACGATCGCCCAAAATTCGACTTGATAAGACTCTTTCTGACTTTTGTGACGCAGTACCCGCTGGGCGATAAACCCACCCAACCATCCACCTACCAGTTCACACAGATGTAGCGTTCGTTCAGGAGTTCGCCAGTCCTTGCGTTTAGCGCGAGATTTATCATCAGCGTATAGGAAGTAGGTCACTAAACTCATTACAGGATAAAGAAGCAATGGAAGGGGATTGCGCGTCGTCCATGTAAAATGAATAGCTCCAACCAAAGGCAGAAGCGACAACAGGATTACCTCAACTATTGGAAAGCTTGAAACGATGGCATCGGAGGGTTTAGTTCGACTATTCAAAGACGCTGATTTGTTTCTTGCTCCCAAAATGAATGCGTTGCAAGCACGAACTTTTCCATCTAAGTCAACTACGCAGTGGTAATAAATCGTGTCATTTTCTTGTGGGCGACGGGTTGCATCTTTAACTTCAGAAATATGCAAAAAAACTTCTTGGCTTCCATCAACAGGTTGGATAAAACCAAATCCACGCTCATCTTTCCATTTTGTAAGCTTTCCACTGCGGAGACTGGATTTCATGAAAAATCTCAATAACGAAAACTTTGCAATTTTAGCAAACCATCTTTAAGTGCAACCACTACCAAGAAACGAAGCAGCCCAACGATTGAGATGAACCGCCGCAGATCACTTTTGATGCCCACAGATAACCTCTCGGCGATCGGCTCCTTCGATTTGTTATGCCGCTTCTCAGCAGGCTAAGTCAGCTTGCCATCAACAATTCGTTCAGCTTGTTCTTCAAGCCTGGGGATGCCATTAGTGCGCCGATTCTAGAATGAAGTGCAACACCTAGAAGCTTTCCACAGAGGGGCTCATAGGATAGTCTGATGTTTACCACAACAAAAAGACACCCTATGAGCTATATCCAGCTTAGCGCTTCTGAACGAAA
>NZ_JADEWX010000095.1 GCF_015207395.1 Nodosilinea sp. LEGE 07088
TTAACAACAACACTTGTGCTATCGTTAAACCAATTTAATCCTTGACAGGAACCTTGGCTTTGTTTCTAGATTATGTAGTTGTCGAGGTTCTCTGCAACCCTCGGTAAACCACTCTCTCAAGCTGCTTCCCTCAGGCGCTTTACTAATATAGCGGTGTTGGAGGAAGGTGTCAACGCTTTCTTCAAAGTTTTTTCTCTACAGACTCTAAGGTAAAGTCATTACTGCCTCCGCTCCAAATTTTGACCAGAACATGCCTGACTGCTTAAGTCGAACGGTGGCAATACGGCGACTGGAACTCTCGACGACACCTGAACCAATCATCAAGCCCTGCTGACGGTAAGTTTAGTAATCGATGCGATTGTGATTATTGCCCAGGTGGCTACCTCACCGTTCGATGCTGACAGATAAGGCTTTGGTCGTGGGCAGCAAGTGCTGCGCTGCTTCGATAACGCTGCACTACTGGGACTGTTTGAGGGTTTCTTGCTGGGTTTCGACCCATGAACGCTGCTTACCAGCATCGCTTTCCAGCGTAGCGACATACTCTCAGCGTTTAACAACTGAGCGAGTGGGATACAAGCGCCAATGATCCGTTTCCCAAAACCTCACCCCGACCTTAGCTTCGCAGGTACCGATGTAGCGCATCGGCGTGGGGATGCTATCGGCACCGATGTAAAACACCGGACGTTCGCGGGGCGGGGCCGCCACTGCGCTCACACTCGACACCACGGGACAAACTGCCTCGGCCGCGTGCGTGGTCGCCAGTGCCCCCTAACTCAGACCCTGATGCCTAGACATGGTTGGCTAGGGTGTGCTCACTGACGCTGACCCCACACCAACGTTCCAGAAGCCGCTCGATGGGCATCCTTACGTCATGAGCAAAACTCCGATAGACTGATTGATTTGGGTGCCACCCTCGGAGGATAACCATTGTCAACGCCGATTCCCATTTATCTAGTAAATCAGACCGATTTTGCCAACTACCACGCCGACAGCCAGGCATGGGCTCTGGCTACCGGGTTTAAGGCTGACCCCAACACCCTCTGCCTAGTACCCAACGCCGAGGGCACCGTCGCCAAAGTCTTAGTGGGTAAGCCTGACCCGATCGATACCTGGACCTTGGGCAATTTACCGAAAAGCCTTCCGGCCCAGACCTACACCTTAGCCGACGAGTGGCCCGCTGCCATGGCGACTCAGCTCTGGCTAGGCTGGCAATTAGGCCGCTATAGCTTTACTCAGTACAAGCACAACTCAGCCGTATCGCTGGCTGAGTTGCTGCCCCCAGATGGAGCCGATGCAGCCTATGTTGCTACCGCCGTAGCTGCGACTACCCTGGTGCGAGATCTAGTGACTACCCCCGCTGGTGACATGGGGCCAGCACAGCTAGAGGTGGCGGCCCAGGCTCTGTGCGATCGCCATGCCGCAAATCTAACTACTATTCTTGGAGATGACCTACTCACCCAAAACTATCCTCTGATTCACGCCGTCGGTCGCGCCTGCGCCCAGCCTCCTCGCCTGCTTGATATTACCTGGGGAGAGCCCGATGCTCCCAAGGTCACCCTGGTAGGCAAAGGTGTCTGCTTTGATAGCGGCGGTCTTGATATCAAGACCGCCGCTGGCATGAGGCTGATGAAAAAAGACATGGGAGGGGCTGCCAATGCGCTGGGCCTAGCAGAAATGATCATGGGCCTACAGCTGCCTGTCCGCCTGCGAGTTCTCATCCCAGCAGTAGAAAACAGCATCGCTGGGAATGCTCTGCATCCCCTTGATGTCGTATCCTCTCGCCGCGGGCTGACTGTCGAAGTAGGCAACACCGATGCCGAAGGCCGCCTAGTGCTGGCCGATGCTCTGTGGGAAGCATTCTGCGAAGAGCCTGCCCCCCAGCTCGTGGTTGACTTTGCCACGCTCACCGGGGCCGCCCGCATTGCCCTCGGGACTGAGCTACCCGCCTGTTTTAGCAACCAGCCCGAAACCGCCAGCACTCTGCTTGCCTGTGGTCTGGCAGTGGATGACCCTCTGTGGCAACTCCCCTTACATCAACCCTACCGGGCTATGTTAGACAGTGCGGTAGCTGACATCTCCAATATTTCTAATACTTCCTATGGCGGGTCAATTACCGCTGCCCTATTCCTGCAAGAGTTTAGCCGGTCTGAGATTCCTTGGGTACACCTAGACCTCATGGCCTGGAACATTCGCACTTTACCCGGTCGCCCTGAAGGCGGCGAAGCGATGGGTATACGGGCCGTCTTCGAGCTAATTCGTCAGACCATAGCAGGGTAATTCGACCTTCTCTTGACCGGTTCTGGAGTTGTGGGGGCACTTAGCTGAGCACCCCTACAACTCAGTTGTCGTTAGCCCAAGGCGATCGCATCCGAGCTGGATTCGGAGCAGTGATATGCAACTGGGTGGAGAGTCGGCATGGGAACTGAGACGGAGTCTGGCAATCGTCCAAGCCAAACGTCTAAACATCACTTACGGCTACCTAAAACTCCAGCTGCTCTCGATACAGCCCCTTAACTAGACTATCGAGCTGATCGTCGGGGCAACAGTCGATCAGCGCGTAGAAAGCATCAAGCAGCTTAGCGGCACTGTCACCCATGAGGGGGCTGAGGCCCCAGACATCTTGCACCCAATCATCAGGAGCAGTGATGTCAAAAATCATGCGCTCAAGCAGCTGCTTGGCTTCGGTTTTCGAAATAGACATAGCAGCGGGATGAATAGCTTAGATTGTTTACCATGGCACTCTTAGGATACCAAGCCCGGATACCAAGACTCTGCCAGCGAATTTGCTCTCCACCCAACAGGTCGATTGTGACCACCGGCTCTAAGGGGCAAGTTCCCCCAAAATCTTGAAGCGCATATGGTTGACAGCCAGGTCGCCCAGGCGGACCTCAGGGCTACCTGCAGGCCGAATCAGTTTTTCGAAGGGAATCCCCTTGCCCATTTCTACATGCCACCAGGGCAGACCCATGAAAAACCGAGTGGGGTAGGGGCCACCCTCCTGCACGTCGTCGGGGTTAGACTCCATCGGCACCCAGCCAAACCCGGGAACGTAGAACTCAATCCATACATGGTTGAAGTCAGGTTCGAGGTAGATACCGGACTGATCGGCGTGAGCCGGGCACTTGTAGCGGCCAACGGTACGACAGGCAATACCGTTGAGGCGCATTAGGGCCAGCAAGAGCCCCACATATTCACCACAAGAGCCTCGCCCTCGCTGAAGCACCACGTCGGGGGTTTCGATCGCAGGGGTAACGGCGTAGGAGAGTTTGTCGTAGACGTAGTTGCGAATGTTGAGCACCTGGCGTAGCAGGTTGGTTTCGGTGCCAAGGCTCTGGCGAGCCGCCGCCTGCACTAGGGGAGTATCCATGGCCAGTTCGTCGTCGTCAGTCAGGTAACGGGGCCCATACTCTGGGGGCAAGGGCGGGGCCGACTCTACCTGACGCGGGGTGAGCTGGTACTTGATGCCGTAGACTTCAACCAGTGCTTTCCAGCCAAAGAGGTGACGCTGATTGGGGTCAATGCGATCAAATTTGAAGCTGGCGACGCGCTCACCGTTTTGTTCTTCTTCGGTAAAGGGCAAGCCTACGGGCTCCACCGACTTTACTCGCTGGCGATCGGTGCTGGTGGGAAAGGCGATGCGCCATTCGACATCCCTGAGGGGAATGGCGTCTTCAAGGGTGTCAATTTCTTCGACGTAGGTCATCTCGACCAGGTAGCCGTTGGTGCGGCAGTAGTTGGCTTCTTTATACCAACGATAGGTGAGGGGGTGAATTAGGGTGCGATCGCGAAAGGTGAGCACGTAGGGCTCTTCGCCGTTGGGGTCTTCGCGCACGTAGGGCTCTTCGTTGGTATAAGCCACCCAGATCGTGCCGCTCTCAGGGGTGGTGTGAGGGGGAGCTGCCAACCCGGTAGGGGTAGCAAAGGGGGTGAGCATTTTGACGATCAGTTCGCCAGTGGCGCGATCGAGGCAGTAGACTGTTTGCTCAATTTGGTCACAGACCCACAGATAGTCGCCCCAGACCGAGAGATTTTCGACCCCAATACCGGGGGACGAAAACTGAGTAATGCGCTTGCCCGACTCGCGATCGCAGACAAAAATGCAGCCCCCCTTCTTACAGCTAACGTAGAGAGTGTTTTCCCACAGAGCCACACCGTCGGCGGGGTAGGGCAGCGTGAGCACCGGCACCGGCTCAATCAGATCGAGAGCAGTAACGTAGATCGTGTGGTCTCGACAAAACCACAGTCGCTCTTGCCAACAGGCAATGCCAGTGACGCTGTAAAAGGCCTCAGCATTATCGGTATTGAGAATCTCGAACTGGCCAGTACCGGGCTCAAGGCTTAGCAAGTAGCCACGAAAAGGATCCACTGCCAGCAGACGGTCACCCTGGAAGGCCAGTCCGTAGACGGCCTTCACCCCAATCGGCTGAATCAGTGAAATAACTCCCGCCAAGGATAGGGCCGGAGACACGGGCAATAGGGAATCAGGCATAACCAGCGGGGCAACCCAGAACGAAAACAGCCAGCGGGCAAAGGCAGAACGCCCCTATCTACCCGCTCAGGTCATATCCTAGGGGAATGATGCATTAAAAAGTGTAGTTTTCCTAGCCCAGCGACAAAAACATAGCGAGATTTAAGCCCATAGCGGCCTTGTTTGGGCTGGTGACAAGGCCCGAACCATTCAGGGTGCAGGGTAACGAGGTTGCGCTTACCCTGCACCCTGGGTTTCCTATTCTCCCTCCTGCCCCATCTGCTGTTCGACAGTGCTAATGGCGGCATTGAGAGCGGCCAGACGAGCTTCTAGGGAATCGCGCCAAGATTTCATCATCTCTAGCTTGTGACGCTGATACTGACGGCGAGAGTCAGCGCTGGGAGGCATGCAAAAAGGGAAAAACATAAGTAGTGACCAGAGTAGAGAGAACCACCTTGAATTTAGCTTAGCTGAAGAAAGACCGTCGCCTCGCTGTAAGGCACCACCCGCTGAGCAGCCTCACCGACCGCATCGATTGTGCCAGCGCCTACGAGCTAAAACCGACTGAGATACTGGATGAGTTAGAAACTCAACCTAAGCAACTAGAAACTAAGCTCAAAAGGATAACTAAACACCAAGATCAAGAGAGACTGGGGCTATTCCTAGGTATGTGAATTTTTTTGGTCTAGCTGTGCATGATATCGATGACAGCGACCTGAATCGTGGCTCAAGATGTTAGTTTTTATACGGTTCTTACCTGAAAATCTATGTGGAAAATTGTCACGGGCATGTGTGCCGTCAGCGGGCTTATGGGGCTAGTTGTCTCACTCAATCCATTTACTCTGCTGCCAGCCCTATCGTCTGCTCTATCAATTGATTCAGCCCTGGCTGAACCACCCCCTCCGGGAACGCTAGTGCATCTATTTGAGTGGACCTGGAATGATATAGCCATCGAGTGCGAAACTTACTTAGGCCCCAACGGCTATCAGGCCGTACAGATTTCTCCCCCCCAAGAGCATGTGGTGCTGCCCGACTATGGCTATCCCTGGTGGCAGCGCTACCAACCCGTTAGCTATCGTCTTGAAAGTCGCAGCGGCAACCGGGCTGAGCTCCAAGATATGATCGATCGCTGCCGTCAAGCCGGGGTCGTTATCTATGCTGACGCCGTCATCAACCACATGGCCGGTTTCGACCATGGCATCGGCAGCGCTGGCACGGTATTTGATAAATATCACTACCGTGACCTCTACGAACCCGAAGACTTTAATACCTGCCGACAGCCGGTAACCGACTACGGCGACGCCGAAGATGTCACTCAGTGCGAACTGGTGGGTCTAGCCGATCTCAATACGAGTTCGGCCAAGGTGCAAGCTACCCTGGTCAACTATATGAGTGAGCTAGTCGACATGGGGGTGGCCGGTTTTCGCATCGATGCGGCTAAGCACATCCGCAACGAAGAACTGGGGGAGATTTTGGCACAACTCCGCGATCGCCATCCCACTACCGATCTCTATATCTACCAAGAAGTGATTGATCCGGGCACCGAGGCCATTCGCAAGCAAGACTACTACAGCTATGGCAATGTGATTGACTTCAAGTATGGCCTGTTTATTGGAGAAGCCTTCTTAGGCAAAGATGGCCAAACGCTCGCCAATCTACAGACCTTGGGTGAGGGCTGGGGGCTAGCCCCCTCCGAGCAGGCGGTGGTGTTTATCGATAACCATGACAAGCAGCGGGGTCATGGCGGCGGCGGCGATTATTTGACCTATAAAGATAGTGATCTCTATGCCCTAGCCAATGTATTTATGCTGGCTTTTCCCTACGGCAAGCCCCAGATCATGTCGAGCTTTGCCTTTGATGACTCAGAACAGGGCCCACCTGCCGACGCCGACGGTGCCACTCGCCCGGTTTACAAAAATGGCGCCGTCAACTGTTTTGGTGAATGGGTATGCGAACACCGCTGGCCCGCTATCACAGGGATGGTAGGCTTTCGCAGCGCCACCCAGTCGACACCCGCCGTTACCGACTGGTGGAGCAATAGTGCTAACCAGATTGCCTTTGGCCGGGGCGATCGCGGCTTTGTCGCTATCAACCGCGAGGCTGAAGCCCTGACCCATACCTTTCAAACTCAGCTGCCCCAAGGGCACTACTGCAATGTGACGCAGGGTGAGCTGACCGCCGATGGTACCCGCTGTACCAACGATGCCCAGATCGTGTTGGTCAACCGAGTCGGGCAGTTTACCGCTACGTTGCCAGCGATGACGGCCCTAGCGATTCACGCCGAAGCAAGGCTAGCCGAGTAACTACAGCCCAGCCCCTAAAAGCGCCATCACCATGTTCTACTCCCCATCGGAGACAGAGGTCTGCGGTTCACCCGCGGCAGATTGCTTAGACCGATAAAAAGCTTTGATGGCAAAGCGTACCAGCAGAATAAAGAAAGCTAGCACCGCGACAAACACCACCACAGGCACCAATAGAGCCAGCAATGAAATGACTATGGCTCCAATCAGTTCGACCCCGGCCACAATCAAGTTGGTCGCGCCACCTGTGGTAGCAGTTGAAACCAGCCGAGTCAGACCATTCAAGCCTTTGACGGTGGCGGCAACCCCGCCCCCCGCGACGATCGCAACGCTCCACTGGGCAAAGGGGTCAAGCTGGTTGGCGGCGATCGCCATCAGCAGCGTACCGGCCACCGCTGCGATCGGTAGCGCTACCGTATCAATGGTGTTGTCGAGCCAGGGAATGCTGTAAGCCAAAATTTCGACTACCAGAGCAATAGAGAGCCCAACAAACGCGGTAGTCGTACCCAGCCAGGTCATATTGTCAGCCAGTTGCAGAGGGCCAAACAACGCGGCCCCACTGAGCACCCAAAAGGGCACCACCACCCGAAACCCGGCGGCAACCCCTAACCCTAGCCCCAGGCCAATGCTCTCTAGCAGTTGCCAGTTGATCAATTGCGCATCCATCCCGACTCCCTCACCAGTGATGTAGCAATGGCCCTTGTATCCTTTGCCTAAGCATAGTGCCAAGCTAGATGAGTACCAAACGATCTTCAGCCTGCTGGTGCCAATAGCCCATCCATCAGTGGAGTGCTGGCCTACTTTTTTGGATTAAAACTCTTGAGCCAACCCCGATCGCCAGTTACAAATCCACATTACCAGGGCAGACGGCTGCCATCCCAGTTAAAGAATTCGCCGTTGTCATCAGGGCCGAGACCATCCATTACCGTCATCAGCTGAGCTACGGTGCGCTCAACCGAAAACAGCTTCTCTGGGGGCACGCCTCGCTGAAAAGGCTTTGACAAACCGGTGTCAGTGGTGCCGGGGTGCAGCAGAGCAACAATGGTATTGGGGCTACGGCGGGCGTACTCCAACGCGGTCGTTTTCATCAGCATATTGAGAGCCGCCTTAGAAGCGCGATAGCCGTACCAGCCCCCCAGACGATTGTCGCCAATGCTGCCAACTTTAGCTGAGATCGCGGTCAGCAAACTGGGCTGGCCGTGCTTCATTAGCGGCAGCAGGTGTTTGGCCAGCAGCGCCGCCCCAATGGCGTTGGTCTGAAACGATCGCACCAGATGATCGCTGTTTAAGTGCCGCAGGCTCTTCTCCGGCTGAAAGTCACCATCATGAAGCAAGCCAACACAGTACACCACCCGATGAATTTGGGGAGTCAGGGCATGAATCTGCGCGATCGCCTCAGCCATGGATGCTTCATCGGTCACATCCATTGGCAAGCAGCTGAGCCGGGGGTTAGCTAAGGCTAATAGCCCCTCAGCCGACTCACGACAGCGATAGGTACCGTACACCTGCTTAAACCGCTGATCGGTCAACAGCTGCCGGACAAGCCCTAAACCAATACCCCGACTGGCCCCCACAACCAGAGCCGTTTGATCAGTTGCAGCAGCATCAAAGGTCATCGCGGATTTTGCTACCCATTGCGCTCATAGTCATCCTTCAACATTGCCAGAAACTTTTACCCAGGGCCCCATCCAGACCCCAAGAATGTGGATCAAACCCAGCCTTCACAAACCTATCGGTTTGACGCAAGAGAGCAAAAATACTCACCGCAGAAAAGCGACTGCCATGCGCACATGGGTTGTCATCGTCTGCTGGGGTTCAACCACCAGCAGGTTTTCGCCTGTATTCAGCGCGTTGCGGGGTGCCGTCCAGGGCTCCAAACAGTAATAGTCTTTGCCTTTCACCGTCCAAAACACCAGCTTAGTGTAGTCAGCACTCCAGGAGAGGGTTAGCCGTCGCCCCAGATGGTGGTCAGTGACCGTAGCCGCAGGAGCCGTTAGGCCTTGAAACGCCAGATCAATCTCATCCTGGGTCATATCAAAGCTACCGCCAAAGGGTTCGGTGCTGCCCGTTAGGTGGTTGCGGTATTCGGTAGACGGAATCTCAAACTCTAGCTGCGACTTGTCTTCAACTAGAAAGTAGGGATGCAGTCCAGTGGAGAAAGGCATAGACTGGTCGGACAAGTTAGTAAACCGCTGCCCGATGTCTAGGGTATGGCCTTTGAGCTGAAAGGTAAAAGCGAGCTTAAACTCAAAGGGGTAGTGGGCTAGAGTTGCCTCATCACTGGAGAGCTCTAGGGTCAAGCTGGCCGCTTCAGACACATCTTGCTGGGTGGCCTGCCAGGGTAAATCACGGGCAAATCCATGCTGTTTTAAGCGGTAGGCTTGCCCATCGAGGTGGTACTGGTTATCGGGTAAATTGCCGCAGATCGGAAACAAGATTGGAATACCGCCCCGCACCGATAGCTCTGGGTTGGCAAAGCGATCGCGATCAAAATAGAAAATATCCTGTCCCTCCACCTGCCAACGGGTAGCGATACCGCCGCGATCGGGCACAATCTCAAGTCGGGCCGTATCGGTATCAGACAGCACATAGGTCGCAGCAGGGTCTGCTTTTAGAGCAACAGCAAACACAAAGCACCTCAGCAGCAGTATGCCTAGACGTTACCACAGCTCTCACCCAAGGGGGAGGCACCCAACCATTACCTGATATTGACCATCACAGTTTGCCGTTTGAGTTGGCAACCAATCCTAATCAGCCCTATCGACCGCTGGGGTCGCAGGCACCAGGTCAGTCCAGGTGGGCTGGTCTTGAACTTCGATCTGGATCTTGGGCTCGGCTAGTAGCTTGGCCACAGGGTCTTCCTCTCCCCAAAGATGGGGCTGAATCTGGGGCTGGGGCTCGTGGGCTTCGGCGCTGGGACGCGTTTCGTCGGTCTCGCTTTGCTCGCCTGCACCCGAGCGATGGGGTGGCACGGGCTCAAAATCTGGCTGCTGCGGCGACACCTTTGGCCCCCACTCAGGAAGGTTTTCGTCAAACTCAGTCTCTAAGTCTAGCGGTACCGGCGGAACGACAGGCTCAGCGTCTTCGGGTTGAAGCGTTTCTTGCGCAGGGTCCACAGGGGAATTTTCTGTCTCTACAGGCGAGCTGAGGTCATCCGGTAATACCTCTGACGATGACGCTGGCGGTGTCTCTGAATCGGGATCAACTTTTATCTCTAACGTATCTTCGGCCTCAGGCGATACAAAGGGGCTGCTCGGGTCACTCATCGTCTCGGCAGATGGCTCCGGAGCTTTTAAGTCGAGCACCAGTGGCGACTTAAGGGGCTGCTCAAACTGCGCCGAGGCCCGCTCAACCCGCTCAAGTACGGCTTGGCCCGCATCGCCTGTCAAGGTTTTAGGCCGAGAATCTTGCACCCGTACCGGCAGCAACTCTACCTGCATCTGGTCGTCCTTAAGGCCAATCTTGAGCATGGCCGAGTCCTGATTCTCAATGGGCTCGTCAGAGTGAAAGACAAAATCACCGAGGGAGTACGCAATTGGCCGCCCCTTATAGATTTCTCCGCCTTGAATCACGGTCGGGTGATAGCCCACCACCATATCGGCCCCCTGATCAATGGCTAGGCGGGCCAGGTTGGTCTGCATAAAGTTGGGTTGGTCGTTGAGATGATCGACCCAGCGAAAATTGACCACAATCCAGTCAACTTCACTGCGCAGGGCCTGAATATCAGCCACAATTTCGGGCATGTCTTGGGCATTGAACCCAGCCCGATCTTTAAACGCAGTCGCTGTTTTAAATTTTTCGACTTCTTTTGCGATCGCCGCGTCATCAGCTCCGGCCCGCTCTTTTAGAACGGCAACATCGTGGGCGGCGTCACTACCCCCCATGGCATAGCTCAGGTAGGCAATACGCTTACCCTTGACGTCGATCACCTCGGGACGGCGAGCTTCCATCGCGTTGCGCCCAGCCCCAATCCGATAGAGCCCTTTGCTATCTAAGGTGGTCAGGGTCTCGTCTAGCCCCGCCGCCCCGTAGTCCATCAGGCGGCTGTGGGTGAGGTTGACAATATCAACCCCGCTATTGACCAGCAGATTGACAGCGTCGGTACGAGTTTGGTGACGCAGACCTTCATTGAGGTTAGTGGCCGCATTGGTCAGCGGAGTGGCCAGATTGACCAGAGCCAGATCGGCCTGATCGTAATCCGCAATGTCGGCAAAAAAGCCTCCCGGCACTTCTAGACTGTCTGGAACCACATCTTCTAGAGTAATGTCGCCGCCGAATAATAGCGTGACCTCGTCAATCGGTGACGAGGCTGGGGTCTGGTGGGTAATCACTCCCACTGGCTCCAGGGCTGCATCAACCACGGTGGGACGGTTGGCAACGGTAGTGGCTGGGGCTGGCGTTTGGCGTGCGATCGCAGGTACGCCCCCCCGATCGCTAACCTCCGGTGAGCGCTGTACCGAGGGGCTCGGGTCAGGTTGAGTCGGCTGAACTCGCGATCGCACCTCAGTCTTAGCCGTAACCTGGGGTAAACTCGGCGATGGGGCAGATAGGATAGCTTCCAGCAGACAACCCATCACAAAAGCGGCCACGGCCGACCCCGACAGCACAAAAGTGCGCAGCGTTTGTAGCCGCTGGCGCGACAGCCCAGCCATCACCCGCGGTGAACGCAGTTGAGGCGGCAGTGGCGAGCCCTGGCTCGGTTGAGGTTGTTGAGGCCGCAAGGCCCGGCGTTGCTTGAGGGCAGGGGTGACAATTTTAATCCGCTGCTGCCATAACACACGGCGATGGCCCAACGGGCGCGCCACGACGCAAATTCCCTCAATTAGGCCTGAGTTAAGCAGCCACACCCGGTGACACAGAAATCGCAGCAAATGATCTTTGATGGGCGGTCGATGAAATTCTACGGTGAGCTGCAAACAGCCCGGCCGATCGGCCTGCACCTGCACAAAAATGCCGTGAGGAGCCAGCGGCTGATTAAGCCATAGAGCAATGTCGCGAAAATATCCCGCTGCCGCCCGCTCCCGCACCGTGGAGGGTTGAGGCAATGACCCAGAGGCCAACACTTGGGGAGGAACAACCGCACTAATCATAAATGTACAAAGTTAATCAAAACGGCAACTCAAGGGTGGCTATACGACGCCTCCGGGGTGTAACGCTAGAAGCCCAAACCACCATGGTAAATGCGTTGCCCCAATCATAATGCAGACTCGCAAGGGCGACACGTCTGAGCCCAGGCTTCAGCCCGTTCACCAGTAACAACTGCCAGGTTTTGCCCCCATCGATACAGACCCGCCAGAGCCTTCCCCATAATCTGCTAATGTCTTATTTTTACTGAAGCTTGCCCATGTCCATGCCACCCCTGAGCGGGCGCGACCTGCTGAGCCTAAGCGACCTCAAAGTCGATGAATTAAGCGACCTACTCAGTTTTGCCGCCGAACTCAAAGCCGGCAAACACAATCCTCAGTTCCCTCAAAAAGTGTTGGGGCTACTGTTTCGCAAAGCTTCCACCCGCACCCGCGTCAGCTTTTCCGTCGCCATGTATCAGCTGGGAGGACAGGTGCTCGATCTCCACTCTGGAGTGACTCAAGTCAGTCGAGGAGAACCAACCAGCGACACGGCCCGAGTGTTAGACCGCTATCTGGACGTCGTCGCCATTCGCACCTTTGATCAAGCCGAAATTCAAGAATTTGCCGACTACGCCTCAATTCCAGTGATCAATGCCCTAACCGATCTAGAGCATCCCTGTCAGATTTTGGCCGACTTACTCACGATTCAAGAAGAGTTTGGTGCCCTAGAGGGGCTGACGCTCACCTATCTAGGTGACGGTAACAATGTGGCCCACTCTTTACTCATTGGCTGCGCACTAGTGGGCATGAATGTTCACATTGCTGGGCCCGAAGGCTACGCCCCCAATCCAGAAGTTGTAGCGCAGGCCCAACGGCTTATGCAGGGCAAGGGCAAGGTGCTGGTTACGACCGATCCGGAGGTTGCCGCCAAAGATGTCCAAGTGCTCTACACCGACGTGTGGGCCAGCATGGGGCAAGAATCAGAGGCCGGGCAGCGGCTGCCAATTTTTCAGCCCTATCAAGTCAACGATGCAATGCTCAGCCAAGCCAGCTCAGACGCAATTGTGCTGCACTGTCTACCGGCTCACCGGGGCGAAGAAATCACCCACGCCGTGATTGAAGGCAGCGCCTCTCGAGTGTGGCCTCAGGCAGAAAATCGCATGCATGCCCAAAAGGCTTTACTGGCCAGTGTCTTAGCCGATTAGAGCAAAGTCCTCCCGGGGTGCCAACTCGGCAAGACGTTCAGCCAAGACCTATGCGTTAGCCGATCGACTGGCCTAGGAAATAATGCCGAAACGCCCATAGCTAGGGTTCAGGTCGATCTCTGAAGGCGGCAAATTAGACCTAAACGAGGTTCAAAAAATGCAGTACGCCCTCGCCGCTTAGCAATTCAATCACAATGGCCAACCCAAAGCCGAGCATTGCTAACCGACCATTTAGGCTCTCAGCAGCGGGCGTAAAGCCCAATTCCCGAGGTTGAGGTGAGATCTTAGCCATGGCTTTCTTTTGTAACGCTTTGTTAAGCATTATAGCGGATTTATTTTGGAGGGCTCAGGTCGTGGACACAGGCAGTACTGCCCAGGTTTGGCATTATCCACCCCCACTCCAGCCAGGCGATCGCCTACGGGTGATTGCCCCCAGTGGTGCCCTGCGGGAGTTGGCGATCTTTAACCAGGGGGTAGAGATCTGGCGCAGCTGGGGCTTTGGGGTCGATGTTGGCCCTGGGGTCAACGACCGCTGGGGATACCTGGCCGGGGCTGACGAGCACCGCCGCCAGCAGCTGGGGCAGGCTCTGGCTAACCCCACCTATAAAGGTATTCTCTGTGCCCGGGGCGGCTACGGTGGTACAAGACTGCTGGAGGGGTGGCATTGGCCTGAGACGGTTCCCCCCAAATGGCTGATCGGGTTCTCAGATATCACCAGCCTGCTGTGGAGTTTAGCCAAGCGGGGTGTAGTGGGGGTGCATGGCCCGCTACTCACTACCCTGGCCGCAGAACCCGACTGGTCGCAGCAGCGACTCAAAGCGCTGGTAATGCGGCAGGCAATCATGCCTCTCCAGGGGGAAGGGTGGGGCCAGGGCAGTGTCACTGGCCCCCTTTGGCCCGCTAATTTGACGGTGGCGACTCACCTGTTAGGCACCGCCCACGAGCCCGATCTGAGAGGCGCTATTCTGGCCTTTGAAGATGTCACTGAGGCCCCCTATCGGATCGATCGCATGCTGACCCACTGGCGCATGATGGGCAAGATGGCTGAGGTCGGTGGCATTGCCCTGGGACGCTTCAGCCGTTGTGCACCGACCCCTGAAGCGCCTAGTTTTTCGGTGGCGCAGGTGCTGCGCGATCGCCTCGGGGACCTGGGCATTCCGGTGGTGTCTGATTTGCCCTTTGGCCACGATGGAGACAATGCCGCTCTGCCTGTAGGCGCGATCGCCCATTTAGATAGCGACAATGGCAGCCTTGAGGTACTACCCCAGTCGCCATAACTCTAGATATTTTGCCGGCCCCAGCCGGTTCACTCCCCAGGTAACGCCGTGGTTCCCCTTCGTGACAACAACCCCACTAGCACGACTCCGCTAGTCACCTACGGACTTCTGGGCATCAACACGGCTGTGTTTTTGTTTCAGCTCAGCCTATCGCAGGCAGGGATTGATACATTTTTTGAGCACTGGGCCCTGGTACCCGCTCAGTTGACCCAGAGCTTTCGGGGTGCCTTACAGGCCCCCGTCTATGAGTGGGTCACCCTGGTATCGTCTCAGTTTCTCCACGGGGGCTTTTTCCACGTCGGGGGGAACTTACTGTACCTATGGGTGTTTGGCAACAACATTGAAGATCAGCTTGGCCATCTCAAATTTTTGATCTTTTACCTCAGCTGTGGGGTGCTAGCGGGCCTGGTTCAGTGGATTTTTGATCCCTACTCTACAATCCCTACCATCGGGGCTAGCGGTGCGATCGCAGGGGTCATGGGGGCTTACATTCTACGATTTCCGAGGGCTCAAATCGTTACCCTGCTGCCACTGATTATTTTCTTCACGACCATTCGCATTCCAGCCATTTTTTTTCTCGGCTTTTGGTTTGCACAGCAGGCTCTGTTTAGCTTGGCTAGCCTCAGCAGCAACTTCAACCTGGGGGCTGGCGGAGTGGCCTACTGGGCTCACTCAGGGGGATTTGTATTTGGCTTGATTTTGGCACCGTTGCTGGGGCTCATGGAGGCAAAGCCGCGATCGCCTCGCAATTGACCTGAGTCGTTAGGGTTTACCGATGCTAGCGGGAGTAAACCCTTTAAAGGGTGGTAACTTCATAAAGTTCTCTAGTAAGCTAGGGAATTATTTGTGACTGTATTACTGATGCCGCAAAAAATGCGTGAAAAGCATTAGAAGGGTGTAGGCGTTGCTGCTGTAATGTAGCAACCGTTTTCTCCCCGAGGGTTCCTGAATCATATCTAGACCAGTCAACGCTATAGATAGGTAAGAGCATGGCCGAAGCCAAGATCCTCGTTGTCGATGACGACCCTGCAATTCGCAACCTGATCCATCGGTTCCTGGCCACGCAGGACTACGAAATGGAGTCAGCAGAGGATGGCAAAAAAGCCCTCGTGATGTTTGAGCAATTTACCCCTGACCTGGTCATTCTTGACCTCAACCTGCCCGACACCAACGGCTATGACCTCTGCAAAGAAATGCAATCGCGCACGGGTGTATTTGTACTCATGCTGACCAGTCGCACTGACGAGGCAGACAAAATTCGGGGCTTTAACGAAGGTGCCGACGACTATTTGACCAAACCCTTCAGCCTGGGCGAACTCGAGGTCAGGGTGGGAGCGATTCTCAAGCGCCAGCGCCCGGTTACTGCTGCGGAGCAACAGTGCCTCACCTTTAACAGCTTGGCGATCGATCCAGTCCGCCGAGAAGTGATGCTCAACGAAGAAATGGTGCCGCTGACGGCCCTAGAATTTGACCTGCTACATTTTCTGGCCAGCCATCCGGGGCGCGTCTGGCGGCGGGCTGAGCTGATTCAGAAAGTTTGGGACTATGACTATGTTGGGGATCAGCGAGTCGTTGACGTCCATGTTGGTCAAATTCGTAAAAAAATCGAGAAAGATACCACTCAACCGGCGCTCATTCAAACCGTGCGGGGCGTCGGCTATAAGTTTGAGCCCCCGGGTGCTGGCGAGGAGGTCATGGCCGTCTAGGTAGGCCACCCTTGTCTTTAGGCATCTGCTCCACGGATCTGGTTGCGATAGTTCCAGGCTAATTTGAGCACTTTAGTCCAGTTGCGCTGTACTTTTTTAGGTGTCCAGCCCAATGTTTGGGCAATTGCCGCATCACTCAGGTCTGGGTTAGTGGGCTGAGTTTGCTTGAGGTCTAAGAAGTGGCGATAGTCGTTGGGTAGACTGGCCAAAAATTCGCTCCATTCGGTCGGGGTCATGCCCAAACGAGTGTCTAAATTGGCCCCTAGCCACTGGTGTACCAATTCCCATTCATGATGTTGAGAAAATTTCTCGACGTGATACTTGAAACGCTGTTGTAAGTAGTCACGCTGCCGGGCTGAGAGGCCCAGAATATCGTCAATTTCTGCTGCTGAGCAATCCTGTAGCTTAAGAACCAGATAGTCGACACAGTCGGGCTGGTTTTGATCTTGTAGATACTGCACCAGCGCGTTGACGACGCGATCGCGCATTACTCCATCACCGGGGTCGGCCGTCTCGGCCATCATTTTTTCGCGCACCTGCTGCACTACAGAACTGTGGGCATGGGCCTCGGCAGCCTCGGTCTTGGCCCCCTCGCTCACCAGAGCCATATCCACCGAGGTTTCGGCTGGCTGTCTACGGCTAAACGCCTGGGCCCTCAGCACAATCAACTGCTGACTGTGCCCGCCCCGCAGGTTGATCCGGCGTTTGGCATACTGCTCGCTAAACGCCATGTATTCTGCCAGCTCTAGCTGGGTGCGGGGAGTGTAAGTGGCCAACAGATCATGCTCTCTCCGAAAGGCATTGAGCACTTCGATATAGAAATTTTGCATGAAGTCCTCAAGCAAGGCATAGCGGCCCTGAAAGCCCAAATTGCTGCCCCGGGGAGCCACATGGCGATAGACGATCGCACTCAGGCTGCTGTGCAACTCAGCTCGACCTTGGTTAGATCCCATCTCGTAGTAGGTCAGGCATTTACTCACCCGGTGCCGAACCAGGGTAGTTTGCCAATGGCCCACATCGCCGGAGGTCTGAATGCGATCGCTCTTAGCGCAGATACGATCGATTTCCGCCGTCAGGCGCTCAATGACGCCATCTATACCAGCGGGTCGCCGTTGTAGGTGAGCCATCAACAGTTCCCGCACCAGAGGGGCAATAGCAACCGATTCAGCTTCATTACCAGACAGAGGTAACGGGTCTTGCGGGGTAAACCCAGGAGACGATAGGGGCATAGCAAAGCAGGTAGATGCGGTCTTCATAGTTACCCAATCCTAACAACGACACTGAGATAGCGAATCATCAACCGGGCAATCCATGGGTGATCCCGAATTGAGTGGGGTTATCAGGTAATTCTTGTTGGGCCGCCACAATTTCCTAGGCAGTGTGCCAGCCATCAAAGTTGCCCCGCACAATCCCCGTCTTCAAATAGCCGCCCAGAGCCCTGTTTTAGGCAGAGATAGCGGCGCAGATCAGATCCGAAAAAGTTCCTGAAAGCCTTGATTGGCAAGAATCATCACGCCTAATACAGCGTTAGATAGCCGCGTTATAAATCAGGCCATTCGATGGGCGTCGATGGCCTGCCCACCCACCGATCAGACAGTGCCAGTTGTGCCGTTGCCCACGCTAAGCTTGGCTAGATAAATTGGGCACCCTGCTCCAGCGCTGCTTTCAAGCCCAGGCCTTTGCGCACCACTAGCGGAGCTTCCCCTTCCATGTCCAAAATGGTGGACACATCGTAGCCCAGGGGCTGACCGTCATCGACAATGATGTCTACCTGCTTTTCTAAGGTATCAAACATCACCATCTTGTCTATAGCCTGGCCGGTCTCAACCTCGGGTAGTAAGGTTAACGCCGACGTCGAAATCACCGGATTCTGCAGCGCCTCTATCAGAGCCAGACAAACCCTATGATCGGGTACTCGAATGCCCGTAGTACGACGCTTCGGGTTCATCACCAGCCGCGGCACCTGGCGAGTCGCGGGTAACAGAAACGTAAATGGCCCAGGAATCAGGCGGCGAATCAGACGGTAGGCGCTATCGCTGACGTGAGCATAGTCAGCAATATTGGAAAGCGAGGCGCACAAAAATGTCAGTGGCTTTTCGTTGGCCAACTGCTTGAGCTGACGAACACGCTGCACCGCGCCTCGATGGTTGAGGTCACAACCAATGGCGTAAACTGTGTCTGTAGGATAAAGCGCCAGCGCCCCCTGGTGTAGCGCCGCCGCCATGGCCTCTACCTTGCGTCCCTGGGGGTTGTCAGGATGCAGCTTATAAACTGTTGCCATTGCCCTTGTCCCCGACTCACATACTCTGTTGAAAACCATAGCTTACTTCGACTGCCCCACCGGCATTGCTGGTGATATGTGCCTAGCGGCTTTAGTCGATGCTGGGGTTCCCCTCGACTATCTGCAACAGCAGTTAGCCAAACTAGGGATAAGCCACGAATTCACCCTTTCTATTAACCCCACTCACCGTCGAGGGCTGCGGGCACTCTATGCCCAGGTCAGTCTCATCACACCCCCCGCATCAGAGGCAGATAAGCCCAGCCTTCAGCTTCACCAGACGCCCCACGCTCACAGTCACCCTGCCACTCAGAACGATCACAGCCCACTGCAATCCAGTGGCAACCATGCAGCTATCCGCAATCTGCCTAACATTGAGCAGATCATTACTCAGGCTGATTTGCCCGAGCGCGTAAAGCAATGGAGCCTGGCCATCTTCCGTCGCCTAGCTGAGGCCGAGGCGGCTGTCCACGGTATTGCCCTCGAACATGTGCACTTTCATGAGGTGGGCGCCACCGATGCCATTGTAGATATTGTGGGCACCTGCCTGGGCCTAGATTATCTAGAAGTCGACGCCGTGGTGTGTTCATCCCTGCCTACCGGTCGTGGACAAGTACGGGCGGCCCATGGTCATTTGCCGGTGCCCGCTCCAGCGGTGCTAAAGCTTCTAGAGTTGGCCCAAGTACCGATTTATAGCAATGGCCTAGATGGAGAATTAGTGACCCCAACCGGAGCTGCGATCGCAACAGCTCTAGCCAATTACTTTGGTGATCCGCCTACCATGACCCTACAATGCATCGGCCTGGGAGCTGGAGGCAAAGACCTGCCAGTGGCCAACATCCTACGCCTATGGGTAGGTAAGACAGCTCCCATTTCTGACGACAATTCGCTATCTAAGCTACCGTCAGCCAAGCCTCTCTCCTACGATACCGACACAATTACACTACTCGAAACCCAGGTTGACGACATGGTTCCCCAAGCCGTCGGCTATCTTCATGAGCGGCTTTACGCCGCTGGCGCCCTAGAGGTTTTTGCCCAGCCCATTGTCATGAAAAAGTCCCGGCCCGGTCTAATGCTCACCGTTATTTGTCAACCCACCGATGAACTGCGCTGTACCGACATCCTCTTCACCGAAACACCTACCCTGGGCATTCGTCGCCAAAACCAACAGCGCTGGATACTACCGCGCCAGATTCACACCATCCAAACCGCCTACGGTCCAGTAGCGGTTAAAGTGGCCTACCATCCGCACACTCACGCGGTGCTTAATATTCACCCAGAGTATGAAGACTGTGCTGCTACGGCGCTGCATCACCAAGTGCCCTGGCAAGTCGTTTATCAGACCACCCTCCATACCTGGTATAACCAGCAACCTTCTACCTAGTACCGAAAGGCAGAAGTAAGAAGGCAGAACGGGAACCCAGGCCTCATAAGGGTTTCCGCGTGAGTAAACAGCTGGGTTATTTCCGCCTCAGAGTACTCGGTTCAGGTACCAGATATAACTATGGCTCAAGATTCTCAATATCAGACAGTTCTTCATCAGGTAGAACTTGCTGATTGAAAAAGGTTACTGTCTCGTCACTATGGATTTGGCTCAAAGTCTGTGAAAAAATTCTAAAGGCCTCTAAATTTTGTCGACTAGACAAGAATGCTGTTCTAGCATCAACATCGTCAACATCATCTATCTTAATCAAGTTATATTCAATATTGTCGCCGTAGATTGCAAAGGTAATTTGAAACACCTCTAAGAAGTTAATAACCCATTGGCATTCTTTGGGAGGAAACTGCTCATAGTAACGAATTAAACTAGCAATTCTCGCTTCCAGATAAGGGAGAGATTGACGAGAGATCAGAACTAGCTTGAGCAAAATAACCGCCAGGGTCAGGGCATTACCCTGGGACAAAATGATAGAAAACAAGGGTGATGGCTGCTCTTGATCTTCAGTCATTAAGTAGTCAATCACCCGATTGCTGGTTCGTAGTAATAGGGATGGATCCAAGAATTGAAAGTCAGAATCTGAGTAGAGGTCTGTTAAACGGGTATCGAGATGCCCTTTAATTTGAAGAGAAATTGGATTGGCACTGACGGTATACAGCAGATAACGTGTCAAACTTCCCTTAAATTCTCTATAGGTACTATCTTGAGTTTGCTCTAGAAACAGACGAGCTAGGTTCTTGTAGCTAAACTCACCCCGCTTTGCCACGATAGCTTTGACCAGCCGCAAAGCATTATCTCCTAAAGCTGTAGGGTTTTTAACCGTGCGTCCGTTCACCCGACCTGAATTACTGTAGGCCGTATACATAGCCAAATCAAACTTGAATTTTTCCTTCAAACGACGAGACAACAACCTAGCTGCCTGGCGTTGTTCAATAGGGTTAGCCTCGTTAACATACTGAGGCACTAGCAGATAAGGCGTGTAGCGATTTGCCCACTCATCAGGACGATTGAGGGTACGTCCTTCGTTATAACGAGCCGCAAACAGGCGGAGTTCTTCAAAATCTTCACTTTGGATAAACTTTATCAGCCAGTAGCGCAAACGCTTCAATGTTGGCGATAGGGTACGGCGCTGCAACAACGGATCAGCAAAGAGATCTACTAGCGCTTGAATGGCGTCAAAGTGTCTCGCCACTTCCCAGTTGTTGACGAGAATGTAACAACATCGCTTGATGGTATTGCGAAACTCATCCTCGTTGTTGGCAAATAAGATGACGTGTAACGCTGGCAGAGTTTGGGAACTAACCGAATCAGTATGCTGAATAAAAAGATGGAGAAATTCTTCTAAAACATCGTCAGGGTGCCAGATTTTCACGATTTCTAGCAGAAAGTCATAGATCACTTGCTGCGCCTGAGCTAGCGTTAGCCCAGACCGAGATCTGTAGTCGTTTGGCTCCATCAAAGGGTATCTAGACACAGCTTACCGAGACATTGGTTCACAAACTCGACCCCGGCTATCACCGAGGTCGAGGGAGCTAACGCCTTTTCTAGTACGTGACTAATAGCCAACAATTTCAGCTGGCACGCGTTGCCCCCTAACTTCCTATCTCTGCCGATGCCAAGCAGCTACTACAGTCGCACCAGCAAAGCTACTTAAAAATTGAGTCCGAAAAGTCCGAACCCAATAAACCTAAACCCAATGAACCCGATGGTAGATTCACACCCGTAGACAAGACCATGCCTACCTAGACCTGACCAGACGACCAGTGAACCCCTACAGGGAGATACCCCAGGCCTCTAAGTAGTGATCGTGACCTATCTGTGTAAAATAACACAGCACAATGCCGCTTTAGCCTAATTCAGCTATTGCGCTGAGTTACCACCTAGGATCACACTGTTGACAATTGAGTAGTAGCTTAAATGACAATACGAAACTCTATTGATTAACTCAAACCGCTAGAACTACAGGCCTTTCTCCAGCAGTCTCCATTTTGGGGACTGAGGGGTCAGACCCTACAGGGACTGTAAAAAGAATACTACAGTCATTCTGGTGCGCTAGATCAGAGTTTGACCATGGCCAAGTCAGAAGGATCCGGAGCAAAAAGTTTTCTTGAAGGCTACTTCTGCTGAACAATGGTATGGGGGCGGAGGGGCTCGAACCCTCACGACCGTTTAAGGTCAACGGATTTTCATTCTCCCGCAGCTTTCGCTGCTGCCAGACTAGGGCACAATCCCAGCCAGGTTTTGAGAATTGGACCCTCCCTTTACCCTCGACTGCACGTTAGGGTAGCTCCCGTCGGGCCTCTGCACCTTCCGGCAAAAAATTGTGCCGGCTTGGCTCAGGATTGCCATATCTGCCTGTCCAGACGTTGCTAGGGCTAGGGCTAGAGTTAGGTTTCCCTGAGTTTGAGAGCTTCCACTTAACAGATTTCTCCGCTAAGGCTCAGTTTTCTAAGTCCGTAGCGTCTACCATTCCGCCACGCCCCCGCGCTCACTGCCTGTATTGCAGGCAACGATGCAGAAACTTATTTCATCACCAAGCTTACAGGATTGCAACTCTCAAGCACCGTTCTTGACATGGCTATTTATTTCTCGCGGCTTTATTTAGAGATGTGTGCTAATGTAACGACAGCTAAAGGAATACCTTAGCTGCATACCTAAGTAGACATCTCTGGACTCATACATTATGACAACGACTCTACAGCGGCGCGAAAGCGCCTCCCTGTGGGAGCAGTTTTGCCAGTGGGTCACCAGCACCGAGAACCGCCTGTATGTGGGCTGGTTCGGCGTGTTGATGATTCCCACCCTGCTGGCTGCGACCGCCTGCTTCGTGATCGCCTTCA
>NZ_JADEWX010000343.1 GCF_015207395.1 Nodosilinea sp. LEGE 07088
TTTCGTTCAGAAGCGCTAAGCTGGATATAGCTCATAGGGTGTCTTTTTGTTGTGGTAAACATCAGACTATCCTATGAGCCCCTCTGTGGAAAGCTTCTAGGTGTTGCACTTCATTCTAGAATCGGCGATGTAAGTATTGCGCATGGGCATAATCCTGCACCTGGAAAAGGCGATCGCAGTTCCCGGCTAAAAGGTCTCGAAAATGTTGTTCTAGATGACGCTTGAAGGTAAGGGCGATCGAAGCATTTGCCGGAACTTCAGTGAGCGGATCGTAGGCTTTCCAAAAGTGTTCCTTGATCTTCAGCAGCAGAACAACCAGCAAACTCCCAATGACTTTGAATTTATAGTTAGAACCTGAACCATATTCCTGCAATAGTTGCTCACCTAGGTCATCATAGATCTGAAAGACTTCGCGATCGGGGTAGCTGGGTGGCGCAACTTCTGCAATCAAAAAGGGAAACTCATCCAGAATATTCTCATGAACATATTGTTTGAGAAATGATTCTGAAAAGGTAATTACATACCCATGGGATAGCTCATAGATTTCAAATCCTTTGATATGTCCAGGATTTGTAAAATAAATCGTACCGTCTTGCGTCGGATAGAATTGATCATCAATAATGTAGCGTCCGCGCCCTTTGCGAATGATCAAGACTGAATAATAATTTGCTCGAAAGAGTGAAGATTTGATTGGAATCTCCCCGTGAACTTCCTCTAGTCGATGGATAGTAAAATCAACCTCCTGCTCCAAAGTTCCACCCATTGAGGCGTAGAACTCAGACATTGAGTTATAGATTTTAATTGCATCAACCATCGATATAACTCAAGATTTAGGACTACTTCCTGATCTTACTGCGCCGGTCAACCTTGAAATCAAAGTTTTCTTTTGTCCTGTGGAGAGCAATATAACGGTGAAGTGCAGCGGCGGCAGATAGCCTTGAGAACCACACCAGCGGCTTTTTTCCGTCCGCTGCCACGCAGTGTTAGCTAGCTGGGTTTTCAAATTCAAAAGCTGCACTATGTAACATAGCCGCTAGCACATTGATGATCTCGTCTTTGCGAAAGCTCCAGTTGACTCCCTCAATTAAGCGAATAAAAGACGACCCTTGGGGGTCGGAATTGGACGCCCCAGTGCTTGAGCGGTTTCAATCCATTCTTGAATGACAACCTCCACATTAGCCACCGCCGCTTGATAGGTTTCCCCATCGGCAGCACAACCGGGCAGTTCAGGCACTTCAACGATAAAGGCTTGATCCTCCTCGCTCCAGTAGATAATCAGTTCGTATTTAATCGGCATATTACTCTCCTAGCTTATATTTCAAGATAATAGTTCTCACTTGCTTAACCTGGTAAGCTTTGGCTTTTCCCTGCTTTGGCTGTAAGTTTAAAATCTCCTCAATGCCGTCCTTCGAGAAAATGTGATGGCTGCCTCGTATGCGCTCCTCAAATCCCAAAGTCTTAAGCAATTGACATAGCGGCTCAAAGGGAATATTGGCATCCGAGGTGCCCCGCAGAATTTTAAGTAAGAGCTTGTCTTGTTGGGTCATATTGACTCTTTTCAAATGTTCAAGGTCTTGCTCTACAAGCGTTACCTATATATCTGCCCCCTTACTTATCCATCTATTCATCTACTCATTCAACGGCATGGCGGCAAAGCGTTCTTGAATAAGACGGTGAATGAACCGATAGCGACCCCCCACCCGCTGCAACAGCAGGCGATCAGTGCAGTAGTTGAGGAAGCGCGCATAATTCCAGGGAATAGCATTGGTGAAGTAGAGCAAAAGGCGCAGTGTAAAATGCTTTATATATGAATACCAACTCGCAGTACCTGCCAAGAGTACGGTAACAGCGATGCCACTAGCTAGGGCTTTCAGAAAATCAAACTCCACGCCGACTAAATTTAGCCAATAATCGCTAGCTGAAACCTGAAATTCATCAAAATATTCAATGAGTTGCCAAATCAAAAAAAATAGAATTGCAACTGGGTAGAACATGACAGTGAAGCTAAATGTATTCTTAACGGACGTAAAGATCCCTTCATTAGGCTTCCTGCTAGGCTTCAAAATTTCATAAATATCTTTTCTCAATAAGATGCTTGCGCCAGCAATTATTCCCATATATATTCCAGCCAGGCCAGATAAATAGCTTACAATAAGTATATATAAAAGAGCATAAGAAAAAGCAATTTCTGCCCCAGGGCCATTTCATTCTCAAGGGAGCCTAAAGATGCTAGAGTTTCAGGCTAGTTCCAATGGTTCTAGCGTTTATGCGTCTGCCC
>NZ_JADEWX010000096.1 GCF_015207395.1 Nodosilinea sp. LEGE 07088
GGCCTGGGGCGTGGGCTGGGAGGTCTGGCTAGACGGCATGGAGATTACCCAGTTCACTTACTTTCAGCAGTGCGGGGGAATTGATTGTCGGCCAGTGTCAATTGAGCTGACCTACGGGCTGGAGCGATTGACGATGTATCTACAGGAGGTGGATGCGATCGCCAAAATCCAGTGGAATGAAACGCTCACTTACGGCGACATCTACATGCAGGCCGAGATCGAGAACTCGACCTATAACTTTGAGGCATCAAATTCAGAGCTGTTGTTTACGTTGTTTGACCTCTACCAGCAGGAGGCCGAGCAGCTCATGGATCGAGGGTTAGTGTTGCCGAGCTACGACTATGTGCTGAAGTGTTCTCACACGTTCAATTTGTTGGATGCGCGAGGAGTGATTTCGGTAACGGAGCGGACTCGCTACATTCGTCAGGTGCGGGGGTTAGCTCGGCGAGTAGCCCAGCTTTATTTAGAACAACGGGAGAAGCTGGGCTTTCCACTGCTGGATCGCGCTGATCAGAGGGTTGCTTAGCAGCCGCTGTAATCTTTGAAATTAAGCCTGTAGCTCGTGAAGGTTGGTATAGAGACCTTGCGCGGCCAGAAGTTCTAGATGGGTGCCGATTTCTACAATTTGCCCTTGATCAAGCACGACTATCTGGTCGGCGCGGCGGATGGTGGAGAGACGGTGGGCGACGACAAAGGTAGTGCGGCCTGCCATGAGGCGGTAAAGGGCAGACTGGATTAGCGATTCGGAGGCGGTGTCTAGCGAGGCAGTCGCTTCATCCAGGATTAGGACTCGGGGATCGCGGATCAACGCGCGGGCAATGGTAAGTCGTTGACGTTGTCCACCAGATAATTTGGCTCCATTTTCACCGATGAGGGTGTCTAGTCCCTGGGGTAGGCGGCGAATAAATTCGTCGGCATTGGCATCTTCGATCGCCTGGTGTAGCCTAGTTTCGTCTATGTTGTCGGTGCCATAGAGGACGTTTTCGCGGACGGTGCCCTCAAATAGGATGGTGTCTTGGGAAACGACGGCAACCCAGCGGCGGTAGGTGCGTAGATCGAAATTATTCATATCCTGACCATCAAGGTAGAGGGTACCTTGGGTGGGACGTAGGAAACCAATGACTAGATTGATTAGGGTCGATTTCCCGGCTCCGGAGGGCCCAACCAGCGCGACGGTTCGCCCCTGGGGAACGGTGATTGAGATGTTTGTCAGGGCCGCGTGGGTCTGGTGAGGATAGGCAAAGCTGACCTGTTCAAAATGGAATTCTCCTTTCACACTCGCGATCGCAGGTTTTTCTTGGTTCTGCTCTAGGTCAGGGCACTCTAGCACCTCCCCGACGGAGCGAATGGCCTCAAAGCCCGTGGAGATTTGGGGCATGACCGTCAAAATCATCACCATAGACTGAGTGAGGGTATCAAAATAGCCCGATAGCAATACGACATCTCCAGCGGAGAGATCGTAGCGGCCCTGATAGGCTAGCCAGGCAGCGGTGATGAGGCACAATCCATTGAAGGAGCGCAGCGTTACCCAGGTAGAGGAGTTGGTAATCGCGTTGATGGTATCGAGGCGCATGCCCGCCTGCTTAACGGCTTCGAGCTGTTGGTTAGTGCGGTGCATGGCTTCAGCCTCAGCGCCGTGGGCACGGGTGACAGGAATCAGCTTGATGGCTTCGCTGAGGTTGGCCGACATCGTCTCAACCTGTTTGCGAAAGACGTGGTTGCGATCGCGCATCGGCTTGCGCAATACCCAGATCAACAGCACCGCAGCGGGCACGGTGGCGAAGAAAAATAGTAAAAACCAGGGGGCGCGGCGAGCGGTAATGACAATTGCAATGATGATAGTCAGCACCGCTGAGGGCACAAACTGAAACAGATAACTGGTGAGCTGCTCAATTTTTTGCACGTCTTGCAGCAGCTTGGCCTGCAAAACTCCGGTACTACGCTGCCAGTGAAACCCCATGGAAAGCTCTTGCAAGCGCTGGGTCATGGCCGAGCGGAGATTGGCTTCCATCTGTCGCGTGGCCGCACTCATTGCTCGAATGTGGAGGTAGTGCATCGGCAAATTTTGCACAATCAGCACCCCTAGCCAGGCGCCATTGAGCCATAGCTCGCGCAGATCATGCTGATTGGGCTGAGCGACAATATCAACTACATTGGCAATGATTAGGGGCCGCGCCCACTCAGGACTGTGCTTGACCAGATAAAACCCAAACGACCTGACCAATTTAGGCCAATCGTTTTGGTACAGCCGCACTAAGGTAAGTAGGGGCGCATCACTGCGGTATTGGCTGGTGAGTAGATGAGAGACTGAAGATCGAGACGGTTGAGTCATTGATACAGGCTAGAAAAAGCTTCAGCCTAGATTTCATGCGATCGCACACTGATTCCGCAAATGTCCTTGGGCAAGTACAGGGGCAACAATGCCAAACATAGAACACAACACCCCAGCCTTAACCTCAGCACCCTCGGTTCCTCAGGGCACCAGTACAGCTTTGTGGCGGTTCTATCGCCAAAGCCCTCGTGTTCGAGGGGATACATAAAGCGCGTATTTCACCTCCCTAGCTCCTTGCCCTACGCAACCGTCACCAAACGTGCGCTAGAGGCTTCTAGGGCAGTATCCCGCAGCATCGAGGACATTAGTTTTTTTGGTGCAACACCGTACCTAGCGCATTCAGCAAAGTATCCACATTCTCGGTTTGACTGTTGTAGCCCATGAGGCCAATACGCCAGACCTTGCCCCCCAATTCGCCTAGACCACCACCAACTTCGATATTATAGTCAGCCATTAACCGCCGACTAACCGCCTTCGCATCGACACCGTCAGGTACCCGCACGGTGGTGAGGGTGGGCAACCGCAGGGATTCTTCCACATGGCAGGTGAGACCCAAATCTTTTAGCCCATCCCAGAAATAAGCCGCTGTTTGCTGGTGACGCTGCCAGCGAGCCTCTAACCCTTCTGCGGCCAATAAACGCAGCGCTTCCCGCAGTGCATAGGTTAAATTGACCGGGGCCGTATGATGGTAGACCCGCTCTGGCCCCCAGTATTTGCGCAGTAGGGCGGCATCGAGATACCAGTTGGCCACAGGCTGGCGACGACGATCTAGCTTAGCCACAGCCCGAGAGCTCATCGTAAAAGGAGAAATGCCTGGGGCGCAGCTCAGCCCTTTTTGGCTACAGCTATAGGCCAGATCGACCTGCCATTCATCTAGAAGAATGGGCACACCGCCCAAACTGGTGACGGTATCCACCAGCAGTAGACAGTCGTGGGCAGCGCAAGCCGCCCCAACCCCTTCGAGGGGCTGACGTACCCCGGTAGAGGTTTCGGCATGGACGATCGCTAGCACGGCAGGCCGATATTGCTCTAGGGCAGCAGTCAGTTCATCGAGGGTAAAGGCTTCACCCCAGGGCCGTTGAATGGTAACAACGTCAGCCCCATAGCGCTGGGCCATGTCTACCAAGCGATAGCCAAAATAGCCCTTGACAGCAACTAGAACGCGATCGCCCGGTTCCACCGCATTTGCAATCGTGGCCTCCATCGCCGCTGACCCAGTACCAGCCACCGCATAGGTGAGTGAATTGGCCGTCTGCCAGGTATAGCGCAGCAGGTCTTGCACCTCGTCCATCATCGCCAGATAGGCCGCATCGAGGTGACCAATAGGCTGGTGATTCATGGCGGCAATCACCCGAGGGTCAGCATTAGATGGCCCAGGCCCCAGCAAAAGTCGTTCAGGCACTACCAGAGGGCTGAGGGCAGCAGGCGGAACCAGGCGGATAGACACATCGGGAGAGAGGATAGTTGCCATAGATAACACCGAGGATTGCGACGACAAATATGGGGGTCTTAACTGCTTTAATTCTCCTATGGAAACGACCATCTGTAGCGTTAGATACACATACACCTTAAATCTTTAAGGCTGCTATCGTCACTCAAGATAAAACCATGCTCCCAGCCGTCAGGTTTGCTATTCAACGCTGACAGCGCCTATTCAGACCAAACCCGCAGCCACACCACAAACAGCGAACCAGGATGCTCGGGATAGGCCGCAGCCTCAGGGGGTAGCCAGGGAGTGCCCTGTACCGGACTAATTAAATCGATGTGTCCCCCCATGCCCTGTACCAAATCTTGCACAATCGCCAGCCCTAACCCAGTACCGGGAATAGTCCCCGCAGCCTGTACTCCGCGAAAATGACGGGAAAACAACTGCGCCTGATCAGTCTCAGGAATCCCAACTCCGGTATCACCTACGGCAATACCTTGAAATATCTGATGGTTGAAGTGTTGCACCAGCCCAGCGGTAACCCACACTAGCGATCCGGTTGGCGCGTACTTTAGAGCGTTATCGAGCAGGTTATAAAGCACTTCGCCCAGGGCCAATGGATCCAGCCAGACCGGGGGCAGGGCGGTCGGGACATGGTGAGTCAGCTGTAGTCCTCGCTCTTGGGCTAGGGGTAAAGTCGATTGCACTAAGGGAATGGCGACATCTGCGATCGCACCCGGCTCTACCATCAACGACCGACCCAAACCGTGGCCCTGCCCGGGGGTGATGGTTAAAACCGATGCTGAACTGCTCTGATTTGTATCCACAGGCAGCTCCTCGGTGCCCCCGGCCTCAGTTCCTGGCAACAGCAATCTACCAACCGAAGGAAACACCGACTGCTCCAAAGTTTCATCCCCCTCAGCCACAGCAGCATCAAAATGCTGGGCCAGCTCTTGCAGTCGCTTACTCTCACGCACAATGCCTTCAACGATGGGGCGATTTGTGTCCTCAGGAGACAATCGCTTGACCATCAGCTTGCCGAACGTTTGCAGTGCCGTTAATGGGTTCCGAAATTGGTGCAGCAGATCGTGAAACGTATCTGACTGGTCAACCTGCGCCAACCGATGCTGGGTCAGCTGACGCTGAAGCCACTGGTTGCGCTGATCCATGACGCAGGCCAGGGCCAGGGTATTAGCGACCTGTTCCGCCTGCTGGTAGTCACTTGATGTCCAGGGATGGAGATGACGATTGCTAACCATCATGCCCAGCACCACCCCATCATGGGCTAGGGGCAAAACCAAAGGATAAGCAGTATCTGAATTCTGGGATGTTGTCTTTGACTTCACATCTGACGACATTGCCACACTGTCATCATCCCCACTCTCATAGCCCTCGACTGGACTAGGAGGAAGGGGAAAAGATTGATCTACATCGGCTAAGCGCTGCAATGAATCCTGCTGGGGTTGCTCAGCAGACCGAGGGATCGCTTGACCACCACCCAGTTCAGTCTCAGCATCAGCAAAAATCCCCAACCCCTCACGCAAACCAATCCAGGGATCAGCTGTCTCTGGGTAAGCTACCAACGGCACTAGCGTCGGCTCTATCGACTCTGCCGTAGTCTCAGCCAGATACACCACCGTCGATACCGATCCCAAAGCCTGGGTCAGCAAAAACACCTGAGACTGACATAAAGCAACGAATTCAGAGCTGGGAGAGCCAATCATGGCAGCGCAACATTAGAGTGTGACGGAAGAAAAATTAAAGTTTTGTCAATTTTTTAACAATTCTGTTCAGGCTCAAATCCACTAAACACCCTTGTATCCTTTACAAGCCATGGTGTTTGGTGCCCCTGACCAGATTTTTAAGAGAAGTTGAAATTCTTATTTTGAGCCTATATACTTGGCCTGGTTAACAAATTTTGTAACCGAAACTACATCCAAATATCCAATGAGAGGGAGGTAGGCAACTTGGCAAGGAGACGCAAACGTAAGAGTCGTCGTCGCTTAGAAGGCCGTCGCATCTTGGAAGCTGTTCCTCAGTATAGTATTGAGAGCGGCAACGAAAAACCCGTAACCGCAGCTCGGAATTTTATCCATTCCGAGGGCATTGCCCCCCCAGCCCTGCTGCTGGTTAAACGGAACGAGCACACCACCGATCGGTACTTTTGGGCCGAGAAGGGTCTGTTTGGAGCCCAGTATGTAGAAGAGAATCATTTTCTCTTCCCTAGTCTTAGGGTACTGCTTGGCGAAGATGAAGAGGAGAACGCTTCAGCCTTGGAGACTCTGACTCACTAGCTCTTCTAAGTTACGAATAGGTTTCCTGTTGACTTAAAGAATCGACAGGATCTAGTCTGACATAGGTTAAATCCACTAAAAAGGAGCGAGTCCTGGGACTCGCTCCTTTTTTCTCCCTAAGAGTATTCCATCTAAAAAAATATCCCGATCAGGAACGCGAACTTGGCCCAGTGGGCCGGTCGCGGAGAGACCCCGGATAGGTATTTAGTTGGAACCCTCTAAGCTAAATAATCAAACTAATTTTTGCGATCCAAAGCTTGCCCTAGCGCGATCAATTCATCGCGATGGGCCGTGATAGAAATCTGAGGTTTAGCGTCTGGTATCGAGTTTTCAGGGCTAGTGCATGAGATCACCTGTAACTGAATGTCTTCATCTCGATCGGCTCCGCGCCAGTAAAACAGCCCAGCGACTGGGGCTAAACCTAGCAACCCTAAAAAGCTGGCCCCATAGACCGGCCACAGCTTAGCTAGCACTAAGGCAAAACAAAGGGCTCCGATTGCGGCCAGCGTAGTTAGGAAGACAGCCAGAAACAAGCTGGGACTTACCCTCCCACGTAGCGTAATGCGCTCAGGAGCGGCAGCTACACCGATGACTGCATAGGAGCGGGCTTCAAAATGATCGGTGAGTTCTTTCAAAAGAGTCAGTGGATCGTCCGGAGACGGCAAAGTGAGCGTTTCAATGCGGTCTTTAGTAGAAGCACGAATAAAAAAGACTAACCCCACCACCATCAGTAGGGTCAGCAATAGCGTGGAGTAGGTTACAGTTTCGGTCACGGTTGGGCCAGGCAGCGGTACTCTTCTAGGGTACGAAATGATGGATCATTCAGGTAGACTAAATCGGCCGACATCATCCCCGGGGGGAGGAAAAAGCGGGACTTTGAGTAGAAGTCTGCCGGATCGGATCGCCCATGTAGGTTTTCCAAAACTCGGCTAACTCTTCAGCCTGAAGCCGCCAATCAGGATTGAGGCGATACATTCGACGAGGCCGACCTCTACCCTCTACCTTCTTCCAGTAACCGTCGATGGCATTTTCATCCTCTAAGAATTTAAGTGCGCCATAGAGCACAGTGTCTGACAGACGATAGTGAGGATAATGCAAGGTCAGCCGCTGGATCAATTCGGTGCCGTAGGAATCTTGCTGCAGTAGTACAGATAGCACGTAGCAAACGGCCAGTTCTTTGTTGAGGTAGATGGGCGGTGGATCCTCGAAGAATTGATAGATATCGGCAAATTTCATGGGATCGCTCCAGGTAGGTTAAGGCTCGCCAACCCTGGATAAACCAGGGCTAGGCTGGATGCAAAGCAACCTATTCAGCAGCCAAAGAGAATAGGCTAATTCTAAACACAGGTGATCCCCACGGTATCGAAGTAGTGGCAGATGGTAACTATCTGCAAATTTTTTTAGACATTATTAAATATTAGCCGCCAGAGATAATTCAAGTGGATCCCTATATCGATTAAGGTCACTCAATATTTTGCAAATCACCGTTGCGGCCCAGGGGAGGTTCAGGTTCGTTGGTGCGGAATAGAATGCGTCCGTCGCGGGTAGCCACCAGTTGAATTTGCACTGGCCCAGCCGTAAAGATATCAGTGGCAGCAATCGCTTGAAGGTCCAGGGCTTGCCCTGACTGTTGGACGGCTTCGAGAAAGGTCAGAATAGTCTCGGGTCGATTATCCCCTACTTGTAACGTGTCGCTAACAACGCCGTCTTGACGGGCCCGAAACTGGGTTGCTGCCAGCAATAGGTTGAGGCGCTCGACCAGTTGGCGCTCGTTGAAGGGCGGTGACTCTAGGATGACAGTGGCTAGACGCTCGCCTGGGGCGTAAATTTGCTCGTTGGGGGTAGAGTCTATAAACACCTGTACACAGGGCTCACCCCGTTTCAACACGCAGGGTTCGCCAGTGATGTAGTTGGCTGCAGACAGGAGACGCACGACATAATCTTCGCCTGTGGCTAGGCGATCAACCAGGGCGTCAACTTCTCGATTGCTAATGAGCAAAATTTGCTGATCAATAACGGCTCCTGGCGCAATGGCTCGGGCCACCAGCCGATTGGCTTCAAACAAAAAGCTGTCTACGAAGTCTTCGGCTTCCTCGCGGGTTTCTGCTCGCCCTTGACCCACCAGAATTTCTTGATTGCGGTTAAGGGCTATGTTGCCTCGAAACAATCCCTGAAATTGATTTTGCAGGTCGGCAACCTGCTGTTCTAAAAAGTCTTGCTGGGCTTCGAGGCTGGCAAGTAGCTGTTCCCGCTGGGTAATCTGCTGGTCACGAGCCGCGATTTGTCGGTCGAGTTCGGTGATGGCGCGATCGCGTTGGGCAATCTGGCTACTAATAGTGGCTTGCTGCTGGAGGAGGCGATCGCGCTGTACTCTGAGGTCATCGGTAGACTGTTGCAGGGCCGCCGCCTGCTTTGATACGGTATCGAGTTGATCGACTGTTGTGCGCAGCTGAGCCTCAGTTTGTTCTTGCTGTGCTACCGCTTGATTGAGCGACTGATTAATATCCTGGAGGCGGCTCAATGCCAGTTGCCGCTCCTCACTGGCAGAGGCTAAATCAGCCTCCACGCTCTCCTGGGTATCCATTGCCTGGGCAAGCTCGGCTTCAGCAGTGGCGAGATCGGCCTGAATTTTGCCCAACTCAAACACCCCAGTGCGCAGTTGACTACTGACCCCAAATAAAATTGCCAGGGTTGACGCCGAAATTACGCCACCAGTGGCAATACTGACCACCGTGGCCGTTTGCCGGGGGCGCAGGTTAAATAGGCTCAGACGCGCTTTGCCCACCCGCATACCGATGCGATCGCCCAGGGTAGCAATCACGCCCCCCAGCATTAAGACCGCCAAAATTAGTACGTACCCAGAAACCATGCACCAGCCAAAGGTGGAGTTTGCATTTACTCTACTGCATGGCCTTAACCCTGTGCGCCCAAGTCGGCCTCAGTCAGGCTCCTGGTTGGACTACAGCACCTCGGCTAAAGCCCAGTTAAGTGAACTGCTGACTTAGGTTAACCGGGTCATGGACGGTAATCTTCTTTTTATAGATAGAAATCATGCCCTCTTGGCGCAGATCACCCAATAGGCGAGTAACGGTCACCCGCGTAGACCCGATAGCCTCAGCAATGGCCTGGTGCGACAACTTGAGATCGATGGTGATGCCATCCTGGCTGGGAACGCCAAAGTCGCGACAAAGAATGAGCAAAAAGCTGACCAAGCGAGAGCCCATATCGCGGTGAGCTAACGTCTCAATCATCATCTCGGTCTGCAAAATGCGCGATGACAGGCCCCGCAGCATTAGTAACGCCAGTTCAGGATTCTCTTCCAGGGCCTGCTCAACCTGCTCAATGGGCACTGACAGCAACTCTACAGGGGTAAAGGCGACGGAGTGATAGAAGCGATCAGAGCGATTACCCGTGATCAGTGACAAGACTCCAAACACGCTATTTTCGCGCAGGAGGGCGACTGTAATCTCTTCGCCAGCCTCGTACACCCGAGACAACTTAACCGCCCCTTTTAGTAAAAAGTAGACGCGCTCTGCCGGATCGCCCGGGAAGAAAATCGTCTTACCTCGATCATAGGACTCAACCACCGGCGGGAAGGCTCCCCCGGAAAGTTGGCGAAATACATTAGCAAGGGGCTTATCTTGGGTCACTACCATATCGTTCTGCTAAGAGCATGACAAAAGTCATCTGCCTGAGACTGGCCACCAGGGTGCGAGGCAAAATCCCAAATTACAGAGCACCATTGGGCACCAAGCATAAAGCAGTTTGAGCGGTCTGGCACGCAGGACAATACGAACGTTCCATGACTTTAAATCACTTAACCTTAACTCCAAGGGGAGCGTTTGTATAACACACTACTTTGCTGTTCTCCAGACCGACTTTTTGCCCGATCGAGTCAATGTTAAAGCCTGGCCAGGCCAAATCAACTCCCAGGAATCAAGCGATTTAGGAGCAGCAGATCCAGAGAGGACGTGGCCCGCCAGTCCAATCAAACCGCTAATCGAATCAGACATGAAAACATACCCGACTTTTTTAGTCGGGTATGTTTGACTGGAGATTGCCAGCAGTGGTAAGTTCTGACTACTTGAATTCTGAACAACCTGTCACCTATTGAAGCCAACATAGAGAAAACGCCATGACGCAGTCTATCGAACGCTCTCTTGCCACGACTCCTACCTTTTCAGCACTCAAGTGCCGCGAGTGTGGCGAAACCTATGATTTAGGGGCCAAGCATGTGTGCGAGGAGTGTTTTGGCCCGTTAGAAGTGGCCTATGATTACGACGCGATTCGTCGGCGTGTTACCCGCAGCACTATTCAGGCTGGGCCGCTGTCAATCTGGCGCTACAAAGATTTTCTGCCGGTGAGTACCGATAGCCCCATTGACGTGGGCACCGGCATGACTCCCCTGGTGCGAGCAAACCGTTTGGCGCGTCAGCTGGGTTTGAAAGAGCTCTACATCAAGAATGATGCCGTCAACATGCCCACCCTAAGCTTCAAAGATCGGGTAGTGTCGGTGGCGTTGACGCGTGCCCAGGAACTGGGCTTTACCACTGTATCGTGTGCCAGCACGGGCAATCTGGCTAACTCGACGGCTGCGATCGCAGCCCATGCCGGTCTCGACTGCTGCGTCTTTATCCCCTCCGATTTGGAGGCGGGTAAGGTTCTGGGCACGTTGATCTACAACCCCACGCTCATGGCTGTACAAGGGAACTATGACCAGGTCAACCGCCTCTGTTCTGAGGTGGCCAACACCCACGGCTGGGGATTTGTCAACATTAACCTCCGCCCCTACTATTCTGAAGGCTCTAAAACCCTAGGCTTTGAAGTGGCCGAGCAATTGGGCTGGCGCTTGCCCGACCACATTGTGGCCCCGCTGGCTTCGGGCTCACTGTTCACCAAGATTTACAAGGGCTTCCAGGAGTTTGTGAAAGTTGGGTTGGTCGATGACAAGCCCGTACGCTTTAGCGGGGCCCAGGCCGAGGGTTGCTCTCCTATTGCCCAGGCCTTTAAGGAAGGCCGAGACTTTGTCACGCCAGTGAAGCCCAGTACTATCGCTAAGTCGATTGCCATTGGCAACCCTGCCGACGGCATCTACGCTCTCGATATCGCTCGCAAAACCAACGGCAACATTGAGGCTGTCACTGACGCTGAAATTGTTGCCGGCATGAAGCTGCTGGCTGAAACCGAGGGTATCTTTACCGAGACCGCTGGCGGTACCACGATCGCGGTACTCAAGAAGCTAGTAGAGGCTGGCAAAATTAACCCGGATGAATCGACCGTCGTCTACATTACTGGCAACGGCCTGAAAACTCAGGAAGCCGTACAGGGTTATATCGGCGAGCCCTTCGTGATTGAGCCCAAGCTAGATAGCTTTGAGCGTGCCCTAGAGCGGTCTCGCACCCTTGACCGCTTAGAATGGCAGCAGGTGCCTGTTTAAGCTCTACATAGCCATGGGTTGCCGAGTCAGAGGTAGCAATTCTGGCCTCGGCAACCTACGCGAGCTCTGGAGAGAGCCCTAAGGGGCGATCGCAGAGCTAAATCCTGGTTTAATTGACCTAAAGTCTGACTTAGATACCGACATGGCTGTAAAAGTACTCATTCCAACCCCTCTGCAAAAATTCACCAACAACCAGGCCACCCTTGAGTGTGATGGCGGCACTATTGTCGAGTTGCTCAATGCCCTAGAGAGCGCTTGCCCTGGGATCAAGGCTCGCCTTTGCGACGATGCCGGTGAGTTGCGTCGCTTCATCAATTTCTACGTCAACAGCGAAGACATCCGCTTTCTCGACGGCAAAGACACCGCTCTCAGCGATGGCGATGAGGTCAGCATTGTACCGGCCGTCGCAGGGGGCTAGGTAGTCCTGCCCCGTCAGGAGGCTATGCATTACCGATGCCCAGCGCCCTCAAGATGGTTTATCTTGAGGGCGGCTAATACTATATGGCCTAAACTGGCGGTGCTTAGCTGGGACAGCTCTCCTATGTGGCTTACCGAGAATTATCGAACACCTGTACCATAGGCCATCACCTCCAGAGCGACAACGCCCTTACCACTGTTGCCACTCAGCTCAGCGGCTTGAATGCGAATATTAACCACCTGATCGGCTCCCCAAGCTTGGGCCGACTCTTCCATGCGCAGCAGGGCTTCTCGGCGACCTCGTTCGAGCAGGCTTTCGTAGACCGTAATGCGGCCGCCCAACAAGTTCATTATGCCCGCTATAAAGGTCTTAAAGAAGTCGGATGATACCACCACACTGCCGACAAACAGCTGCGCCTGGTGAGCCTGGGGTAGCAATACTTTAGCCCCAGCGGTGCTCAGCATCAGCCCTTGAATGGCCTGCTCGCGCTGCTGCAAACTACGAAAATGCTGCTTTTCAACCCGGGTCCCAAAAAAGTAGCCAATTCCCAGCAGCACGGCCAGAATAATCAGACCATCCATCGCTACTCCACCCGTACGGCGGTGCCGTAGGCGAACAGTTCTGCTGCCCCTTGGGTCAGTGATGAGGTGGCAAAGCGAACGTTGACAATGGCATTGGCACCGCGCTGCTGGGCCTCCTGCACCATGCGGTTAGTGGCCTCTTGGCGGGCCTCTTGCAAGAGTTCGGTATAGCCCTTGAGTTCACCGCCTACAATATTTTTGAGCCCCGCCGCAATGTCGCGGCCGAGGTGCTTAGCCCGTACCGAGCTGCCCTGCACCAAGCCCAGCTGTTGGGTAATGGCCTTGCCAGGAACGGTTTCGATGTTGGTGAGAATAATGTTTGATCCAATAGATCGAGGTTGAACGGTCATCGCGTGCGGCCTAGAGCCCGATAAAACAACCACAACCCTAGCCTCTGAGATCATCGACGTCGACGGTTGTTAACAGTTTGCCCACTATTGCTTGCAAACTGTTACATGGGAACGCAAAAGAAAAGGGATGCCCGCGCAGGACATCCCTTAAAGCGTTCTAATCGGTCACTATGGGCCGATATCTACACAATCGAAGCCATGCTGACATCGTTGGTCGCTAGCAGCTGCTGGAGCTCTTCTGAATCCACGGTTTCTTTGTCAACCAGCATATTAGCCAGCTGGTCGAGCACATGGCGGTTGTTAGTGAGCACCTGTTTGGCCCGGATGTAGGCCTGATCGACCAGTCCGCGCACTTCAGAATCGATCGTAGCAGCGGTCTCCTCAGAGAAATCGCGCTCGGAAGCGATGTCGCGGCCTAGGAACATATTGCCCTGCTGGCGACCCAGGGCTACGGGCCCCAACTTGTCACTCATGCCAAAGCGAGTGACCATTTGACGCGCTACGCGGGCCACCTGCTGCAGGTCGTTAGAAGCCCCAGTAGTAACTTCCTCTTCACCAAAGATAATCTCTTCGGCAATCCGGCCACCGAGAGCAACGGCCATCTGATTTTGCAGGTACGAGCGGGAATAGAGTCCCGACTCGAGGCGATCTTCACTGGGAGTAAACCAGGTGAGACCACCGGCACGACCCCGGGGAATGATGCTAATTTTCTGCACCGGGTCGTAGTCGGGCATCAGCGCACCCACCAGAGCATGGCCCGCCTCGTGGTAAGCAACCAGTTCTTTACGCTTTTCGCTCATGACCCGATCTTTCTTCTCAGGGCCAGCCAGCACTCGGTCAATGGCATCGTTGACCTCATCCATGGAAATCTCGGTGAGGTTGCGACGGGCGGCAAGAATGGCTGCCTCGTTCAGCAGGTTGGACAGGTCAGCCCCGGTAAAGCCAGGGGTGCGGCGGGCAATCTTCTGGAGATCGACATCTTTAGCAAAGGTTTTGCCGCGGGCATGGACATTCAGGATTTCGAGCCGACCGGCGTAGTCGGGACGATCGACCACGACTTGGCGATCGAATCGACCAGGTCGCAGTAGAGCCGCATCCAGCACGTCGGGACGGTTGGTAGCCGCAATGATGATAATGCCGGTATTGCCCTCAAAACCATCCATTTCGGTCAGCAGCTGGTTGAGGGTTTGCTCACGCTCGTCATTGCCACCGCCGAGGCCTGCACCCCGCTGACGACCGACCGCATCAATCTCATCGATAAACACGATACAGGGGGCGTTGGCCTTAGCCTGTTCAAACAGGTCACGAACGCGGGATGCCCCCACACCCACAAACATTTCTACAAACTCAGAACCGGAGATGGAGAAGAAAGGGACACCTGCTTCCCCAGCCACGGCCTTAGCCAAGAGAGTCTTGCCGGTTCCGGGAGGGCCGACTAACAACACACCCTTGGGAATCTTGGCACCGACGGCGGTGAAGCGATCGGCATTTTTAAGGAAGTCAACTACCTCGGTCAGCTCGAGCTTGGCCTGCTCGATCCCGGCCACGTCGCCAAAGGTGACCTGAGTCTGAGGCTCCATTTGGACGCGGGCCTTGGATTTACCAAAGTTCATGGCCTGGTTGCCAGGACCGCTCTGGGCTCGGCGCAGCACAAAAAAGAGCACCCCCAACAGCAAAACAGGGATTAGTAAGGTGCTGAAGGCCCGCACCCAGACGCTATCGTCGCTCTGGGGCATAACCACGATATCGACGTCATTGGTCTCCAGGGTGCTGATCAGCTCTGGATCGTTGGGCAGGTTAACAATCACCTGGCCGTTGCCTTCGGGGTCAGTAAAGCGAGCACGGGTGCGATCGGCGCTGATATCGACGCGCTCGATCTGATTGTTTTGCACCGCATTCAGAAACTGGCTATAGCGCCAGGTCTGGGTTTCAGGGCCGGAACCATCAAAAATGGCCGTTGCCAATGCAATCACTACAACGACCAGCAGGGCATATAAACCTGCATTTCTCCACCGTTTGTTCACCGTGGTAATGCCTCCACTAACTTCTTGGGGTGAGCTGTTTCTAATGAACCGATTGCTAAGGGCTAACGCTTAAACAAGCCGTTTTTAATTAGAAGGATATTAACTTATGTTAACGCCATCTGCCGGAATGGGCTAATGTGACGTTGATATTAGATCTCAATTAACTGCGAATGCAGTCCGTAAAGCCTCCAGGGCGGGGTGTTGAGGGTTAAACTCCAGTTTACTGCGATCGCATACAACTGTGTGAATAGGCACTACCTGTACCCCTGAGTTGCTATAAGCCAGTGCTTCAAAAGCCTGAGCCACCTCGGGAGTCCAGAGAATTTCTTTGGCAGGTTCGCACCGCTGGTGCAGGTGCGCGACTAGGTGCTGGCGCGTGATGCCGGGCAACATATCACCCCCAAGACTGGGCGTGTGCCACTGGCCTTGGGCCCAGCCCCAGAGATTGCCAGTGCTGGTTTCCAGCCAATGGCCCTGGGCATCTACCAATATCGCTTCCTGAGTACCCTGCCGTTGGGCGGCTTGTAGGGCTAGCCAAGCGCCCAGATAGTTGCCGGTTTTGTAGCCGGGATGCGATCGCCGATACCGATCCCCCGCAGCGACCCAAGCCCCAATGCCCTGAATCTGTATCTGAGCCAGATCGGGAGCTAGGCTGCGCCCGGTGATCAGCTCGCGACCATCGGGGAAACAGGTGATGCGCAAAAGGGGATAGTCCTTTAATAGGGCTTCAGCCCCCTGCCTCACAGTAGGCCAGTCGGGGGTGAGCCAGCCAAAATGGCCAAGAACCTGTACCAACCGAGCCTGGTGAGCTGACCACTGGGTCAACGGATGCTCCAGACTGCCACCGTAGATGCGCAGGGTAGTAAATACCGTGGCGCCGTACAAAAAAGCCGGGTCGTTAACAGCGAGGGAAACATCAGGGCCCCGATAAAGTTGTCCGCTAAACCAGTAGCTCATCTCGATACCATCGCCCAAGATTCTGAATTGGCTGCAGCAATCCTCTATGGATAACTCATGCGGCTCTGGAGAGACTGAGGGCACTGGGCACCCTGGTTTTTGATTCCAGCAAAAAAACCAGCGCTTTAGCCTGTTGTCGCAGCCTGTCCCACTGCTGGTCTGTGGCAGACATAATAAATTCCTCAGCCTTGATCACGGCAGCGGCCTGGGAGTTGTTTTTAAGCAGGGCTAGAAATTCTGTGTAGGTGACGAGCTGGGCATCTTGGATCAACATTTCCCCTAGCTGTATCCGATGGTAATAAAGAAAGTTGTGGTCATCTAGGCAACCGTTGAGGGCATGCAGATTGCCCTTTAGCTGGCGCTTAAAGGCCTCATCGTAGTTTAATTTGGCATAAATCCCCTCGGTGGTTAGCAGGCTTTCCTGGGCCAGAACCCTGGCTAAGATATAGATAGATGTTTGGCGAAAATAGGCATCGCCCATGATCGCTCTGCCACCCCCGTCAAGCAAGTTGTTCAATCGGTAATAGAGCGATTCGACCGCATTCTGCAGCTGAAGCAGATGGACCTCGATGATTTCGCGGCGCTCCTGGTGAGCCATCGAACGCCGCTGAAAATAGTATTGGATTAGCGCGCCAATCAAAGTGCCTAGCCCAGCAAAGACAAGGGCGCGGAGTTCATTTGTCATATCTATGCAGGAAGTCAGCGGCCAGAACCATGGGCACCTACGGCCCCTGCTGAATATATTGCAGAATGCCTCGGGCGATCGCCTGGGCCATGGTTTCGCGCCAGGCGGGGTCAGCTAAACGAGGGGCATCCTGGGCGCCGGTGACAAAGCCCACTTCCAGAAGGGCGGCGGGCATAGCCGTTTGGCGCAGCACGTAAAAGCGGGCCTGCTTGACGCCGCGATCGCGCATGCCGGTCGCCGCCAGCATGCTGGCTTGCAGGGTAGCCGCCAATCGTTGCCCCGTAGCAGAGGCATGGTACGACTCAATGCCGTTGACATCGGGGCGACTGAGGCTAATCGCGTTGGCGTGAATGCTGACAAACAGATTGGCCTGGGCCCGATTGGCAATATCGGCGCGATCTTGCAAGCCCAGGGTAATGTTTTCCCGCCGAGTCATGACGACAACCACGCCCTGGGCTTCGAGCAGTTCAGCGACCCGCTGAGAAATCGGAAAAATCACCTGTATTTCTTGTAGGCCGTTGATGCCCACGGCACCCGGGTCTCGACCCCCGTGACCGGGGTCAATGGCGACCACCACCCGCCCGCTGGGGGCCGTGGGTAGCGATGGGGGCGTGGCGGGAGCCTCTGCCGACCGCGTAGGCGGGGGCTGAGGATTGGCGGGACGAGGGGTCTGGGCCTGGGTCTGGGCCTGGGCCTGGGGCGGCGGTGTGTTAGGGGCCGTCGCCAGCGGCGGCGGTTCATCGGACACACTACTAATGGGTACACCGCTGGGAGGCAGCACAATTACGCCGCTACTGTTGCGCAGGGCCCGCCAGTCAGGGCTAGTAGGGGCCAATTTGAGGGTGATCCGGGTGGAGGGTGGGCTACTGGGCTGCTGGGCCACATCCCAGGTGATGATGCTGTAGCGGTAGTTGGGTAAATCGGCCGGGCTGAGGTTGGTGGCAACGGCTGTATTGGGCAGATCGATGACGGCGAAGCGATTGTCAGCATTGTCAGTGGTGAACTGTACCACCGGGGTAGGGGCGTCGCCGCTCAGCCGAATTAGAAACCCATCGCCGGTGGTAACCACGCCCGTCAGAGTGGCCGCCGCCCCACTGCCGGTATTGCCCTGCACCTGGTTAGCGGTCGCTGTAGGGGGCGGGATAGCACCCGTGGGCGGCGCCGCTGCCGTGCTCAGGGCGGGGAGCTGCACCGCCCACTGGTTAGGGCGCAGACCCTGCACCCGCACATCCTGAGGGTTAAGGCCGTAGCCCGCAGACAGTTCAATCACCAGGCGAGCGGTTTGGCTGTCAAACTGCCCCGCCCGCACCTCGCGAACGGCCCCCCCGACGGCCTGTCGAGTGCTGGTGCTACCCAGCTGAGTATTAGGCAGATCGATCACAATGCGGGTGGGGTTAACCAGTAGCTGCGCCCTGGGTTGCACCTCACTGTCGGTGGTGAGCACCAGCTGATTAGTCTGGGCATCAAACCACCAATACTGAAGCGTCGCCGCCCGGGCAGGGGCGACTATAACCAGAGTGCCCAGGGTTGCCAGCATCCCTGAGGTGAGCCACTTCGACTCCATAAGCACGACCAACGACACGATCAACTACCAAGCCAAACGACAGTATACCGATGGGCGCGAAAGTGGCATCCGTAGGTCGCAGATTATGACGAAGTTTTCTTGAGGAATGCTAGTATAGACGTACCAAATACTCTTCCCTATGCTCGACCTGATGAAGCTGGCCCGGCAGATGCAGGGTATTAGCCAGCACCTCAGCCAGGAGGCCGCCGCTGCCCAAGAGCGCGTCACGGTTGCTCGTCGGCTGCTGGCTAATGCCGCGATCCATCAGGCGCATTTGGTGGGTCAGGCCGAAACCTGGGGCGATCGCGCCCCCTTTACAGCGGCCCAGCCGGTTGAGCCCCTCACCCAGCACCCGCCCATCGCCGCTGCCCCCGAGGCCCATACCGTCATCGCCACCGACGGATCGCAAATTTCTCCCAGCCATCACGAAATTGCCTACTGCTACTTGATCAATGTGGGCCGGGTGGTGCTGCACTACGGCCAGGGGCGCTTTCCGCTGCTAGACAGCCTGCCCGAGGTGGTATACCGGGCTGAAGATCTTTACCTGTCGCGGCAGTGGGGCATCAGCACCGAAGAATGGATGGGGCACCGCCGCACCGTAGCTGAGGCGGTGATGTTAGCCGAGCTGGGAGCAACCGTCCACAACAGTGTGGTCACTGCTCCAGCCTCGCCGGATCCAGCACCCGTGCTGGCACTGGTAGATGGATCGTTGATCTACTGGTTTTTAGAGGCGCTGCCCGCCGAAGCCCGCGATCGCATTCTGCCGCCCATCCTGGCCGCCTGGGAGCAGTTGCGCCAGCTCGGCATTCCCCTGGTGGGCTACCTCAGTGCCAGCCGCAGCGGCGAAGCGATGAATTTTTTGCGGTGGGCGGCCTGCCCCTTTCCCCAGCCCGACTGCCAGACCCACTGCACCAGCCCGGAGGGCAACCTGGGCGATGGGCAAAGCCCCGCCTCTAAGGGCGAACGCGCTCCCTGTGGCCGATTTTTGCCCCTGCGGGATGCCACCTTTTGGGCCATGGAGCTGGCCCCGGGCGAGCGCAGCCCCTTCTGGCGCAGCACTGCCAGCATTTTAGACAGCTACGGCGATCATCGCGTTTATTTTTGCTACCTCCATGTGGGACCAGAGGTGGCGCGGGTAGAAATGCCCCAGTGGGTGATGGCTGATGAGGCGCTGCGCGATCGCGCCTTGAGTATGGTGCTCACCCAGGTGCAAAAGGGCTACGGCTATCCGGTAACACTGGCGGAGGCTCACAACCAGGCGGTGGTGCGCGGCGGCGATCGCACCCGCTTTTTTGCCCTGCTCGAACAGGAAATGATTCGCGCCGGACTTAAGCATGTTGGCACCTCTTACAAAGAGGCTCGCAAACGGGGCAGCATCGCCTAGAGCATTGGTACAGTATGGCTAAAAACCCGGTTTCTTGGTCACTGCCCTAACGGCATGACTGGCATTCTGGCCGAGAAACCGGGTTTCTGTACCGGCGTTCTAGGGGCTGTCATCAATTAACGGCTGATGGCCCGAGAATCAGCGGTTACAGCCCCTAACCTGTTTTTGGGATCAGGATGGTGGCCAGAACTGATGACACGCCCTAAAAATTCACTTTTCGGAATAGGATGCAGGCAGGGTGTAGTGAACGATGAGTCATGCAGGCTGGCCCCAGTCTGTGCCAATAGTCATCGTTACCGACAGGGAACCATGTTGATTCGTAGCCTTACTATGCCTCCCGAATCTCAGCCCCAGAGCAACCCCGCTGGTAATTTCTCTAGCTTTGAGCTGGTGGATATGACCACGGCCCTCAGCCGGACAGCCGAGAATACTGCTAGAAATGCCCCCCGCATCGCCAAGTGGGCCTGCGCCCGAGTGCTAACCGGCCACGGCAGCTGGGTGCGATCGGTTGCCGTCAGCGCTGATGGCAACTTTATTATCAGCGGCAGCGGCGATAAGACTGTACGAGTATGGCATTTGGCCACCGGCAACCCGGTACAGGTGATCGATGGCCACCGCGCCTGGGTACGAGCCGTAGCCGTCAGTCCCGATCGTACCTGTTTTGCCAGTGTCAGCAACGACAACATCATCCACCTTTGGGATTTCACCAGTGGTCGTTCTCTGGGTCGCCTAGAGGGCCATACGAGCTGGGTGCGGGCAGTGGCGTTTAGCCCCAACGGTAAATATCTGTTTAGCGGCGGCCAAGACAACAAGATTTGCGTTTGGCGAGTTAGCGACCAGGCTTTAATCAACCGCTTTAACGGCCATAGTCATTGGGTGCGGGCGGTCGCCGTCAGCCACGACGGCACGACGCTAATCAGCGGCAGCCAAGACAAAACCGTGCGTCTATACCGCATCAAAGGGCGTGGCAGCAACCATGTGCTCAGCGGTCACACCGGGGAAGTGCTCTCGGTGGCCGCCAGCCCCAATAACTGGCTTTTGGCTAGCGCCAGCGCCGACTGTACCGTGCGCTTTTGGAAGCTCAACAGCGGGCGCGAAACCACCTGCTTTAAGGCCCACCCGGCCCCGGTCAACAGCATCGCCTTTAGCCCCGACGGCAACCTCCTGGCCTCCGCCAGCAACGACAGCACCATTCGTCTCTGGGATATGGAACGGGGCCGATTGACCGCTATATTGCAAGGCCATGAGGGCTGGGTCTGGGGGGTCGATTTTGCCCCCGATGGCAAAACTCTGGTCAGCGCCGGGTGGGATGGGACGGTGCGGATCTGGCGATCGCAGTCATAGCCCAGCCGATCCAAGTTTTGAGTTTTGAGTTTTGAAGGCTTAGTTTTGAGGTGTTTGACCCCGGCAAAATCTAAAACTCATTCCCTAAAAACCGGTCATAGCCCGGACATACTCCCGTCGCATGGTGGCGATCGCATCGATGGAGATGCCCTTGGGGCATACCGCCTGGCACTCGCCATGGTTGGAGCAGTCACCAAACCCTTCGGCAGTCATTTGTTCGCCCATGGCCAACACCCTAGTGTGCCGTTCGGGGTGACCCTGGGGTAACAGGGCCAGGTGGGCTACCTTGGCCGCCGTAAATAGGGACGCCGAGGCGTTGGGGCAGGCGGCGACACAGGCTCCACAGCCGATGCAGGCGGCGTAGTCGAAGGCCGCGTCGGCTGTGGCTTTGGGTACGGGGATAGCGTTGGCCTCGGGGGCGGAGCCGGTTTTGACGGAGATATAGCCCCCCGCCATCTGAATGCGATCGAAGGCGCTACGGTCTACCACCAGGTCTTTGATCACCGGGAAACCGCTGGAACGCCAGGGTTCCAGGGTAATTTTGTCACCGTCGTTAAAGTGGCGCAGGTAGAGCTGGCAGGTGGCGGTCTGGGGTTGCCCACCGTGGGCTTTGCCGTTGATCATCACCCCGCAGGAGCCGCAGATGCCCTCACGGCAATCGTGGTCAAACTCGATGGGCTCAGCCCCAGCCTGGATCAACTGCTCGTTGAGCACGTCGAGCAGTTCTAAAAACGACATGTCGGGATGGGCATCGGCCACGGTGTAGGTCTGAAACTGGCCAGGGGTGTTGGCACGGGCCTGTCGCCAGACCTTGAGGTGAAGTTGCATAGACAAAGGGTTGCAGATGTGACGCTCCAGATATCAGTGTAACGATGCCTCAGGGAGAAGCACCCATCAATTTTCAGAGCTGAGGCTTGAATGCCATTCAAAAATCCCCTGCCGATGGTATAAATCAGGCAGTCTAGGAAATTGCTATGGCTAAGGGGAAAATCAGATCGGCCAATAGCTCTGGGGGGGAAGAGCGCAAGGTTTACCAAGAATTTGGCCCCGCCGACCCCATGGCAAGGGGGATACCTGATCGCCCCCCCAACCAACAAACTGTGCGGGTGCAGGTCAGCCGCAAAGGACGCGGCGGCAAAACCGTCACGGTGATCACCGGGTTTGAGCACCAGCCTGACTCCCTCACGGCTTTAGCTAAACAGCTCAAGGCCCAGTGCGGCACCGGCGGCACCGCCAAGGACAATGTGATTGAAATTCAGGGCGACCATGCCCAAAAACTGGTAGAACTGCTGGTAGCCAAGGGCTATAAAGCTAAACGGAGCGGAGGTTAGCGGTATGGGGTGGATGGGTAAGGGGTGGATGCGATCGCTGGTGGGTTTTGCCGCAACACTAATACTAACGATCAGCGGGCCGGGGATTTTGCCATTGCTGGCTCAGGTCGGCGGCCCAACGGTTCCTTCTGTCGCCGCGACCAAGCAGTTTCCGCCCCAGGGTGACGTCAATGGGGTGCCTGCCATGGCACCGTCGCCCGTCCCAATCGACATTCAGAGCTACTGGGCCAAAGACTGCATTACCGCGCTGGCTCAGCTGCGCTGGCTCAGCCCCGATGCCAGCGGCTTTTTCTACCCCGATGAGCCGATTCTCTGGGGCGACTATGTGACCCTGTTAAATCAGATTGAGCCCCCCGGCCCCGCCCAGGATTGGGCCAACCC
>NZ_JADEWX010000344.1 GCF_015207395.1 Nodosilinea sp. LEGE 07088
ATGCGAGAGGCTCCACCACTGATCACCACATCTACCGAATGCTCTGTCATCCGCTTCAGCAGGTTATCGCGCAGATAGGTCATCACAGCTTTGCGGTAGAGGGTTTGAACGGCAGAAACAGCCTCTGAGAAATCCACCACTCCAGCCTGGGACGGTGCGACCTGGTGAGGATCACCCGAACTCAGGGCTCGCATCAAAGCTGGATAATCGGGGGTAGTCACTCCAGCTGACCGTGCTCCTTTTTCAAAGAAAAACCAAAAGCCAGGGCCATCTGAGTTGGTGCCGTTCATGTTCAGCGTGCCGTTGTCGAAAGCCAGCAGCGAGAGATTGCGGTGCCCCATCATCATGACCGTGGTTCGGCGTTGCTCAATTACCTCTCCAATTCGAGCCAGGTGCTGCTTGCGGATGAGATAGAGGCCAAAACCTTCGGGGTAGCACTTGAAGGTCAGATCCACCTGCTGAAATTTCCCACGACAGGTAAAGCCCTTTTGACACAGGTCTTTGAATCGCGTCACAATCACCGACTGGGTCGAGAATTCCCCCAGGGGCAACGCTAACCAGACCACCGCCTGGTAGCGACTGGGCAATTGCTCAATGTCAGCGATTATCCCCAACGCCGCCGCCAGCTTATAAACGGCCTGCTCATACTTTTTAGCGGACAGGCTATTCATCTCCAAAAACGCTTTGGCCGCTTCACCCACCATCACCACATCCTTATCCAGTTCTAACCAGGCCATGTCTTGAGGGCGACCAGCGGTACTCACCCCAGAGAGAACGACCGAGGATAAGCCATCGGCTACTTCTGCCCCCATCCAAATCGGAGCGCATTGATCTGGCTGAACTCGATAAAACAGCTTGGAGGCCGACGAGCCTAAATCAGCGGCTAACTGAACCACAGGGGGGATACCTGGAGAAAGTTTCATGGTGAAACCCAGAACGTTACCTCTTCACCATAGGGTGATCTAACCTCTAAGGATGAAAAAGGTTAATTAAATTTACTTTCAAGTCAGAAATACCTAGAAAATGGTTATACAATGTTAGCTAAGCCAGGTCGCTCATCGATGCTACGCCCCCTCTGGGGGGCTTCGCGGAGAGGCCACACAGTACGCCAGGGTTTTGGCAAAAACCGGGCAACGGCCCTCCCCACAGGGTTTCTACCGCTTTTGAAGACGCTTTCGTTTTCGCTCCAGGGTGGCGTCATTTTTTTAACCAACTTTCTCCATGCTTTCCACGAGCAACCTCTCTGCGGCTCAAGCGGAGACCTATTACACAAAAGAGGATTATTACTCCTCAGAAGAAGCGGCTTACCCGACGAAGTGGGTGGGTAAAGGGGCTGTGTCGTTGGGTTTGGTTGGGACAGTGAGTCAGGAGGCGTTCAGCCAAATGCTCTCGGGGCAGGCTCCGGACGGGCGATCGCTGATGGGGAAAGTGGTTAATCCAGAAAAGCGACGAGCGGCGACCGATTTTACCTTCAGCGCCCCGAAGAGTGTCAGCATTGCGGCTCTGGTGCAGCAGGACGAGCGGGTGTTGGAGGCTCATCATCAGGCAGTGGCCAAGGCGTTGTCGGTGTTGGAAGAGCGCTATGCCCAGACGAGGATTTCAACCGAGGCCGGGCGGACAAAGGTGACGACGGGGAATATCGCGGCGGCGGTGTTTACCCATTCCACCAGCCGGGAGGCGGAGCCACAGCTGCACAGCCATTGTGTGGTGATGAATGCGACGCAGTTGGCGGATGGACGGTGGTTTAGTTTGAGTAATGAGGCGGCGATCGCCAACCAAAAACTCCTTGGGCAGATTTATCAGAATGAGCTGGCCGTAGCGCTGAAGCAGCAAGGATTCCAGATCGAGCAAAAGGCCCATGGACAGTTTGAACTGGTGGGATATTCTCCCGAGTTGCTCAAGGCATTTTCGACCCGGCGGCAACAGATCCTGAAGCTGATTGAGGAGTGGGAAGCCACTGGCTCTGAGAATAATCGGGCCACGCGGGAAACGGCGACGCTGGTGTCGCGGAAGCGGAAACCCAAGGAGGTGGACGAGGGGCTGTTACAGCGGGGGTGGAATGCGCTGATTCAGTTGAAGGGGTTGGAGTTGCCAGAGTTGCCGGATGGCAATGTCCAGGCAATTGGCGACCAGCCATCTGCCACATCGGTAATTGACGCGGCGATTCAGCACTGTGGGGAGCGGGAGTCGGTGTTTCGGCGGACAACGCTGGAGCGGTTTGTCTTCGAGCACGAGTTGGGGGTGCAGGGGTTTGAGGCAATTGAGGG
>NZ_JADEWX010000097.1 GCF_015207395.1 Nodosilinea sp. LEGE 07088
ATATGCGCTCGGTCACGCGTCCGATAGGGAACTGTCTGAGCCTCCCGAAGTTCACTTAACGTGCGGTCTTCTTCCTCGGTCAAAATGATGCGTAATGGGGCGGGCATTTGAGGGCACTCTGGCTACCCTGCTATCTTACATTTAATCTCAACTGCCTACTTAGCCTCGTTGATAGCGCATGCCAGGCAGCTGGGTGACCAGACCCATGAGCTCTAGCTGCACCAGGGTCGCCAGCACCTCGCCAGTGGGTTGGTTTAGATCCTGCACCAGGCGATCGAGAGTGGCGGGCTCGTCGGTAACGGCGGCCAACACCTCGGCCATGGCGGGGGGCAGGGAAGGCGCTGGATTAGGAGCAGCGCGATCGCTCTTCCCGGTATCCCTTGGTTTTGCCATGGCGTCGTTGCCGATCTGGGGTAGCTGCCCCAGGGCTGTAATCAGCGTAGTATCGGTCAAGATCATCTGGGCTCCCTGGTTAATCAGCCCCAGGCAGCCAGCGCTGTTGGGGTTATCGAGGGAGCCTGGTACCGCGAACACATCGCGACCATAGTCGTTGGCCAGCTGGGCTGTAATCAATGCCCCAGAGCGAGCGGGGGCCTCAGCGACTACCACCACCCGACTGAGCCCGGCAATGATTCGGTTGCGACGGGGAAAGTGCCCCCGATCGGGCGGTGTACCGTTGGGATGCTCGCTGAGCAGGAGCCCGTCTTGGGCAATACGCTCCTGCAACTCACGGTTATCCCAGGGGTAGCTGCAGTCCACCCCGGTGCCGAGCACGGCGATCGTCAGCCCTTGGCTGTCTAGGGTGTGCTGATGGGCCCAGCGATCGATGCCTTTGGCCAGGCCAGACACGACGATCACGCCGTGGGCGGCGAGCTGCTGTGCCAGACGGCGGGTCCAGCGCTGACCATACTCCGAAGGGCTACGGGTACCCACTATGCCCACCGACGGGTGCTGCCCGAGAGCACTGATTAACTCGGTTCGACCGCGATAGAACAGCAGCGGTGGTGGGTCAGTAATTTCGTAGAGAAGCGCTGGGTACTCGGCGTCAGCCGGAGTCCAAAAATTAGGGTGCTGTTCTGTGTAGCTGACCAAACGTTCTAGCGGGTCAACGGTTTGGCGATACTCGACTAGGCTAGCCCCCCCACCCAAACCAATGCCTTCGACCTCAAGCAGGTCGGCCCCGTCGGCATGCCAGGCTTGAGCCATCGTGCCAAAGTGACTGTGCAGTCGCTTCAGCAAAATCGGGCCGAGCCCGTGGGCCTGGGCCCAGGCCAGCCAGTATGCTCGTTCTGTCATGGCAGGCGGAGATAGAAAAGCTACCGCTCAGTATGCCCGCCTCTGGTTCTGAAACCCCTATCGCCGGGCCCTAGGAACTCGCTGACGGCCATCGCGCCGGAAGAGATTTTTCAGGGGCAACTGCTTGCGGCTGAACTGACGTAGAGATGCTGGGATCTCAAGGGTGGTGGTCGGTTCGCCCCCGAGGGTGATCCACCAGGCGTTGATGGTGCCTCCCGCAAACCCAGCGATCGCCCCCAACAAAATGCTGGAGACAACCCCGTAGTCGAGGAGCAAAAACACAAATAAGAAGACCAACCAAATTTTCAGCGCGGGTGGAATGATCTTATCGACCACCAGTACATCCTCAATAGAACGCCAAACAAGAACGCCAAACAGCCTCTATGCCCCTAATATAGCGGCTATTTGCGGAGGCACTGCCTGGGTGGTGTCGATGCTGTGCACCAAAGCTTGCTCTGCCGGGGTAAAGGGCTCCATAGACTGCCGCTGGAGGATGGTTACGGTGGCATCGGCGATGTCACCAGCCCGATCGCGCACCCGCGCCTCCAGAACCTCGGTCGGCGCTGTACAGTGCAAGATTTGCAGCGATAGTCCTGCTTGCTGGGTGCGGTCAATGGCTTCTTGCCGAAACAACTGGCGATCGTACTTGGCATCGAGAATGACAGAGTACCCCGCCTGAGCCAGGGTAATGCCCAAGGCCAATAGGCGATCGTAGGTTTTGGCGCTCATTGCCGGGGTGTATAGACTGTCATCGCCCCGCTGGTCGAGGGGCCATCCAGCTAGGTGCTTCCGCACCGCATCACTCCGCAGGTGAATGGCGTTGAGTTGGGGGGCCAACTGTCGTGCCGTCGTCGATTTGCCCGACCCCGAAAGCCCTGCCATCAGATACAGGCTGCCGCGCTGGGGTTGGCACACCGACCAGGCCAGACGATAGTAGCCGGCGGCGGTGACCGTGGCAGCCCGCTTGGTCGCCTCATCCACGGACGGGTCGCCCAGTAAAAATGAAGTGACCTTAGCTCGCACATAGGCCTGGCGGCTAATGTACAGGGGCAACAGCTGTACCCCTTCCCAGTCGCCAGTGCGCTCCACATAGTGGTTGAGAAACACGGTGGCCAGATCGGCGCAGTTCTTAGATAGCAAATCCATCACCACAAATCCCACGTCGTACATCACATCGACGTAGCGAAAGGGCTCGTTAAACTCAATGCAGTCAAACAAGTAAAGCTGCCCCTGCCAGAGGCAGAGGTTATTCAAGTGCAGGTCGCCATGGCAGGCACGAATCCAGTTTTCGGCGATTCGCTGTTCAAAGAGATCGCCCTGGGAGGCAAAAAAAGCGTCGGTGTAGGCCTTAGTTTCGTCAAACTGCGCCTGGGTTTGGGGGCCACCGATATATCCCTCAGTCTGGGCGTAGTTTTCGTCAAAGGCCTGGCGAATCTGCTCTACCGTGCCAAAGGAGCGAATGTGGTCGTTGGTCTCGGCCTGGAGATGAAAATCAGCCACGGCTGCCGCCAACGCCTCCATCAGAGCTGGGGTGAGTTCGCCGCGCTGGTGCAGAGCACTGAGCAGGGTATCTTGAGGGAACTGCACCATCTTGACGGCGTACTCTACAGGATTATCGCCACCGAGGTGATAGGTATCTCCGGTTTGGGCGATCGCCACCACCTCCAGGTACAACGGCCCGGCCCCGCGCTGGTTGAGCCGCAGTTCTTCCTGGCAAAAGTGATGGCGTTGCTCCAGGGTGGAGTAGTCTAAAAACCCAAAGTTGACCGGCTTTTTCACTTTGTAGGCATAGTCGCCTGTCAGCAGCACGTAGGATACGTGGGTTTGCATCAGCCGAATGGGTTCTACCACCGCATGGGGATAGAACTCTGGTTGACACATCTGTTGAATTAGCTGGGGCAGCGCCGAGTCGGTCATAACCTAACCTGAAAAACCTGCTCAATACTATAGGAGGGCAGGGAACCTTGTCCCCCGCCCCCGCCGCTACCGCTCACTATTGATACTGAATGGTAAGTGTTGTGAGAAGTTGCCCCTACTGGGCGGCGGTGATGATGTCAGGGGTCGTATCTGATGCGCTTTCGCCATCACCCTCAGCCTTCCGCCCCTGCAGCACGGTGGCCACGGTTTGGGTCTGGTCGCCAGCAACGGTGGCCCCCTCTGGTAGTACCAAGTCAGCTACCGTCAGCGAATCACCGACCCCTAGCCCAGACACATCGACATCAATGGTTTCAGGGATGTCGATCGCTTTGCACTTGACGGTGACTTCGTTAATTTCGGTGTTGAGCACACCGCCGTCGTTTTTGACCCCAGTGGGTTCGCCCACGAAGTTGAGGGCTACCCCCACTTCCACGGCGTCTTGGGCCTTAACGGCAAAAAAGCTGAGGTGGTAGACCAGTTTTTTCCAGGGGTGAGCCTGCACTTCGCGGAGCAACGCTTTGCCGTTCCACGAAATCGCTGGAATCTTCAGATCGATCATGGTGTTGTTGACCGCCGCCTTGCGTAGCAGCATGTCAGCATCTTTTTGATCGACGGTCAGCGATACCGATTCAGTGCCCTGGTGGCCGTAGAGCACGACCGGCAACAAACCCTCACGGCGTAGGGCGTTGGGCTTAGCTTTTGCATCGCGCGGTTTACATTCAATAGTCAGTTCCATGGAAAAATCCCCCCGTTAGGAATAAAAAAAGACAAACTTTGCCGACGCCTAGGCTACTTTTGACTCGCCATTGCCGTAGAGTAGCGCCCGCTTTGGCCCGTGAATGGGGTCTTCGACGATAATGGTCTGGTCGCGGCTGGCTCCCAGCGAGACGATCGCAATCGGCACCTCCATCAACTCTGCCAAAAACTTGAGGTAGTCTAGGGCGGCTTGGGGCAGGTCAGCGAGGGAACGACAGTGGTCGGTGGGCTGCTTCCAGCCGGGCATGGTTTTGTAGATTGGCTGGCAACGGCTAAAGGCCTCGGCACTGGCCGGGAGCTCTTCGCAACGGCTGCCATCGAGCTCGTAGGCCACGCATACCTGGATCTCGTCCACATCGTCGAGCACGTCAAGCTTGGTGATAGCGAGACAATCAAGACCGTTGATGCGCACGGCATAGCGGCCAATGACGGCGTCAAACCAGCCGCAGCGGCGGCGGCGGCCAGTGGTGGTACCAAACTCAGCCCCGCGATCGCACAGCAGCTCACCAATGCCACAGTTTAGCTCAGTGGGGAAGGGCCCTTCCCCGACTCGGGTGGTGTAGGCCTTGGCTACGCCAATGACGCGATCGATCACCGTGGGGCCAATGCCGGTACCAATGCAGGCCCCCCCGGCTACTGGGTTAGACGAGGTGACGTAGGGATAGGTGCCGTGGTCGAGGTCGAGCAGGGTGCCCTGCGCACCTTCAAACAGCACGTTTTTGCGTTGGCGAATGGCCTGGTAAACGTGGAGCGAGCTGTCGATCACGTGGGGCCGCAGCCGCTCGGCATAGTCAATATATTCATCAATGACCACAGCGGGGTCGAGGGGCTCTAGGTCATAGAGCTTATCCAGGACGCCGTTCTTATATTGGATGGTCCACTCCAGCTGCTTGCGCAGGCGGGCGTAATCCATCAGATCGATGATCCGAATGCCGATGCGCTCGGACTTATCGGCGTAGGTCGGGCCAATGCCGCGCTTGGTGGTGCCAATCTTGTGGTTTCCCCGGCGCTCTTCCGACGCCTGGTCAATCAGACGGTGGTAGGGCATGGTGACGTGAGCCGCATTGGAAATAAATAGATTTTTGTAGGAGATGCCGAGCTCGTCTAGCTTGTCGAGCTCGCCAATCAAAGCCTTGGGGTCGATCACCGTGCCGCTGCCGATAACGCACTCGGTATCTGGGTAAAGAATGCCAGAGGGAATCAGATGCAGCTTAAACGTCTGATCTTTGACAACGACAGTATGACCCGCGTTAACTCCGCCCTGATAGCGCACAACCACGTCTGCTGAACGACTCAGCAAATCGGTAATTTTGCCTTTACCTTCGTCGCCCCACTGGGCCCCAATCACTACAACGTTTGCCAAGGGAATCTAGGCTCTAAAGTTCACACAAATTCCCATTATCACTAGGAAAATGTCATTGTGTCAACTTTATAAGCTCAACCACTTTAAATCTCTAAAGGCTGGAACACTTGCCCATCAAATGCACTTAACTTTATACCCAATTAGTGAAATATGAGATAAAACCTTAGGTACGGTGAATTTACATTTCTTTAAGCTTTCTTTAGGTTTTGCGATCGCGCCCACTGATTCCAGCGGCCTTGATTCCAGCGGCCTTGATTTTAGCGACAGTGAGCGCCCTGGGTCTACCTTTCTACAACTCTAAACATAAGGCGGAGGTTGCCATGAGTCTATATGCAGAACTACACCGCCACTTGGGCGGCTCGGTAGTACCCCGGGTGCTGTGGCGCTACTTTGAGCGCAATCGTCCCGATCTGTCGGGTCAGTTTGCCGACTATCTGGCGTTTGAGGAGTTTTACACCCGGCCCCGCAATACCCTGGCAGAATATCTGGAGCTACATACCCTGGTGGAGAGTGTACAAACCCACGAAGCACTGCCCTATTTCATCTATCGTCTGATTCGCGGTGCCTATATCTTTGAGAATTTGGCCTATCTAGAGCTGCGCTATACGCCCTACCTGCGGACCCCCGAGCATCTGTCGCAGACCCAACGCATTGAGGCGATGGCCGAGATTGTGGAAGTTGTGGGTCGAGCTAGCGTGCAGCCTGCGTACCCCATCGTGACCAAGCAGATTCTCTGTATGCACTCGAAACTGCCCGACGAGGTCAACCGGGCCATTGTAGAGCTGGCCGGGCAGTACCCCGAGTATGTGTGCGCCGTAGACGTTGCCGGGGGGGATGCCAAGTACGGCGATCGCATCGATGAGTTTACCCAGCTTTACCAACGGGCCCGAGACCTGGGCCTCAAGACCACGGGTCACGTCTACGAAACGGCTGAAGGCTGCCATCCCCAGCTGCTGCCCTACCTGATGCGCATTGGTCATGGCATTCAAATTCCGCTCCAGCACCCTGAGCTGCTGCGCGATGTGGCGGCGCGAGGCCAGTGTTTAGAGGTATGCCCCACCACTTATCTCAAAACAGGCACATTGCAAGATATTCACCAGCTCAAAGTGGTGTTTGATCGTTGCTTTGAGGCCGGAGTCGATATTGCTATCTGCACCGACAACGCCGGGCTGCACAATGTGCGGCTGCCCTTTGAGTACGAAAGTCTATTGACCCACGACGTGATCGGCTTTAGCGAGCTGCAAGTCTGCCAGGAAGCCGCCTTTCGCCATGCCTTCGCCTGGCCCCACCGTCAGCCCCCTGCCGTTCTGTTGACCGATGTGCTGCAAATGCCAAGCCCGGTACACTCCACAGATAGCGAGGTGCTGGCGCTGTCATAGATGATATGGCCAGGATGATATGGCCAGCTCGCTGCCCCAGTTTTTGCGGTTGCCGATTGTCTATGAGTGTTCCAACTAAATACCTATCCGGGGTCTCTCCGCGACCGGCCCACTGGGCCAAGTTCGCGTCCTGATCGGGATGTTTTTTTAGATGGAATACTCTTATAGCCCAACCACTGGGAACCCATTAGCATGTAAAAAGCTTTTGAGGCAGCGGGTGCGATCGCACCCGCTGCCTCCCATATACACCAGTCTACAGCGAGCTGGAGTCAAGGCTGGCCGCTTCTTCGGGCGACTGGGGCAGGTGCAACCCACACTCTTGCTTGAGCCCTTTGAAGCGAGTATCGCGTTCGTTAGTGTCACCAGCCGTAATCGGGCGGCTCGAATGCCAGTCGCCCACAGTGACGTAGCCCTTGTCAAACAGCGGATGATAGGGCAAATCATGGGCCGTTAGATATTGGTAAACATCCTTAGCGCTCCAATTGAGAATGGGCAGCAGTTTATAGCGATCGCCCTGCTGCCCAATGCGATCTAATAGTTTGCGGTGGTCAGTTTGATCAGACCGCAACCCTGTTAACCAGGCGGTCGCCTGTAGCTCAGACAGTGCCCTTTGCATCGGCTCAACCTTGCGAATCTGGTCGTAGCGGTTGAGGGCGGCCACATCGTTCTGTTCCCACAGGCGACCGTGCAGGGCCTCCATGCGGGCCGGGCTGAGGGGCGACTGATAGACCTTGAGGTTTAGGCCTAGACGGGCGGTCAATTCTTCGGCAAAGCGGTAGGTTTCAACGGGTAGGTAGCCGGTATCGACCCAAATAACCGGGATATCAGGCACCACCTGGGTGACTAGATGCAGCATCACCGCCGACTGAATGCCAAAACTGGTGCTTAAAACAAGACCCTGACCAAAGGTCTCGTGGCCCCACTGCACCAAACTGGTGGCGTCAACCTCTTCCCACTCCCGATTGATGACGTTCAGATCTAGAACGGGAGTGGCCTGCATCTTGCCCGGCAAGAGCGCGGCATCTGACATGGGTTTACTCCTTCCGTTCAACAGAGTTGTCGCACTGGTACCCCAGGGCTGGGGTGGTCGTAGGGGCAGCGAAGCGGCAGCAAAATTAGCAGAGCCTTCATCATATAGGGTTTGATGGAGCCCCTTAGCGCAACCCGATCAACGGGTCGTTGGTTTGCCTTAACTCTTCTTTGACATTAGCCTATGAGTCAATCATAGATCCGTGCTGGTAGACATTTTTGTGCGGATAAGCCGATTTTTTGCGCAAAATCAATTTTTTTCGGATCCAAATTTACGTTGCCATGGCAGAGCTTGGGTAGACCAGGGCGGCAATTTCCCTTAAGATGCGTCGTGGTCTTCGGTCGAACTCAAACCGGCTTACTGTCTATGGCTGCCAACTCCTCCTATCCCCGTGATCTGGTCGGTTATGGCCGCACCCCGCCCCATCCTCAATGGCCCGGCAATGCCAAAGTTGCCGTACAGTTTGTCATCAACTACGAGGAAGGGGGCGAAAACTGCATTCTCCACGGCGATGCCGCTTCAGAAGCGTTTTTGTCAGAAAGCGTAGGTGCAACCCCTCTACTCGGGGTGCGCAACATGAATATGGAGTCGATGTATGAGTATGGCAGCCGGGCCGGGTTTTGGCGGTTGCACCGACTGTTTACCGGGCGCGGTCTGCCGCTAACGGTGTATGCCGTGGCCATGGCCATGGCCCGCAACCCCGATGCCGTAGCCGCCATGAATGAGGCCGACTGGGAAATCGCCAGCCATGGCTACCGCTGGATTGACTACCAGTACTTTGGCCTGGATGCCGAGCGTGAGCATATTCGCCAGGCGGTGGAAATTCATACCCAGGTGGCGGGCCAGCGCCCTCTGGGCTTTTACCAGGGCCGCAACAGCCCCCACACCCGCGCCCTGGTGGTCGAAGAGGGGGGCTTTCTCTACGACGCCGACAGCTACGCCGACGACCTGCCCTACTGGACTACCGAGTATGGCAGCCCCCACCTGATCATCCCCTACACCCTCGACAACAACGATATGCGCTTTGCCACCTACGCCGGGTTTAACTCGGGGGATCAGTTTTTTGCCTACCTGCGTGATGCGTTTGATATGCTTTACGCCGAGGGTGACGAGGCCCCTAAGATGATGAGTGTGGGTCTCCACTGTCGCCTAGCGGGTAAGCCTGGCCGCACGGCTGCCTTGGCCCGGTTTTTAGACTATGTGCAAGGCCGCGATCGCGTCTGGATTTGCCGCCGCATCGACATCGCCCGCCACTGGCATGAGCACCATCAACCCGCTTGACGATCAGGCTGTTTGTCCAAAAATTATTCTTTGCCGAACTCACGTAGAGCTAGTCTTCCAAGATCTTCGGCACCTTGAAGAAGTCGTCTTCGCGATCGGGAGCGCAGTCGAGCATGACAGCGCGATCGCCGAATGATTTGAGGCTGTCGGTACGGGTAATATTTTGTAGCTCAATAGCGCGGGTGGTGGGCTCCACATCATCGGTGTTGAGCTCTTTGAGCTGCTCTACATAGTCGAGAATGCCGCTGAGCTGCCCAGTAAACTGCACTTCCTCCTCAGGCGAAAGCTCCAAGCGGGCCAGGAGAGCGACTTTGCGAACCTGTTCGAGATCAATCATGGGGAGTGCCTTGAGGAATGGAGCGGAGCAAAATCTGTGAGCACGACTGTTGGCGGTGGGCATGGCCCGACAACAAAGCAGCGAGGGGCTAGAAAAAGATATCGTTCTTCATCCGGCCCGTGTTCTTCATCCAGTTTTGGGCTTCGATGTAGTTGTTGGGGGCAATGGTGATTGCCTCTAGCCAGTAGCGGGCTGCCTCATCGAAGAGATTTTCGGCGGCTTCTTTATCGCCTGCGGCCTCGGCCTGTTCGCCCTTGTAGTGGTAAATCACCGCGATGTTGTTGAGGGCCTGACAGAGGCGCGGGTTGAGATCGAGCGCTTCTTGGTACTTCTCCAGGGCGATCTCGTGCTCGCCATTGCTGGCGTGGATCAAACCCATGTTGTAAAGAATGAAGCTCTTGTCGTAGGGCTCTTCTTCGAGGGTCAGGGCTTCGCGATAGTTTTCCATAGCCTCGGCATATTCCCCATCGGCTTGGGCCGACATGCCATCGCGGTAGTAGGCAAAGGCCTCTTTCTCGCTCTTTTTGGCTGGCATCATCTTCAAAATCATGTCGGCCATGACGGTGAAGGATTTGTCGATGAAGTTGTCGTTGCGTTGGGTTCTAGGCATGGGTGGCGACGCGCAAATGAGGGACTTAACGCTGGCCTCAGCTCCAGGGGGTTGTGACCCCCAAAAACCCCAGGGCTGAGGCTAGACTAAATGCATAGAATAAGCCTAGCAAACCCTGGGGCATTAATTGGCAGAGCACCTGGTGAGGGATAGAGATTAGTTACTCGATCACAAGGCGATCGCGCTCCTGCACCACATAGCCACCGTCGGGCCAGTTGAAGTACACCCGCACCTCGTAGATACCGGCGGGCAAGCCGCTGAAGCTGTGGCTACCGCTGCGCTGGCCGTCGGTATAAAACCACTCGCCGTAGGTGTCGTCGGGGGCGGTGGCCTCAACCACGGTGATCCAGTCTTGGGCATTGCCGGGTAGCCCAGCAAATTCGACCGTGATGGCGTCGCCTGGGGCATAGGTCGCCTGGGCGGGGGCGGCTACAACCGGCGAGCGCTGGGCTAGGTCTACCGGGGGCGTCTGGGCCTGAACCGGGTAGAACACGAGAGCTGGTGCAGACAATACCCCCAAAGCCGCCAAGGTCAGGGCGGAAAACCGAAAACGTTGCTGCATGGGCATAATTATCCTGGAGTAAGGCCATGGTTAGACACCCCTGGGTTCTAGTCCTGAAACCTGAGGCTCTACCAGCAGTAATCTCACCAGGGAGGGCTAAATCCCAGATTGAACTGGCTGGAGTTCGTTAAGAGGGTGTTTGAAAAGTCTGACGGGGTCAAAAATTATGCCAACCGCCTGACCATGATCCGGATCATGGCGAGGTAGATGAGGGTTTCTGAGGTTTCTGGCAACCGTTCGTAGTCTCGCGCCAAGCGTCGGCATCCCATTAGCCATCCGAAGGTACGCTCGACCACCCAGCGTTTCTTCAGCACAACAAACCCTTTGGTCTGCTGGGGGCGTAACACGACCTTGACGATCCAGCGACAGGTATCCATCACCCACATCATGAAGGCAGGGCCGTCAAACCCCCCATCCGCCCAAATCAGGTTTAGCCTGGCGATGGCCGCTCCCATTTCCTTCACCCGAGTGAGCACCTGCTGGCCGCCCTCTCGTTCGGGCACACTGGCGGCGGTGACGAGCACCCGCACCACTAAGCCCAGCGTATCGACGACCGCAAACCGTTTTCGGCCTTTAATCTTTTTGCCCCCGTCGTAGCCCACCGCCTCATCCACGAAAGCCGCACTTTTCACGCTTTGGCTATCAATCACAGCCTCTGAGGGTTGAGCACGACGGTCTTGCTCGATGCGTACCCATTCCCGAAGCTGATCATGAACCGTGATCCAGGTCTGATCCTGCCGCCAGTTGCGAAAATAGGTGTACACCGTTGGCCACGGCGGAAAGTCTCCGGGTAGCGCTCGCCATTGCACCCCCTCGACGAGTACATACATGATGGCGTTGAGAATCTCCCACAAATCCACGCTTCGGGGTCGTCCACCCGGTTTGGCCGCGGGCAGTAAATCACTCAGTAGCTCGTATTGGTCACGGGTTAAGTTGCTGGGGTAGTCTTTACTCATAGCCTCACTCCGGCGTTGCTGACATCTATCTGCAACCTACACGGAGTGAGCTTTTTTACTCAAGCTCTAACTTTTAAAACATCCTCTAAACCTTTACAAGCTGCCCTGATAAACTGCCCTGATAAACTAATGGACTTATCCCTACTTTTGGCGATCGCTCTTCTTGGGGCCCTCGTTTTCTGGCTCAACCGCCGGCAGACTGGCCGTAGACCCAGCCGTTATCGTCTCCATCCTCCCGATGCCGCTAAGGCCACAACGCGCCCTGTCAATGGCTCTACCCAGCGGGAGCTACTGCGCCTTGTGGGGGGCAACCGGGGTGTGGCCGAGCGATTAGTAGAACAGGTGCAGCTGCGCAACCCCAGCCACAGCGAGCAATGGTGCTGGGAAAAGGCTATTTACGACATCCAGCGCGATCGCCACAGTAATTAATTTCTGTGGTTGTTGGCGTAGCTAATGCGGGTACCCGCCCAGTTGAGCTTGGTGCGCAGCGTGCCGTAGTAGGAATGGTCTTGCCGCAGAATAATGAACTGGGCCATGGCGTCGGCCATGCGGACATCTACCCGCTGCCCAGGCCAGATCGCGGTACCCAGCACCCCATCGGTCCACAGTTTGGTGGTGAGGTCTGGGTCAGCCAGGGGCCACACGCTGACCACCGAGCCCGGTGGCAGCACGATGGGTCTGCTAGACAGACTCAGGGGGCAAATGGGGGTCACCACAACCGCATCCATGCCGGGATGAATAATGGGGCCCCCTGCGGCTACGGTATAGCCAGTTGACCCTGTGGGCGTGCTAATTAGCAGTCCATCTCCCTGATACTGGTCGACCACCTCGCCATCGATCTCCATTTCGAGCACGGAGGTGATCATGCGATCGGGAGAGGCCGGCTTAATCGACATCTCGTTAAGGGCCAGATACGGGTCGCTCACCGGGTCGAGATTAGTGCGGTGGCCCTCGTAGATGCGGGCCTGCAGCATCATGCGTCGCTGCACCGCAAAGCGATCGCTCAGCAGCCGCTTCCAGACCGCCTGGGTATCGTCCATTTCTTCGGAGCTTTCGGTTAAAAAGCCCAGATGACCGCCAATGTTGACCGCCAAAATGGGAATATTTTCTGCCGCCAGGTGGCGGGCTGCGGTCAGAGCCGTACCGTCGCCGCCAAAGACTATCGCCAGGTTAATGGGTTGACTAACCGAGGCTAAAAAAACAGGATAGGGGTTATCCTTAGGGCCGCTGGGGCCACGCAGCACCTTGCTACCCAATGCCTCTAGCTCCTGGGCGCACTTTCCAGCCCACTGCTGACTCAGCCGGTTACCAGCTTTATGGACAATGATCACTTGATCCAGTTGCACAGCAGCCTGCCAAACGCTAGGGGCACGTCACTCATCTCGGGCTGATGACCTCGGCAATCTCAGCGAGTGACCGAGAGACTACCCCTCTGGCACGAGACCAATCAGCTTAGCCAGACTACCACTTCAACAGGTTGAACTGCTCCATATCGACGGTGTCGCGGTTGCGGTAGATAGACAACACAATGGCCAAACCCACCGCCGCTTCGGCGGCGGCAATGCTAATCACAAACACCGCAAATACTTGGCCGTCAATACTGACCGGGTCGAGATAGTTGGAGAAGGCCATCAGGTTGAGATTCACAGCATTGAGCATCAGCTCAATGGACATCAATACCCGAATCACGTTGCGGCTGGTAACTAACCCATAAACGCCAATACAAAACAGAGCAGCAGCGGTCAACAAAAAGTACTCAAGTTGCATAGCCAAAGAAGAATGAATCTCAATCCCTAACAACAGTTGTGGTTTCGAAGTCTAGGTACTCGTTAACCAAGTTCAGAATTTTCTCAGTTGTCTTGTTCTGATGACGCCACCGATGAGACCAGCTCACGGGGGCGCTCAGGTAGCTGCAAGGCCTGGGACTCGGGTTCGCCAGCGGCCACATCGGGAATAAACTCGCGTCGAGCCAGCACGATCGCTCCAATGAGAGCGATTAGCAGCAGCACCGACGCCAGTTCAAAGGGCAGTAGATAGTCGGTAAAAAAGTGCTTGCCGATCTCAATAGTTGCCATATCCCCAGTGGGCACCTCCGTAGAAAGCGCCCAAGGGGTGTTTAGCGTCGAGGTTGCCAGCAGCGCAAATAGACCAATGCAGACACCACCCGTTGCTGTCTTACCAATCCAAGCCCGTTTTACAGGGGTAAAAGGCTGCTCCTTGTTTACTAGCATGATTCCAAACAGGATGAGCACACTGACGGCACCGACGTATACGAGTACCTGAGCGGCTGCCACAAACCCAGCATTGAGCAAAATGTATAGGCCCGACATGCTGGTAAAGACGCCACCGAGCAAAAATGCTGAGTAAACAATGTTATCGAGCAACACAACGCCCAGGGCACCCCCTAGCGTCATCGCGGTCAATATGCCAAAGGCAACGAGTTGTACCCCTTCTGCTAGCGTCACAATCCTGGACTCCTGATAAAAAACGTGCGATCGCGCCAGTGCTTTTAACTTAGGCGAATGTACCACGGAACTCTAGCCCGCAGATTAATCCTCGCCCTTGCCATTTGCCGAGGCCGTCGCCTCAGCCACCTCCAAAATCTCCTGCGGCAGCTGTCCGGCTCGACGGGCATTGGCTGGCAGATCGTGAGGATCCATCACCCCCTTGGGCAAGTAGGCTAACTCTCGCAGCGGCGTCACCATAGGATCTTGAGTGACCTTGTAGGGCAGGCGACCCAGGGCCACGCTGTCGTAGTTCAGCTCATGGCGGTCGTAGGCCGCGAGCTCGTACTCCTCAGTCATGGAGAGACAGTTGGTGGGGCAATACTCCACACAGTTGCCGCAAAAAATGCAGACCCCAAAGTCGATGCTGTAGTGCTTCAGATCTTTTTTCTTGGTGGCCTTATCAAATTCCCAATCCACCACAGGTAGGTTGATGGGGCAGACCCGCACGCACACCTCGCAGGCAATGCACTTGTCAAACTCGAAGTGAATACGGCCCCGAAACCGCTCAGAGGGAATCAGCTTCTCGTAGGGGTACTGCACCGTCACCGGACGACGGCTCATATGGTCGAAGGTCACAGACAGCCCCTGACCAATATATTTGGCCGCCTGCAAGCTTTCCTTAGCGTAGTCGCCGACTTGTTTGAGAAAACCCAGCATGGGGTGACCTCCAGAGGTTTACAGGATTAGACAGGGGTGTGCACGAGCCACCCCTACAGGGTAAGGCAGTAGGCCGCTGCTAGCCACCAAACGCCACTGGAAAAGTGAGCTTGAGGGCAGCGGTCAGCAGCAAGTTGACTAAAGACACGGGCAGCAAAAACTTCCAGCCAAAGTCAAGCAGCTGATCAATTCGAATGCGGGGCATCGTCCACCGCAGCAGCACCGCGATGAAAACCAGGGCATAGGCCTTGAACAGGGTCATCATAATGCCAACCGACGCGGTGATCACCTGCAGCCAAGGCGTTGTTTCACTAACTCCTATCAGGCTAGCTAGCCAGCTGACCGATAGGGGAAATTCCCAACCACCCAGGTAGAGGATAGAGACAATCAACGCAGAGAGCACCAGGTTGACGTAGGAGCCCACGTAGAAAAGGCCAAACTTCATGCCGGTGTATTCAGTCTGATAACCGGCTACCAGCTCTTCCTCAGCCTCAGGCAAGTCAAAGGGCAGGCGCTCACATTCTGCTAAGGCGGCAATCCAAAAGATCAGAAACCCAGCCGGCTGCCGCCATATATTCCAGCCCAAAATGCCGTAGCCTGACTGCTGGTTGACGATGTCAATCGTGCTCAGACTGTTAGACATCAGCACCACCGCTAACACCGCTAGCGCCATGGGGATTTCGTAGCTAATCGATTGGGCTGCGGCCCGCAACCCCCCCAGAAGCGAGTACTTGTTGTTAGACGAATAGCCCGACATCAGTAGGCCGACTGGAGCAATGCTAGACAGAGCAATCCAGAGGAAGATACCAACCCCGATGTCGGTAATCACCAGGTTTTGGCCAAAGGGCACAATCAGGTAAGACAAGAACACCGGAATGACAACGATCGCAGGCCCCAGCGTGAACAGTAGCGGGTCAGCCTTGGCAGGGGTAATGTCTTCTTTGAAGATGAGTTTAATGCCGTCAGCAGCGGCCTGTAGAGTGCCTAGCGGCCCGGCAAACTCGGGGCCGATCCGCTGTTGCGCCGCCGCCGAGATCTTACGCTCTAGCCACACCGTGACAAAAATGCTCACCGTAGCGCCAATGAGAATCACCACCATGGGGAGAGGGAGCCACAGGGCTTTAGCGGCCCCTACCGGCACCCCCAGGTCAACGAGGGTGTTGACGAAACTACCCTGTAGGTCAATTCCTTGATTCATGGGCCAGTCCTTAGCAACGGTACGATTAACTCTAGCGAGGAAGAAACAGTTTTTTAGATTCTACCGCTATCTTCCCCCATCCACCGGAGCGGTAGAGCCCGATTTCATAGGAATTGTTGGTGAGAGGTATTTAGAAAACAGATGGCGCTGCTGCTGGCCTCGCTGCTAATGACAGCTGGGCGGGCTGGTCTGGGGAGTGGCGACTACAGCAGCGATCTTGTTCTCCGAACCTAAATCCAAAATCTCCAAACAAAAGCCCCCCAGCGCAAGCACTAGAGGGGCAGGAGTTCCTGAAAATCGTCACTAAACCTATGATCTGCGCTGAAGAGGGCAGTGCCCAGAGGGGTCAGACCCATCAGGAGGGTAACGAAACCGAAAATCCTTGCTTATCCCAAATTTGGGGGCGGTTACTCAAGTCGACGTAGCGCTGATCGTGGGGGCCTGTGTAGATCTGGGTGGGCCTGAAGATGCGATTTTCGCCTAGCTGCTCCTTCCAGTGGGCCAGCCAGCCAGCTACCCGGGCGATCGCAAAAATCGGCGTAAACAGATCGGTCGGGATGCCCAGCTTGCGGTAAACCAGGCCCGAGTAAAAATCGACGTTGGCGTAAATACCCTTTGACCCTAGCTTTTCAGACACCACCTGCTCCATTTCTAGGGCGATCGCGTAATACTCATCCTGGCCAAATTTTTCAAATAGCTGCTCGGCTAACCCCTGCAAAATTGTCGCTCGGGGGTCTTTAACCTTGTAGACCCGGTGGCCAAAGCCCATGATTTTAGACTTTTCAGCAATGCAACGCTCCACATAGGGGCGTACATTCTCCACCGAACCAATTTCCTCCAGCATTTCAATGACTTCTTCATTGGCCCCGCCGTGGAGCGGTCCCGCCAGGGTACCCACCGCTGATGCTACTACCGCATAGGGATCGGTCAGCGTAGAGGCTGTCACCATGGCCGAAAAGGTCGAAGCATTGATAGTGTGCTCGGCATGAAGGGTCAGGCAGACGTCAAAAATGCGGGCGGCAAGGGGATCTGGCTCACGCTCGCTGAGCATATAGAGAAAGTTGGCGGCATAGTCGAGGTCATCGCGGGGCTGTACCGGGTCGTTCCCTTTGCGCATGAGCTGAAACGCCGCCACCATGGTGGGAATCTTCGCTAACAGTCGCACCACGGCCTGCTGGATGTAAATCGGATTATCCAACGCCCGCCGGGAGTAAAACAAGCCCAAGGCAGCCGCGCAAGCCTGCAGGGCATCCATGGGGTGGCCACTTTCAGGAAAGCATTTCATCATGTCGCGGATGCGGTACTTAAGGCGGCGATGATAGCGAATTTCGTGCTCGAAGGCCGCTAACTCGTCCTTAAACGGCAGCCCTCCCCAAATCAGCAGATACGACGTTTCGAGAAACGTACTGCGCTGGGCCAACTCCTCAATGGGAATGCCGCGATACTCCAGCACCCCTGCCTTGCCGTCTACAAAGCTAATACCCGACTGGGTGGCTGGTACACCCTCTAAACCGGGTTTGTACTCACATACGGTCATATGGTTATTGCTCCCGTTCGCTGCCCTATGATTCCAAGGGGACAAATGCCCCGCCGTCATCAAAGCTACCAAATCAATGCACTTAGCTTAGCCTGGTTGTCAACTCAGGCAGGGATTTGAGCCCCAACCCGTGCTCTGCGTTGGTCTCCTAGGACTGATACAAAATCCGATTTAGAAAACCCCGATTCACGATGATGAACCTCGTAGGGGCATAGGATACAGGCCTAGGGTGCCGTGAGGTCAACGACTTGCCCTAGGGTGGCCGATCGCTCAGCCGCCTTGGCCACGCGCAGCGTATACAGACTGGCCTCTGGCTGACAGTAGAGCGGCTGCCCAGTGAGCAAATGATCTATGACCTGGGTGGTGTCTTGAGCAAACAAGCCTCGCCGGGATCCCACTGCGATCGCATGGCAGCCCGTGGCCTTAGTCATGCGCCCTTGATCTCCGTCAAAGTAGAGTGCTCCGTTGCGACCCAACACCTCTAGCCGCCGAGTGGGTTCCCATAAAGCCTCGCCTTTGCCGTAGACCACCTCAGCGATCAGCCCACTGGCAAACGTCAGCTGGGCAGTACAGAGGCAAGTGGTGTAGTAGGTCATACCATCGGCACCTGGGGTGAGCCCGTCGTAGTAGTTTTGACAGTAGACCCGCGCTACCGAGCCAAACCCATCGATCAGTCGGTGCAGGCGGGAGAGCGCTCCCACCAGCGGGAACCCAAACAGCTCGGGGCAGTAAGTCCAGGTCCTGGGTGCGGGGTGTTTGGGGGCCAGGGTGCAGTAGCGAACATAGACTGGCGGCCCTACAGCATCCAGGTTTGCCTTGAGCGCGCGATGGGTGCCGCCCAATAGCTCGATATGCTCTACGTGCAGCAATCTCTGCTGTGTCCGGGCGAGGGCTAACAGCGATTGAGCCGTCTCAAGATGCAATGACAGGGGGTATTCCACCACCACATGGCAATGGGCATTTAGGGCTGCCGCCGCGACGGCGTCATGATCGCGGTTGATATGGCAAACAACGACAAGGTCTAGGTCGGGGTAGTCGATCAGGGCTGACCAGCCGTCTACCGCCGTCGCATCATACTGCTGGGCAAAGGCGGTGGCCTCAGCCATGGTGCGTCCGGCAACGGCGACTAGCTGAGCCTGGGGAATTGACCCCAGGGCCTCGGCCCGCAGCCGGGCCACAAACCCAGTGCCCACCAGGCCGACCCGCACGATCCCGCCCGCTAGTCTAGGGCCTACCATCAGTTGTGTTCCTCACGTTTTGGCACCGCTTATGCTAATTTATTTCCTCCAGAATATTCCCCTGGGGGATGGTGTGGCCGAGGTTTCTCTGGAATGCTAGAGGCAGTCTATGTGCAATGTCATGCCCTCTTTTACTCCGCCCTGGTTTTTGCAGAATGGCTTGGCCATGACCCTGTACACTGCTCTGGTCGCCAGCCAGAGCTGGCACCAAAGCCTCGACCTAATGCCCGTGGCTTATCGGGATCATGTCTTTAGAGGGCACGGTGATATCCCGATCTTTGGTCGTTGGGCGGTGCCGGATCGACCTCAGGGCACCATCATTGCCACCTACGGCATTACGGGTAGCCTGCAAGATCAGTGGCAGCTAGAGATTTTGGGGCGCAAAGCCTACCAACGGGGCTATGGCCTGATGATGTTTGACTGGCGCGCCCACGGCAAAACCGGGGAGCTGTCACCGACCTTGACCTCTGACGGCATCTACGAAGGGCATGACTATATGGCCCTGGCGACCCAGGCCAAGGCGTTGGGCTGTCCGCCACCCTATTGGTTCATGGGCTATTCTCTGAGCGGGCAGTTGGCTCTTTGGGGGGCAAAGGCAGCCATGGATGTGCCCGAGGGCCTGGTGGCAGGAGATATCGGCGGTATCGTGGTGATCTGCCCCAGCCTCGACTCGAATCGATCGCTGCGCTACCTCACTAACGATCCGCTGGGTAAGTATCTGGAACGCTCCATTGCCCAGGAACTCAAACGATTGGCCCAGCGTTTGCACCAGGCGCATCCCACCCATTTCGACCCGGCTGCGATCGCTCGCGCCAACAGCATTTGGGGCTTTGACCACGAGCTGGTGATTTCCCGCCTGGGGTTTGCCTCGGTAGAAGACTACTATGCCGCCAGCAGCCCGCTGCCGTTTATGGCTGACCTGACGATTCCAACCTTGATTCTCTACGCGGCGGATGATCCATTGTTTAGCCCCGAGATTATCCCCGACCTACAGAGCATCTGCGCGGCCAACCCCCATCTAGACCTGATGCTCACCGACTACGGTGGTCACGTGGGCTACTACAGCGGCAGCGCTGGTCAACGCCAGGCCGGGGATAGCGACCCCTGGTGGTCATGGAACCGAGCGCTGGACTGGGTAGATCGGCAGATGAGCTAGAGCGGTATGGTCAAGGCCGCCTCGGCTTGGAACTCTCACCGATGACCCCAATCTTTCGCGACACAACTGTCGCTATTGGGGAGCGATTCGCAAACCCAGCAGAAGAGTGAACGACCCAAGATCGTGGGAGGTTAACCGCTCAAATCATCGGTAGCAAACGATCTTGGACACAGAACCAACGAACCTTAACCGCCCGCTGTATTTGAATTGTTAGCCTGCTGAGGCTGTGAAGAATTGCCTCGCGATGCTAGCCAGCGCTCAAAAGACTGATGGATCTGCGATCGCACTCTAAAATTTTTCTCTATCTTCTAACAACTTCTGAATAATGCGACGGGATACGCGGAAGTTAGTTTTTTGGAGTCGAGTGATTGCGTCTGCCAACTCGATAAGCCCTTGACTGGCTGCATCATCTAGAATTCCAAGGGTGCCGATAATTGGAATTCCCCGATCACTAGCAACATTTCTTCCTAAGCGTTCATCGATAATCAGCAAGTCTGCTGGCAGGGTTTGAGCCAGGGTGATGGCGGCTTGTTCGCCAGGATCAAGAGAATTGAGGGTCGCATCAGTCACGGAAACAGCTCGAACGGCAAGCCAGGAAGGAGGATTGACGATCCATTGCCGCAGAGCAGGTGGTGCTAAAGAATCAAGCATTTCATCCCGAACCACGTCAGGAATGATGATTTGCTGAAACAATTGGGGGAGTAGATCAATTTGGCCAATCAGCAGCAAGTAATTGATCGGCGAAGTATCCGAAACGACGATCATGAGGCATTATCGGTTCGCTTTGCGCGAAGATGGCGGAGGGTTTCACGATCGCGCTCTAAGTCTGCCTCGTCATAGTGCAAATCGGCGTTGTGTTGCTTCAAAAAGCTATCTACTGCCCAGCGAGAGGGTAGACCTAGAATACGACCGACTTCAGCACTGGTGATTTTTTCGGTCTGGTAAGCTTGTATAGCTAGCGCCTCTAAGATTTCACGAGAAAGGTGATCTGGATCGAAGTATTGAAGCAATTCTTCAGGTAGATCAAGGGTGATTTGCATAGTCTGGACTCCGCTAAGGGGCACAATAAAATAGGGGTGACATGAATTTGTCTATCCAAGCCGAACGGCTTCTTGTCGTCCCAGGCGTTCGTCGATAAGCAGAAACAATGATCATACCCATCCGCGATCGCGCAGATGCTGAATATCTTGCTCAAAGTCTTCTACGTCGTAGTGAACACAGATACCGCGATTAGCCGAAGGCTATGCTTCGCAAACGCCTAGCAGCTTTTGAAAGTCCATAATTTCTATCCCAGCAATTTTGCTGGCGCGGCTGAGGGAAATCCGCTCTTGTTGAAACAGGGCAACTGCGATCTCTCGGAGCCAGTCGCTTTGGTTGAAGGTTCCGGTTTGGCTGAGACTATCGGGTAAGTTTAAGGTGATTTGCATTGGGTTGCCCTCATGGCCTTATCTCTAATTTTAAGGGCTTAGCTAGTAGGTTGAGTGAAACGCAGTGAAACCCAACAACAAGAATTGGGCTTGTTGGTTTCTGCTGGCGCGCCATCCAACCTACAGGAGATCTGCAATCGCACTGTTAACGTTCCCAACCAGCGGCGGCAGATAACCTCAAACTCAGCATCAGCGGCTTTCGTCCGTCCGCTGCGTTGGGGTTATTAGACCGTGCTTCCGCGACAAATTCACAACTTTTCTGCCACTCTCAGCTTGTTGCTTTTGCAAATCAGCAAAAAGTGCTTTTAAGTTATGGTTGAATGACCGTGAATACTCTTCGCGAATTTGGTGAATTTCTTCTACAATTGCATCTTGATACATAATTAATCTCCGAGCAGCTCATAGGGTGTACAAAGAATCGGCAACTCATATCCAGAATCAAGGCTAATCTCTGCTAATTTTCTTTGGATTTGGGCATTAGCTATATGCTTGCAGTTCCATGTGAGCAGATAATCCATTCCATGAATTGTTGCGGCTGCGATATGAACAGCGTCAACATCAGCTTTTGCAGGAAGACTACTACGTTCCAGAAATTGCTCCGCTAGATCAAGGACAGACTGATTCAGTTCGAGTAGTTCAAAATCACGAATAATTTCGAGCCGCTGGGTTGCAATTTGAGTGTCACCTTGAGAAGTTTCCTTTACGACTGCTTGAGACGTATAAAGTAGAAAACTACTGCGACGCGTGTCCCACCACTCTCTGGTTATCTCAATGTTGGCAGCCACAACAAGGTCTCTGCTGGGTCGAGCAATGAGGTAGCCTAAGATACTTGTTTCAATGTAGACAGCTTCACTCATGCAAGAAGTAGGCGGCAACTTCCTCTATTTTAACCCACACCGTTGCTCGTCCGCTTCAGGGATTGACCTAGACTCAGTACAAAGGGAATTAGCAGCGATATCAGCCAAAGATAATAACCTAGTTCCGCCAATTCAAATCTGAAGTGCATCAGCGTCTGATTTATCTGAATAGAATAGTTCAAATGGCGTTTTATAGTCAAGCGATTTTCTTGGTCTTTTGTTAATCAACATGACGGCTCTTTCTAATGTCTCCGGTTTGACGATTTTGAAATTTGTCTGCTTTGGAAAAAACTGTCTTAATAATCCATTCGTATGTTCATTGAGACCTCGCTCCCAGGAATGATAAGGATTAGCAAAGTAACACAATAGCTCCAACTCCTTGCTCAACTCTGCATGATTACTAA
>NZ_JADEWX010000345.1 GCF_015207395.1 Nodosilinea sp. LEGE 07088
GCAATTCCAGCATTTTTTCTTGACTAAGTTCAATGTTAGAAGTTTTCCTGATTTAAAGCCAGGATGTGACCCATCCTGGCTTGCAAGAAGATTTGACCTATTTAGCCAGTTTTGTTTCCCATCAGTCAGTCAGCAGTCTAACCAAAACTTTAAATGGCTGGTTTTCTTTGACTCGGATACTCCTGATGAATTCAAGCAAATCATTACGAGCTACGTCGAGCAGTGGAGCAATTTTATTCCAGTTTATCTAGATTTTCCTCTTCCCTATGGAGAGTTTCCTGATGATGCTCGACAGGTCGTACGAAGATATATTCCAGAAAGTTGTGAATACCTCATCACAACTTGGTTAGACAATGATGATGCAATTCACAAAGATTATGTCCAGATGATTCAGGACAATTTTCACCAGCAGGATAGTGAAACTATAAACTTCTTCTTTGGCTATCAGTTGTCTAAGGGGAAACTATACTTTGATTTTGAACTCGCCAATCATTTCATAAGCCTGATTGAAAAATATAATCCCGATTCTTTCAATACTTGTCTTTGTCGCCCTCATAAAGAATTGTATGAGGTCTGTAAATCCGCCAAGAAAATCTTTTGTAAGCCAGTCTGGATTGAAGTAGTTCATGGCTCTAATTATATGAATGTCTATCGTCGAGGCTTTAGAATTCCAGCTAGTAATATACTACAAGACTTCTCAATCCAGTCTTCACCACCTGAAGACCGAGAAAAGATGTTTCCCTTTCTAATTGAGCAAATCAAGATAACAGCTTTATTTCCTTATTATTTATTGCGAAAAGTCTATCTCCGCATCCGCCATAATCAACTTGCTGAAATCAAGATGAGTCATTTCGCTCTCCGAAATCATTAATCTATAGCGGTTCCTGAGCGGATGAAGTACTGTAGGAGTCTTGCTGGATAAGCGTTACAGGCATCTTTACGTACCTCACGCCAGCGAGAACCGCCATATATACTCTTTAAAAGCCAAAGGTTTATCGTAATGAAGTTCTTGATTACTGGTGGTGCAGGTTTTATTGGCAAGTGGGTGGTTGAGAAGTTACCCTCTGATGCAGAAATAGTCATTGTTGATTCCTTAGATGCACAGGTGCATGGCTCATCCATTGATTTTGAGCCCGAACTAAAGAGTCGTGCAAAATGTATTAAGGCTGATATTCAAAATATTGAACTATATACAGACCTGATTGAAGGGACTGATGTCGTTATTCATCTCGCATCGCAGACTGGAACAGGTCAATCGATGTATGAGATGAGTCGCTATATTCAGCAGAACGTGAACGGTACAGCTAAACTCCTGGAGCTAGTTTCTAAACTTAAGCGCAAACCCCATCGGATGATTCTTTCATCAAGTCGAGCTGTGTATGGTGATGGAGCGTATACAGACGGGCAGAAAATTCTCTACTCTTGCAAGCGTCGATTAGAGGATTTGCAGAATGGAGTTTGGGAGGTTTGCAATGACCAAAATAACATACTTAAATCCCTCCCGATGCATGAGGATCATCTTACAAATCCAACGTCTGTTTACGGCCTAACAAAACTTTGGCAAGAACAACTCATGCAGAATTATTGTGAAAGTCAGAGTATTGATTTAGTCAGCTTACGCTTTCAGAATGTTTATGGGCCCAAGCAGGAATTGAGTAATCCTTACACAGGAATTATAGGTATTTTCACTAATGCGATCGCTCAAGGGAATTCACTAGAGCTTTTTGAGGATGGGCTAGTGACTAGGGACTTTGTATTTGTAGGCGATGTGGCAGATGCTGTTGTAGAATGTGCGTTATATCAGGCACCTTTGTCATCAACTATCAATGTTGGCATGGGTCAGGCTGTTACCCTAATCGATGTGGTTGAAACAATTTCAGAAATTGTTGGCAAGCCCGCAAACTACACTATCTCAGGGCGCTTTCGTGTAGGTGATGTACGCCATGCAATTGCAGACATGAGCCATTATGAAGCTCTGCTTGGCTCTTGGTCTCCGACTTCACTCAAGGATGGATTAGTTCAGTATTTAGAATGGTATCTAGACCAAAAACCCGTGAGCCACGAGACTCTTCAAGCATCTTTCCAAGAAATGGAGAGGACTGGCCTGCTATTATCAAAGCAAGGTTAGGCGTTAGATATGCACATCTTACATCTAAGTGAATCTGATGTTGATAATGGCGGGGCTCGGGCTGCTTATCGTTTGCATCAGGGATTACAATCGATTGGCTGCCATTCACAGATGTTAGTACGAGCTA
>NZ_JADEWX010000098.1 GCF_015207395.1 Nodosilinea sp. LEGE 07088
CTGGTCTGCCACTCTCAACTCCATCGATAAGCAATTGAGATTGCTTGAGCCGTATACAGTGAAAGTTGTACGTACGGTTCTGAGGGGAGGGAGGGAGCAATAAATAAAACTCTCTCCTTTACCCGACTGCAAGTTCTTGATGTTATGCTGCAAGTTCTTGATGTGGGAATGAGATCGAAATCTTATCTGTTAGCGTTCAAAATTAAGTAAGCATGAAATAGTCTGTTGGTAGAATCCGCTAGATATTACTTTAAGGTTGCTGGTCAGAAAATCTATAATTGAGAGTGCAGCACCAATGTGCCTGGATGATAGCAGATCCTACCAATGGTTAAACTTGCGGGAGGCAATGGGTTATCGACCTTCTATAAAAACACTTTTTGGGAACCTCTATGGAGTTTGATCTGCGAAAGGCGATTAACGCAATTTCAGATGTCGTCCAGAATCGACCAATCCCTCTTCGCGAATTTGACCAGATATACATGAAGGTTGCCGATATGGTGATCCAAGCGGAGTATGTGGCTCGTGTTTTTGACAACAAGGATGTCGTATTTGTCGGGGATGGTGATGGAATTGCACTGTCTGCTGCTCATTTGAAAGCTGAAAACGTCATCAACTATGGACCGCAATCAATTACTTTGCTTGATTTTGATGAACGAATCGTCAATTCCGTGCGGCGCTTTGGTGAAAAGCTTAGCCCTCACATCAAGGTTTCGTCACATCTTTATAATGTGGCAGACGCACTGCCGCCAGAGCATTTTGGCGTATACGACGGGTTTCACATCAATCCGCCTTGGGGAGCAAGTAACGATGGGGAAAGTGTTATTGCCTTTTTCGAGCGCGGCAGTCAGGCAACGAAGGAGAAGAGTTTGGGGATTGTCGTCATAGCGGATGACCCTGACTTAGCATGGACTCAAGGAGTTTTACGAGATACCCAGCACCGCGCGCTTGAACTCGGATACGTAGTAGCCGAGATGCTGCCACAGTTGCACCTTTATCATCTCGACGATGCACCTGACCTACGGTCATGTTCGTGCCTATTTCGTCGTATTGATCCTAGTTGTATGCAGACTGTATCGGAGCCTCTTGAGTCGGTACGGCTCGAAAATTTTTACGGCAGAAGTTCTCCGTTACGCTTTCGATACGTGCGTGAGCGGACAACACTGAACACCGACAGAGAATCAGACCTTCTTTATACACTTGAAAAACTTGAGGTGGACAATGGATGACAAGATAAAGCAAGCAGGGCTTATTTTTATGAAAGTTGGTCTGCATGCACAAGAGAGTATCGAAGATATTGTCGAGCGCAAACAGCGCGAATTTGAAGAGGCAGGCTCTATTTTTTGGGGTTATGGCGGTAATACTTGCCATCCACTCACGATGGTTCAACCGTTTGCGAAAGAGGTAGAAAAAAGTGGCAATCAAATTCTCATTGTTATGCAGAAGATGAACTCTAAACATGCCGCTCCGCCAGAAATTGCTAAAGAGTACTCAGACGATGGTGTGGATTGGCAACCAATTCCTAAGGGTATAGAAGTCCGTGGGTCACGTTATGCACTAGTTCTGGACAAGCTTCGGGTCGAAGAATTTGACTTGGATCTGGGTGAACTACAGGTTGGAATTGGACCTAGCCGTGGACGCAAAGCCGACCAATATCTAGTCGGTCAGGCGGACAAAGGGTGCTTTCTTTATACGCATCGGGAACTACCTGTAGCACAGGAGGAGCAGCCATTAAAGCGTATCGGACTAGTTGCCAACGTTAAAGCACCGTATGCAGTTTTCCTCAAAAATTAGCTAGATGCTCTGTATAGTAGGTTCCCGGTCACAGCACGCAGATGATTGATGTACGAAGCTAGCGCCTCTTGCACTGACTTGTAGGTTGCAGGAACACTTACGCCAAATGCAATATTCAATGCTTTATCGACATCAGATTTTGATCTCACGCACTTTTGGATGTAAGTAAATTGATCCTTGACTAAGTACGAGAACAGCACTTCCATTGGTACAACACGACCTGCCAAGGCATTGGCAAGGTGGGCGACAGATCCATGGGAGCAAAGTGCTGCCAGCGATCGCTTATCACCTGTGATTACCAGCGTACTACTAGCGGTAGCACCTACTGCAAGCAACAAGGCTTCCCCAGTATCAATATTTTGTACCGCACTCATTGCGTCCAAGAACTCCGGGTCAGCCAAACTAGTGTCTAGGGGTTTAGCGACTTTGAGGAATGATTCTAATCTAGAGTAGCTCTCCTCATCTTCACAAAAAAGCAAGGGATTTTTAGAAGGCAAGAGGACATATTTTGCTGTCGCAAGCACCCGCACATCGGTGATCGTGCAACCGAATAGGGCTACAGCCTCATTGAGCAGTCCATAACGCGCAAGTTTAAGTAAAGCGTCGTTATCGATCAGAAGTAGGCGATCCATGAACGACCTCACCCAGGGTGTGAACCAGTAGCCCTGCCAAGGAATTCCAGGGTTTCCGGTGGCAAGACCTCCGGGTCAATGCCACCCCACATGGCTTGATTGATCACTTCTGACGCAGGTGGCTTCTGATCTTGCAACACCTTAGCAGCAGCTATGCCCACGTCCCATTTCCCGGATTGATTCGCGAAGTTCAACACAATGTGTCCAGGATCGATATGGTGTGCCTTGCCATGCTCAAATGCTGAATGGGCTAGCTCTCTGAAATTAATTTGATGATCTGACGAGGTATAAGTCGCGTTTGATCTACCATTTAGTAACTCGATCGCGAATATATCAGCCGCACGTTCGTCCAAGTCGCTATCCCTCAATGCGTAAGAATCTTCGCTCAGTTCCTCATCGATCAGTATTTCGTTGGGAGCCACATGCCCAAGTGCCAAGTGCGCCACCTCATGAGCCAAAATGAAGAGTTGCCAAGCCCAAAGGGGCGACACTTTTGACAAAATGATGACGGGTCGGCTGTCTGTATGGATAACCATCCCATCCATTTTCGCTACACCAATGCCAAGTTCCGTCAAATAAGCCACAGGTACACCATGCGACCAGCAGGACATCAGCAAATTCCTCAACCCCAGCCAGTTACCCGGAAAAACATCAAGTACCTCTTTACGCAGAGCCTCAGCACTGCCGACAAATGGATCGAATTCCGCTCGACAAGCTGATGCAATAGATTCAGCAACACTAACTGCAATTGCTGTTGATGCCGTCAGATTCCTTGACTTGTTAGGAATTGAGCGCTTGTACTTTACGTCACGTCTCCGAAGCGATTCGACTCGTGGGCTAGCATCAAACAGAGGACTGGCACGAAGACCCAGTCGCTTTGCGAGAATCGCCGCGATCTCCAAAGATGCCGCAGTATCCGATAGCACTTCTGGTGTCACCCATTCGGGTAGCAGCACATTTTGCATGCTGCGCGGGAAACCAGCAGATTCAAGTGATCCAAAGATCCTATCGATCTGACGGTTAGATGTGTCCGAGTGAATTTCCTGCTGTGTCATCTGGTCTTTTATTTAACCCCCTCAGCCCTTTAATCACTGTGAGCAATGCTCTTCCACCTGCCTCTGTTCCGTCCCATGCATCAATAATAGCGTCTCGCAGCAAGCTATCGTATCCATGACTTGCTTTACCATCTGTAACAGATGGCACATCATAGAAATTGCATAGCTTATTGAATGACTGACTGATGCGTAGACGCTTCCCATCAAACCGTCGCATACGCGAAACAGTTGGCTGACTCACAGAGGCAAGTCGAGCGATTTCGCTTGAAGAGCGGCTATCAGCTCTTAGGCAGGATAGTAATTGCTGAACCACCAACTGAGTTTGGTCATTTGTCATGTCTATTCATTATTCTATTCGATAATTACTAATGAATAGCATAATGATATAATCCTAGTCACTTGGATGTGGACACGATCATGAAAAAAATTCCCCCGACATTCTGCTGGACTAAAATGGGAACAGAAGCTGGCGAAGAGTTGACGGCAATTATCCGCAGGAAGGAGTGGGAACGCCAATTAGGTGGTGGATACTTCTTTTGGGGAATTGGTCAGTCCCTTGGTGAAAACGCTAAAGTTGCAGCACCTGAAATATCTTCTTTACATGTGATTTTTTCACCAATGCCCAGCAAGCCTAAGCTAATTGATGTGTCACCAAATGATGTGGTTATATGGAATGCCTGGGTTGATGCACAAGGCGTAGTAAGAAGATTGCCGATTCATTGCTTCATCACGAGCCGTGCATATTTGCCTTCTGGTAGAAAAAAAGAAAGTCATTACGCTTTGGTGTGTTTCTCCGATCAGGAATTGAACGAACAAAGCAATGAAATCTCTATATCCCCAAGCCACCTTCGCAATGTAACAACCAATAAACCTCTTGGGGCATCACAGGTGACAGCCGTTGTGCATGCCCTAAAGCTGAGGGATGAAACATCTGATGCCAAAAGTTATTCCGTTAGTTTTACTGCTGAACTTCGTTCACCCTATTGTGTACAATTAGCCCAACCATCATTACTAGATGTGAAGGAGCTTATTGAAATTAAGGCAATTACAAATTCGGATGACATTGAATCGTGGAATGATTTGGTTAAATCTATCCGTTCTCGCATGATAGAACGGATAGATTGGGTGCAATGCACACTAGATTTTGGTGAAGAAGAAGACTTATCGTTCACTGATAGTCTGAGTCTGCTTAAGCGCTCTGAGTATAGCAAGGTGTAAAACTTTACTCAGAGTAAACGTGTCTTGCTTTTTGAAGTTATTAAGTGCCAGTTAGAATTTTGCAGAGATTTTAAGTTTTGGGAAATTCTCTAAAAAGAGGACGAAATATTGGAAATTCAGGGAGTAATCTGTGAGGTTAAAGCATAACAAATCGTTGCAGCGGCGGAATAGAGATGGTCGGTGGGATGCCAAAGTTACTAGTCGCCGCTGAACTTCGCCGTTAGCCCGCCTGCAATCAAACGGTTTCCTGAAATATCGACTTTGAATGGGCAGAATGGCACTGCTGGGAGGTAGCTGAGGTGACTATCGATAAGCCGAGTGCTTAAGGGCCTTAACCTGCTGAAGACTAGTGGGTTGAGTAGTTGCCTGCGCGCGCAACTCGACTAGTTGTCTCCCGGCACAACTATGCCAGGGTTGGACTAGCGGGTTGCGCGGTGCAAAAGAGATGAGTCCAAAATCCACCTAGTTGTGTATCGAGCAGACAATCTGCCCCGTGGACTGTGGGCTAACGGCTGTCTCATTTAGGGTTGTCACAGCCCCACTGGGCAAGGGGGGAATAAAGCGGCTAACCTAGCTGTAGTGCCCATCTCCCTACAGGCAACTCCGTTGGACGACCCCAAGTTACAGGCCAAACTCAAGCAGTTAGAGGCAGAACTCAACAGTTCTGCACCGTCTGCCGCGCATCCAGCGGCTCAGGCTAAGCCTGCACCACCAGCTCAGAGTTGGAGCAGCAGCCTGAAGTCTAATGTCATGCTGCCGCTCTATCTGGTGGCAATTCCCTGGACCCAGGAGATTATTGACCAGGTCGTGTTTGGTGGCCGCTGGAATATGCCGCTGCACCCCCGCAGCATTGAGGGCATACCGGGCATTTTTTTGTCGGCCTTTTCCCACGCCAACTTTGCTCACCTGATTGGCAACACCATCGGGTTTTTGATTTTTAGCTGGCTGATTTTAGCCAAAAGTCGCCGCGACTACTGGGTGACGCTGCTGGTGGGCTGGCTCGGGGGCGGAGTAGCGGCCTGGCTGCTGGGCCCCAGTAGCGTGCACGGGCTCAGCGGGGTGGTTTATACCCTGTTTGGCTATCTGTTATGTATTGGCTGGCTAGAACGTCGGATAGTGCCGCTGTTGATTTCGGTGTTTGTGTTGATCAACTACAGTACGTTTATTTTTGGCATTTTTCCGACCCAGCCGATGGTGGCCTGGTGGGGGCATTTGTTTGGTTTGGTGTTGGGCATTGTGGCTGCCTACGGCGTCTACCAAGAACCTGTGAGACGGCGATAGGTCGGGTTAGGATGCCTGGGTTTAGAGGGCTGAAGGAGGCCAGTACCACACCCTAAACTGCTACTGGCCAAGGCAATAGGGGGGCAGCACGAGGAGCGTAGAGGGGATGACGCGGTTGCCCGGTACGGTTTTGCCCCAGGCAGCGAAATTTAGCCTGGTGGGGAGCCAGTAGCGTTAACACGGCGCGATCGCGCTCCCGCCAGCTACCCCAGTTGCCCCAGGCCAGTAAAACTTGATCGGCCTGCTGGGTAGCCTCAGCTAGAGCAGCGTTGTTCCCAGGGCCAATGGGATCTGCGACCTGGCTCAACACCCGGGGATGGGGGCTGCGGTAGGCAAATAAATTGACCACGGCGATCGCCCCAAAGCCCCAACCCTGGGCCAGCCCAATGCAGCGACGGAGGGTGGGGTCATCGCGGCTAGCGTCAGCCTGGCTGGGGTTGAGCATGACAATAGCCAGCCTGGGAGCGGCCTGATTCCACCGCCGACCCAGATAATAGCGATAGCAGCCCGTCGAGTCGAAGATGGCGCTGCGCTCCATTGCCTGTAACATTTGTTTACATTAGAGAAAGGATAGGCCGGGGACTGGCGCGTTATTTCCGAGGCCACCCCACTCCACGGAGAACGACTGTTTTGACTATTTTCTCAACCTTTAGCCCCTCGGTGCGCAACAACCTGATGGTGCTATTTGCCTCGGGGCTGTGCTTCTGGGCCGGGCTGGCGGGGCTGCTACCCACCCTGCCCCTTTTCATTGAAACCCTGGGCGGCAGCGGTCAACAAATTGGCATTGTGATGGCCTCGTTTGCCATCGGCCTGCTGGTAGCGCGGCCCTACCTGTCGCGACTGGCCGACGAGCGGGGGCGCAAGGTGGTGCTGATGATTGGGCTGAGTGCGATCGCGATCGCCCCCTTTGGCTACCTGCTGGTGCAATTGTTGCCCCACTGGGTGGTGCCCTTATCGGTAGGCGGTTACACCCTCAATCTAGATGCCTCTATGCTCGCGATGATGGTCATCCGGGCCTTTCATGGCCTGAGCATTGCCGCTTTTGTGGTGGCCTACAGTGCCCTGGTGCTTGACCTGGCCCCGCCCGCCCGCCGGGGCGAACTGATTGGCTATATGACCCTGGTCAACCCCATAGGCTTGGCCCTCGGCCCGGCGTTAGGGGGCTTTCTCTACGAGGCCCTGGGGTTTACCACGGCGTTTTTGGCTATGGGGCTACTGGGCATCGTCGGGCTGCTGCTAGTAGCCCGACTCCAGGAACCCTATCGACCCCGCCCGGGGGGCGACGATGCCGCCTCAACGGAATTTTGGAGTCAGCTGTGGAGCGGGCGGATACGCACCCCAGCGATCATCTTGCTGCTGGTGGGGTTGGCCTTTGGCACCCTGAGCACCTTTGTGCCGCTCTACGTGCGCGAGGCCGGGCTGGCGCTGAATGTGGGCCTGATTTACTCGGCTTCGGCCTTGGCCAGCTTCATGTCTCGGCTGGTGGCCGGGCGGGCTTCCGATCGCCATGGCAGGGGTCGGTTTATCACCGCTAGCCTGCTGATTTACAGTGTGGCTATGGGCGTATTTTGGCTGGCCCGCAGCGCGCCCATGTTTTTACTGGCGGGGATGATTCAGGGGATGGCGGGGGGCACCCTGATTCCCATGATTGCAGCCCTGATGGGCGATCGCTCTAGCCCCAGCGATCGCGGCCGCACCTTTGGCCTCGCCATGGTGGGGTTTGATGTGGGCATTGCCCTGGCGGGGCCTGTATTTGGCACCATCGCCGATCAGCTCAGCTACCGAGGCATCTTTGGCCTCGCCGGGGTGATGACCCTGGTGGGACTAATCGTATTCGCCACCGCCAACAGCAAAGATCTAAGCCATTCTCTCCGATTTGCCCTCGGCCACGGTCGGGATGTCTACGCCGTAGACTGACCTCACCCAGCGCCAAACCACTAACCTGGAGCGGAAAAAATTTCTGATTAAAACGGGCGAGGAGGGATTCGAACCCCCGACACCGTGGTCCGTAGCCACGTGCTCTAGTCCACTGAGCTACACGCCCTTGCACAGGTCTTAGATAGTAGCATATTCCTTGGCTGATTCTAAACCTGTACCCCAAAACCCATGACTGAAACTTCTGCGCCGGGTCTAAGCCATCTCGATGCCCAAGGCCAGGCCCATATGGTCGATGTAGCCCCTAAGGCCCAAACCCTGCGAGAGGCCGTCGCCGTTGCCACCGTGGTCATGCGGCCCTCAACCCTGGCCACCATTGAGGCCGGCAACGCATCCAAGGGGGATGTGTTGGGTACTGCCCGCATTGCCGGCATTATGGCCGCCAAGCAAACCGCCCATCTGATTCCCCTCTGTCACCCGCTCCCGATTCAAAAGGTGGAGGTGCAGATTAACGCCGACGCCAGTCTGCCCGGGTACACCATTCAGGCAACGGTCAAAATCAAAGCTGAAACCGGGGTCGAAATGGAGGCCCTCACCGCCGTCAGCGTCGCTGCCCTCACCCTCTACGACATGGCCAAGGGCCTGGAAAAATCGATCGAGATTCGCCAAATTCGCCTGCTGAAGAAAACCGGCGGCAAGTCGGGCGACTACCGCGCAGAGGCATGACCATTGCCCTGATTACCGACTTTGGCACCCAAGACAGCTATGTCGGGGTGATGAAGGGGGTGATCGCCACCGTGGCCCCTGCGGCGCACTGCATCGACCTCACCCACGCTGTTTCCCCCCAGGATCTCTACGTCGCTCGGTTTGCACTGCTGAGCGCCTACCCCTACCTGCCAGTGGGCACTGTTTACCTGGTGGTGGTGGATCCAGGGGTGGGCACTCAACGGCGGGCAGTGGCGGTCCAAACCGAGCGGGGCTGGTTGGTCGGGCCTGACAATGGCGTCCTCAGCGGGGTGTTAGATCACGCTCCCATCCTGACCGCCGTCGAGCTCACGAATGCTGACTACTGGCGTCTGGCTCAGCCCAGCGCCACGTTCCACGGACGCGATATTTTTGCCCCGGTGGCGGCCCACCTGCACAACGGTGTGCCGATTGAACAGCTCGGCTCACCGATTGAGCCACATTCTCTTGTGCAGTTGCCGCTAGTCCAACCTACAGCAATCCCCAACGGCTGGATGGGAGCGGTGCAGTATATCGATCGCTTTGGCAATGCCGCCACCAATATCCCAGCCAGCGCCGTACAGCCTGGCCCGTGGCAACTCGGGTTAGGCCCACGCCTGCTGCCCGGGGTGAGTACCTACGGCGAAGTGGCTGTCGGTGAAGGATTGGCGCTGATCGGCAGCCACGGATTTGTAGAAGTTGCGGTCAATCGGGGCAGCGCCCAGCAGCAGCTGGGGATAACGGTGGGCGATCGCATCACCCTGACGCGGCTTTAGCCCTCCGCCACATGGCCCTGCAATCCCCCTCGTGCCCTGACCTGAGGCTGTCCCTGGGTGGCGGCCACCCAGGCGCGGTAGTCTTCGACCAGCTGGCGCTCAATGCGGTGCTTCATGGTGCCTAAAATGCTGCTCAAAAAGGTCTTCCCGGTGCGATCGAGCACCGAGTTTGGCATGTAGCGAATGGGAGGCGGCAGTTCTAGGTGAATTTGGAGATCGGCGTGGCCCTGCAACTCGGTATGGCCCGAGCCACGTCGGGGGGTTAGGGTGCCCTGTAGCGCCATGCCAAACGAGTCATTCACAAAGCTGAGGTAGTCGGGGCCTTTGACCTGGCAGTCTACCGACTCCAGGCGCAGGGTGCCATCGGCCAAGCTCCATACCCGCAGATCAGCGGTGGGCTCAATACTAATGCCCATGAATTGCAGCGGTCGCAGGCTCAGACGATAGACTCCGTCGCCCAGCACCTCAATGCGGCGCGAGTCGGTAATCGCCTGAACCAGTCGCTGGGGCTGCCGTAGGTAGTGTTCGATGGGGACAGCCTCATTGGGCACCCGCAGGCGCAACGTTTGGCTGGCGTGAAATTCTTGCATAAAAAAACGCTACCTGAAAATGGCGTACGACCAGAGGTAGATGAACTTTTGTAACCTCTGTTTAACAATTTAATACCTGCTTCAGATTTCGTGGTGTTTGGAGAGCACGGTTGGGCACCCTAAGACCTTTGCTTTGGAGCAGGATGGTGAGATCCTCCCCATCCCTATTCGGCTCTCCGGATCGCATCTTGATCTGAGAAGGCGTTACATAGAGTTACGACTCGTTCAGGATCAGTTGCACCCAAGGAGACCGCAATGACATTTACCCCAACCCATGTTTTAGTTTCGCGCACCAAAGAAACTCCGGTGCAGCTTGTGGCCGGAGCAAAAGGCTACTGGCTCTACACCGAAAGCGAATTGCAGACAGGCGCTCCCCCCGCTTTTGAGATGCGACCCAAGCTCGGTTTTTACTGTCGCGGGCAGCAGGTTGTGGGTTTTCGCCTCCAGCCATTGACTCAGAAGGCTGCCGCTCAGCCTCAGGCCCCTCAGCTAGTTCAATAGGCCCAATGCCCAGTAGGGAGCAGCAGGGGAGCTAGGGAGCCAAGCGATCCAGAACGGTGGACATATTTCAGCCTTCGGCTAAAAACCCGGTTTCTTTGTCGTTGCCCTGAGGGCATGACTGGCATTCTGTCCGAGAAACCGGGTTTCTGTACCGGCGTTCTAGGCAAGGTGATATAGATCCAGGCAGGTGACGTAGTGGCTAACGGTTCAGTATGACCTGCTGAATCAAGTCGGCCAGCTTCGTAGCGCTGTCGGCGGTGGCCAAACTCCCAGCCGCCGTGGCCATCGCCTCTAAACGCTCCGGTGCCGTCAACAAGTCCAGGACTAGGGCCTGAAATTCTTCGGCAGAAATCTGGCTTTGCTTTAGCATCAGAGCAGCCTGGGCATCGACAAAAGTTTGAGCATTCACCGTCTGGTGATCTTCTGCCGCAAAGGGGTAGGGAATCAAAATCGACGGGGTGCGAGATATGGCCAATTCTGTCAGTGTGCCCGCCCCGGCTCGGCCAATGGCCAGGGTCGCCCGATGCATCAGCGCCGCCATGGCACCAAAGAAGGGGCGATGAATGTACTGGGCATGGCTGTAGCTGTCGGCCTCGGGGTCGCTGCTGCCGGTTTGGTGCACAATCCACGCGCCCGCGTCAATCCATTTTGGGGCAGCGGCGCGCACCAGTTGATTGACCGCCACAGCACCCTGGCTACCGCCAACCACCACAATCAGCGGCACCCCATCGGGAATGGCGGGATCGCTTAATACGGGCGGTTCAGCGGTGAGAAATTCGTCGCGGACTGGGGTGCCGACCACCACTGTCTTGGCCTTGGGCAGGTACTGGCGGGCAGCATCGAACCCCAGCGCCACGATGGTGCAGCGGGGGCTGAGCCAGCGGGTAACCTTGCCCGGCAGAGCGTTAGACTCGTGCAGCACGGCGGGCAGGCCCAGCGATCGCGCCGCCAGAATCGCCGGAGCCGCAATGTAGCCGCCAGTGGTAAACACGCCGTCAAACTTGCCCTGCTTGAGTAGCCGCCGCACCTGTCCGGTGGCTTGGCCAAACTTAATCAGGGTCTGAATGGTTCTCAACCCCGGTCGGCCCTGAAACCCAGCCATGCGCACAGTGTGCAGCGGAAAGTAGTCGGGCACCAGGGTGGTTTCGAGGCGATCGGGCACCCCCAGCCATTCGATCTGATACCCCTCTACCCCCAGGGCGGCGGCGGTGGCGATCGCCGGAAACAAATGCCCGCCCGTGCCGCTGGCAGCCACCAGCAGCCGAGGCGATGCCGCTTGGGTAGAGGTCTGATACACGAAAGCACCCTAGACACAGAAAACGCCTCTAACTATACCAACTCCCCGGCAATTGATATAAGGTAGACGGAGTATTTCTGACGTAGGGCGGTTGAGCGTGGCAACAGCAACAAAGCGGTGGAGTCTTGGCCTATGGGCAATAGCGACCCTGGGATTAACCCCTGCCGCCTGGCCTAGCCCAGCCCAGGCTAGCCCGCCACTGCTGGCCCAAGCCGCCCCGGTCGAGGTAGAGGGCCTGCTCACAGAGCTACAATTAGCTGCCAGCGATCGCGACCTCGACGCCGTCATGGCCTTTTACAGCGAGTCGTTTGCTAGCGACACCGGGTTTGATTACGCCCAACTGCGCCAAACCCTCGAAGCCCTCTGGCAGCAGTACCCCGACATTACCTACGACATTGAGCTATTGAGCTGGCAGGCCGATGGCCCCGGCAACTACACCCTCGAGACCCGCACCACGGTGACCGGTAAGCAGGTGCAGGCTGACCGGGTGCTCACCCTCAATGCCGATGTCACCTCGCGCCAGCGTCTCGAAAATGGCCAGATTGCCTACCAGGAGACCCTAGCCGAAACTAGCCGCCTGGTGTCGGGCGAGAACCCGCCCACGCTCCAGGTACAGCTCCCTGAGACCCTCAGCCCCGGTCAAACCTACAGCTTTGACACCATCGTGCTCGAGCCCCTAGGTGAGAATACGCTGATGGGTGCTGCCGTAGAGGAGGGCGTGACGGCCACCGACTTTTTTGAGCCGCGCCCGGTAGTTTTTGACATTCTCAGCTCGGGGGGGCTCTACAAAGTGGGCACAGCCCCCGCCGAACCCGACAGTCGCTGGGTCTCGACGGTGGTCATTCGCGAAGATGGCTTAGTCGTTGAAACCCGTCGTGTTCAGGTCGAGTGACCATGGCCCACCAAAACTGGCTCATCACTGACGACGGCAGCCATCGTCCCTTTGGGGATGCCGATATGGTAGAGCCGGGGCGCTATTATCGCCTTTTTCGGTTTTTGACCGAACTGGAAGATATTCTCGACACGTTTCACGACGACACCAGCCGCCTAGAGGTGATTACTCCCCTAGTGCGCAAGCTGCTGGTGAGCTCTTACTGGCTCCAAATGGAGTACAGCGCCCCTAACCCGGCGACGGGCTGGAGCGTTAACTTTCTCTACCGAGAGCACGAATATCCGATCACAGTGCAGATGGTGTCTTGGCTGCCGGGGCACCATTCGACCATTCACAACCACGGCACCTGGGGCATTGTGGCCCTAGTCGGGGGGCAAGAGCGCAACCGCCTGTGGAAACGAGCCCCCCAGCCCCAGCAGCCCGATCGCCTAGAGCAGATCGACGAACTGATTCTCAACCCCGGTGATATCGTTGCCCTGACTGCTAACGCCATCCACAGCGTAGAACCCCTCGGCGATGAGCCGACGGTATCATTTAACCTCTACGGGGTAACAGATTTTAGCGATCGCTACGAGTTTGATCCCAAAACCCATACGGCCAAGCTGTTTTAGTCATTGCCACGGTCTATCTAAAAAACAAATTGCCGGGTTTCTGCGCTAGTAGATGAAAGATTTGGGAAGTTGGGGTAAACTTCATCAGACGATTGGGGGAGTGTCTGTCAAAGCTAGATTTTAGTCTCTAGTTTGGCCTAGTTGAGCTGCTCAGGTGGCCCACCTCAAGCACCTATTTCAGACCATCAATTTCTCCCTTTGCCAACGCCAGGATAAATCGACCTATGAGCCAGGAAGAAGCCCTCAGCACTGCCACATTGTCTCCCGAGGAACCGACCCCGGTGGATTCAGAAGCTCTGGTCAGTACCTACGCCGATAGCCTGATTACCGAGCTATTTGACGATGTAGATAAAATTTTGGATGGTGACGACAACGCCTTAGCTGCCGCTGAAGCGCCTCCTGAACCAGCCTCCACAGCCATTGCCCCCATTGTCGAAACCGTCGCCACCCCCGCCAACTCCGAAACGGCTGAAACCTCGTTGACGGCCCTAGGCAACGAGATCGATTTCTTTAGTGGTGACCATAGCCAGCCAGCTCCCGCCCCGGCCAAAACCCGCTTTGGCAAGCTGTTTGATCGGCTGTTGTTGGCCATTACAGCGCTGTCGCTGATCGGTGTAGGCGGGTTGCTGTGGCTGGGCCAGCAAGGTAGATCGCCCAATGCTGACACGCTAGGCCAACAGTCAGACGAAGAGTTTTTGGCCTACCTCCAGCGCTCCTTGGAAGTCATCTACGACAAGGTTGAGAGCGGTGAGTTGGGCAATACCGCCACTGCGAGCCAGCTCCCCCCAGGTTCAGCGACACCCACCCCGCCCATGCTGCCGCCCTTAGGCGCAGGCGGCACCGTAGGTAGCCTCGGCACTGGCCCAGTCAATGTGATTGAGCGGGTGTACATTCCCTATCAGACCAGCCAGCAGCCCACCGCCGGAGCCCAAGGTTTGGTGCCTCAGCCCGGGGTTAGGGCAGCCTCGCCTGTGGTGCCCACAGCACCACCCCAGACTAGTGCGGCGACGGCTAACCCGGCCCACACGTTGGTGGGCATTTTAGAACTGGGCGATCGCTCTGCTGCCCTGTTTGAAATCAATGGCGTATCTCAGCGGGTCTACATTGGCGAACGCATCGGCAGCAGTGGCTGGAGCCTGGTATCGGTCTCGAATGAGGAGGCTGTCGTTCGCCGCAACGGCGAGGTGCGATCGATCTTCATCGGCCAGAAGTTTTAGCCTGGCGAGATTTCTCTAACTGTTGATTCACCGCTGGCGTGATCGCGATCGCGGCAGAGCAACTATCGACCCTGGTCTACTAGGACACAGGCTGCGATCGCAGCCTCTGCGATTCCAGTGGCTAGCAATGACTACTCTAGGGTAGCCAGCCGTCGCTTTTTTATTTGGCTAAGATAAAACCACATCGCTCCTACTACAGGTTTTATCCCTATGGATCTGCTTCGTTTTCTAAAGTGTGGTGCAGTCCAGCGCCTGATCATTGCGCTGGTGGCGGGTATGGTATGGTTCACGGGCTTAGTTGCTCCAGCTCAGGCCGATGATATGTCCAGCACTCAGCAGTATCTTGCTGCCGATGGTACTGATTTAACCGCTATGGTGCAGTGCCTACCCGCAGAACTGAGTCAGGGCAGCTTTGCCCGCGCCCTAGAACAATCTAAAAACGACTTTTTAGAGAAGGTATTTGACGTTAAAGACAACTACACCGACTACAAGATAGACGATACCGAACGGGAGTATTTGGCCTGCATGGAAAGCAAGGGTGTCATCTCCCAAGTCATGCGATAGGTGAAGCGTAGCAACCAGCCCGTCCTCGGCGGGTTGCTTCAAGGGCGGGGTGGGTCAAACCAGGACGGCAGCGTCACCTGCGGCTAGGGGCGTCGATGCCCACCTACCCACCCCTAGCCTGCGGCAGCGCATAAGAGCAGGTTTCTACCCCCGCTAAACCGCTATTCTGAAAGGCAGGCGTTGCGGCAGGAGCACATCCATGGGCTTATTTGAAGACCTGAGTCGGTTTCTTGAAACTCGGCTTGATGAATTTCTCAAAGCCAACCCCCATCTAGAGCTGTGGGGGTTAGAAGATCAGCTGCGGGGCCAAGAGCAAGACGCCATTCGCCTGCTGGGAGACCTCAAGCGCCGCGAAAAGCAGCTCGAAGATAGCATTCTCGCCACGGCCCAAGACATTCAGCGCTGGCATGGGCGAATCACAAAAGCCCAGGCCGCCAACCGTCTAGATTTAGCTCAGGCTGCCGAAGAGCGCGAGGCGGCCCTGCTGCGCCAGGGCAACCAGTACTGGGGCCAGATGAAAGGCATCAAAGAGCAAATTGAGCAAACCCGCACCCTCCAAAAAGAGATTCACGATCGCCGCCGCGAACTCAAGACAAAAATTGCCGCAACCCAGGCCCAGCGCACCGCTCAGCGCGCTTCCACCAGCTGGGATACGGGCTGGGCCCAGCCACCCTTTGATGGCTTTGGCAAAGACCCTATGGATCCGGTTGAAGAGTCGTTTCAGCGCTGGGAAACCGAGCAGGAGCTGGAGGAACTGAAGCGCCAGGTGGGAAAGTAGGGGAGCGGGGGAGCTCAGGCGGTCAAGAGGCAAACGCACGAATCTCCAATCGCTGCGATGTTTTGATCCCCCTATCGGCCTGATGGTTGTTGCTTAATTTCAAAGGAAATCGACCCGCCTTTGCTGGCGATCGCACCGGGTTTCGCCGATGAACTCACCAACGGATCTGTCGGTAGACCGTCCCCAGCCTGGGAAGATGGGGGGACGGCCTGAGGCGCGATCGCCTCTGAGGGCTCTCGGCTCAGCAGTGTTTCTAGACCCGGCTGGCGGCGGCCAGACAGCACGGCATAGTTAGAAGCGATCGCCAGACCAATCCCGCCAAAAATGGTCATGGGCAGCGATAGCTCAACGCCGCTGAGCCAGGGCATTTGCCCCAGCCACTGGGTGGCTTCGGAGCCAAAAAATAGCAATACAACGCAAACCAGCCAAAATTTCATCGCACTAATACGGTCTATGCCCGAGGCCCAAGCAACGTCAACCGTTAACGACCTCGGGATTGGACGCTGAAGACATCCTCATACCGACAGGTTTTATGGAGATATCGAGGCAGCTCAATTATGGCTTATCCGTCAGCTTTGGCTCACCTCTTTGGCTCACCTAAAAGTATTTGCTCAAGGAATTGGACATTTTTCTTAAGAAACAGCCCACCTCGACGACAGATCTCCAGAATGGGCCTGGGGCAAGGCTTATAAACTGCTTGACACAGCTACTGGCTAGCCAAAAGAGGGAGTATGGGGGTGCGATCGCGCCCAATCTGTCTCCACTTTGCTACCAAGCCGACTTTTCCTTGGTGAAGGGTATGTCAGAATGTAAGCGGTTTTTTGCCAACTCACCCAAGCTCTTGGAGTAGGCAGTCGAAATGGATTCTGTAGACACCCTTTATCAATACGCCTGGCTGATCCCACTGCTGCCGCTCCTCGGAGCCGCCGTCGTGGGCATTGGCCTGATTTCCTACGGCGAAGCCACCAGCAAACTACGACAGCTGGTGTCGGTTTTCATCGTTTCCCTGATCGGGGCAGCGATGGTCTTTTCCTTTGCAATTTTTTGGAGCCAGTGGCAGGGACACGCTCCCTACACAGCTATGTTTGAATGGGCCTCAGCGGGCGACTTTCGCATCGAGATGGGCTACACCATCGACCATCTGGTCGCGCTGATGCTGGTGGTGGTCACCACCGTCGCCTTCTTGGTGATGATCTACACCGACGGTTACATGGCCCACGACCCAGGCTATGTTAGGTTCTACGCCTATCTCAGCCTGTTTAGTTCCTCCATGCTGGGCCTGGTGATTAGCCCCAACCTGCTCCAGGTCTACGTGTTTTGGGAGCTGGTGGGCATGTGCTCGTACCTGCTGATTGGCTTTTGGTACAACCGCAAGCCCGCCGCCGATGCCTGCCAGAAGGCGTTTGTCACTAACCGGGTGGGCGACTTTGGCCTGCTGTTGGGCATTTTGGGTCTATTCTGGGCCACCGGCAGCTTTGACTTTGAGATCATGGGCGAACGGCTCACCGACCTGGTCAATATCGGTAGCTTGCCCGCCAGTGTTGCCGCCATCTTTGCCATTTTGGTGTTCCTCGGCCCAGTAGCTAAGTCAGCCCAGTTTCCCCTCCACGTGTGGCTGCCCGACGCCATGGAAGGCCCTACCCCGATTTCGGCGCTGATTCACGCCGCGACAATGGTGGCGGCGGGGGTCTTTTTGGTCGCCCGCATGTACCCGGTGTTTGAGCATATCCCAACGGTCATGACCGTAATTGCCTACACCGGGGCGTTTACCGCCTTCATGGGGGCCACCATCGCCATTACCCAAAACGACATCAAGAAGGGGCTAGCCTTTTCGACCATGTCGCAGCTGGGCTACATGGTCATGGCCATGGGCGTGGGAGCCTATAGCGCGGGTCTGTTTCACCTGATGACCCACGCCTATTTCAAGGCGATGCTATTTTTGGGTTCTGGTTCGGTCATCCACGGCATGGAATCGGTGGTGGGCCACGACCCGATATTGGCCCAGGATATGCGTCTGATGGGCGGCCTACGCAAGTACATGCCGGTGACAGCCTATACCTTCCTAATTGGCACCCTAGCTATTTGCGGCATTCCGCCCTTTGCCGGTTTCTGGTCAAAAGATGAAATCCTGGGCTCTACCTTTGCAGTCAGTCCAGTGTTGTGGGCCGTGGGCTGGGTAACGGCGGGCATCACCGCCTTTTACATGTTCCGCATGTACTTCTCCACCTTTGAAGGCAGCTTTAGGGGTAACGACGAAGGCATTCGCAACGATCTCAAGCGGGCACAACTTCAGAGCATGGGCATGTCCCTTGGGCCGGGAGCGATGAACCCCCAGGAGCTGACTCTAGATGCCCCCCCTGACGACCACGATGACCATGACCACGACCATGAACCCCACGAGTCACCGCTGTCGATGACCTTTCCATTGATGGCGCTGGCGGTGCCTTCGATGTTGGTAGGTCTACTGGGCACGCCCTTTGCCAACTACTTTGAGGCCTTTATTCATCCTCCCGGCGAGGTAGAAGAGGTGTTAGAGGCCGCTGCGGCCTTCGACTGGAGTGAGTTTGTGCTGATGGCCGGCAGCTCGGTGGCGATCGCCGTGGCCGGTATCATGCTCTCGGTGCTGATGTACCGTACGAAGGTGATCGATGCGGGTGCGATCGCAGCCAAGATTAAGCCGCTGTACAACCTGTCACTCAATAAGTGGTACATCGACGACATTTATGACGTCGTCTTCGTCCAGGGCAGCCGCAAACTGGCCAAGCAGGTGCTTGAAGTCGACATTCGCATCGTCGATGGCCTGGTCAACCTAGCCGGTCTCGTTACCCTGGTGACTGGGGAAGGGCTGAAGTACCTTGAGAATGGCCGGGCCCAGTTCTATGCCCTCATTGTGTTTGGCGCTGTGCTGGGCCTAGTGCTGTTGTCGGGCGTGACCTAAGAGCCAGGGTTGTCTGCGATCGCAGACAACCCTGGCTCTTAAGAGTTTCTTGCTTTGCTGTAAAAACTGTTTCGATCCTCTCCAAAATTCACTTTCTTCGGCTTAGAGTCATCGCTAAGCGCTCTTGCCCCTCCTAGATACCGCGACGAGAAACAGCTTTATGGACCTCGCGACTTTTCCCTGGTTAACTACCGTTACGCTGCTGCCGCTAGTGGCCTGCGTTGCGATTCCCTTTTTGCCTGACGACAATGGCAAAACAGTTCGTTGGTATGCTCTCTCGGTCGGCCTGATCGACTTCGTACTGATCGTGGCTGCCTTTTACCTCAGCTACGACTTTAGCCAGCCCGGGCTTCAACTGGTTGAAAGCTATACCTGGGTACCCCAGCTCGACCTCAAGTGGTCGGTAGGGGTCGATGGCCTATCTATGCCTCTGGTGCTGCTCACGGGCTTTATCACCACCCTGGCGGCTCTGGCAGCCTGGCCTGTAACCCTCAAGCCCAAGTTCTTCTACTTTTTGCTGTTAGCTATGTACAGCGGCCAAATCGGCGTCTTTGCCGTGCAGGACATGCTGCTGTTCTTTCTGTTTTGGGAGCTAGAGCTGATCCCGGTGTACCTGCTGCTGTCAATTTGGGGCGGCAAAAAGCGCCTCTACGCGGCGACCAAGTTCATTCTCTACACGGCGGGCGGTTCGCTGTTCATTCTGGTGGCGGCGCTGGCGATGGCCTTCTACGGCGACACCATCACCTTTGACATGACGGCCCTAGCGGAGAAGGTCTACCCGCTGCGGCTACAGCTGCTGCTCTACGGTGCCTTTTTGATCGCCTACGCCGTGAAGCTACCGATTATTCCGCTGCACACCTGGCTGCCCGATGCCCACGGCGAGGCCACGGCCCCGGTACATATGCTGCTGGCAGGTATCTTGCTGAAGATGGGGGGCTACGCTCTAATTCGCATGAATCTGGGCATGCTACCCGATGCCCACACCTACTTCGCCCCGATCCTGGTGATTTTGGGCTGCATCAATATTGTCTACGCAGCGCTGACATCCTTTGCCCAACGCAACCTCAAGCGCAAGATCGCCTATTCGTCGATTTCCCACATGGGGTTTGTGCTGATTGGTATTGCCTCCTTCACTAACCTGGGGCTGAGCGGCGCGGTGCTGCAAATGATCTCCCACGGGTTAATTGGGGCCAGCCTATTCTTTTTGGTAGGGGCTACCTACGATCGCACCCACACCCTCATTTTGGATGAGATGGGCGGCGTCGGCAAAAAGATGCCCAAGATTTTTGCCATGTTCACCACCTGCTCGCTGGCGTCCCTGGCACTGCCGGGCATGAGCGGCTTTGTGGCTGAGCTGATGGTCTTTGTGGGCTTTGCCACCAGTGACGCCTACAGCTTTACCTTTAGGCTGGTGACCGTCATCTTTATGGCGATCGGGGTGATTCTCACGCCGATTTATCTGCTGTCAATGCTGCGGGAAATTTTCTACGGCCCCGAAAACAAAGAGCTGATCGAGCACGAAGTACTGGCCGATGCCGAGCCCCGTGAGGTGTTTATCATCGCTTGCCTGCTGGTGCCGATCATTGGCTTTGGCTTTTACCCCAAGATGCTGACCCAGATTTACGATGCCACAATCCAGCGGCTGACTGCTCGCCTTGGCGACGTATTCATCGCAGAGCCAGAGGGCAATGCACCCATTGCGGCCTTACCCGTACTGAGAGCGCCATCGATCGGCCAATAGTTGGGTTCATTAGCTACTCATGGCTATTGGTAATTGTCTAGTCTGGGGGGTCGCACATCGGTAAACAATTTGGGCATCGACGACCCTTCTACAGGGCAACCCCCTCAGCGCTAGAACGTTTGTAGTCCACTTGCTCCGAGGGTTCGATAACGTCTAAAGCCTTTGGTTGCTCCATGGCATCTACATCAACCGATTCAAAGTTGAGAACATCAGCATCCATGGGAGCATCTAGCCCACCAGAAGCAGGCTCTGTGGCTGATGGGACAGGGGTTTCAGGATTTTGTTCAGCAGCGGCACTCGCAGCTAGGTCATCTACAGCCGGGGGTTCTACAACAGCGATCGGCAGTTCTGCGCCTAGGTTTTCGGCGTCTGAAGTCACCGCCTCGACCGGGGGCGCGGGCAGGTCAAGCGCGGGCAACGCTGCCTCAGGAGGGGAGGTTTCTACGGGTAGATCGGCCGCTTCTGGGCTGGTAGCCATGGGTGTGTAAACAGCGCTTTCGGGCACTGCGCCAGGAAATAGAGGCTCTGGGTTGGCAGCCCCTTCCATCGGTAGTGAGGAGGCTTGATTAGCCTCTCGGGTCGCAGCCCAGGTCGGCGGCGTATCGCCAGCTCGGGTTTGTGACGCGGCTGCATCCGATGCATCGGCCACCATGGCTGGCTCCTCTGCCGCTGCATCGCTAGGGGCTACAGATTGCTCCTCAGGCACTGTTGCAACCACCGGGGAGGCCGGAGAAGGCTCTTGAGGGGGCTGAGTGCTGGTTTCTTCTAAGGCCTGCTCACCATTGAGCCACCCCCCAAAGAAAGCGGCCATTTGGGGTTCTTCAGGGGTTTCGGCAGCCGTGGGCTGACGTGAATCAGTCTCAGGGTTAGAGGCTTCCGAGGCCTGCTCACCATTGAGCCAACCCCCAAAGAGAGCGGCAGCCTGGGGTGATTGAGGATGGTCGGAGGGCAACTCGGGACTAGGGCGCAACTGAGACACTGTATGGGTGGTAATTTGCCACAGCGCGGCTAAGGGATCGTCGCTGGCTGCTAGCGCCACCGAGTCTGCAGATGGTGTTGTTTCTGCTGGCTCAGCAGCTACTGGTTCTGCCGGTGCCACTGGGTCGCTGGGGGAAGTCCACATCTGCAGAATTTCGTCTACGGGCTCAACCTCGGGCTGGGCCAAGGCGATCAGACTAGCGGGGTCAGGTTTGGGAGGCACTAGAGTCCAGGTCTGGGGTAGCAGGTCAGGATCTTTGGCCTCGTAGGCGGCGATCGCTTTGGCTACGGCGTCAGCCCGTCGTTTCTGGTCACGGCGAATGCTGAGTTCAGTATTGCCTAGCCCAGGAGCATTCCAGCCACCGGTTCTAGGATTGATGTAGGCGCGAGTACGGGCCACTAGAATGGCTTCATAGCCCTCATAGCCATTGGCTTTGGCCTCTACCAAGCGCTCAATGTAGCCCACTCGGCCAATGGAGGCGAGGGGTGATTGGTTGGCTAAATCTAGACCATTGAGGGTCTCTTCGAGGGTGAGGTTAAGACCGTGCTTGAGCGCCCGGTCGCGTAGCACATCGGCCTGATTTTTGAGCCGGGCCAGCTGCTTTTGGTCGGCCTCCTCGGGGGTTTTTGCCCCGTGTTGGTAAGAGAACGTGCCCATGTTCCACACCCGATTGCCCGGGTCGGTGTGGCCATTATAAGCAGGATTGAAAGCCCCGTTGGGGGTGCGGGTGCCCTCGGCGCTGCCCACGGCCCAAGCTACCAAAGAGTTGGTATCGCCTTCAAATAAGCTCGCCAGTGGGTCGGCTGGTACCAAGGCTGCGGCTAGGGCGGCCGCTTTGGCCTCGCGCGCCACCATTACCGCTGGAGAAGCTTCTACAGCAAAGTCTAGAGCCAGGGAATGCGGCGCCGCTTGGGCCTCTGGCTGAGGCTCGGGGGGCGGGGC
>NZ_JADEWX010000346.1 GCF_015207395.1 Nodosilinea sp. LEGE 07088
CCTCCCCCTAGCTTCCTATTCCCCCCAGCTCCCCATTCGGGCTATCCTCCAGACAGACCCCTTGCCGGAGAACCTCGCCATGGCCGTACCCGTCAGCCTAATACGCGCCCAGTCTTACCATAGGGCCGAACTGGCGCGATCGCTCACCGAGGTACTGGCACCCCTGGGAGGCATGGCGGCCTTTGTCAAACCGGGCGATCGCGTCTTACTCAAGCCCAACCTATTGACCGGCGCGCGCCCAACCAAAGCATGCACCACTCGCCCCGAGCTTGTCTACGCCGTCGCCCAGCAGGTTCATGCCGTGGGCGGCAAGCCATTTTTGGGCGATAGTCCTGCCTTCGGCAGCGCCCGGGGCGTGGCTAAGGCCAATGGTCTGCTCCCCCTGGCTCAAGAACTCAGCTTGCCTATTGTCGAGCTCCACGGCCAGCGCTATCCCAGCGATAATGCCGAATTTGACCATCTGCGTCTTTCTAGAGAAGCGATGGCAGCCGACGTGGTGATTAACCTCCCCAAAGTCAAGTCCCACGTGCAGCTCACCCTCACCCTGGGGGTGAAGAATTTGTTTGGCTGCGTACCCGGCAAAATGAAGGCCTGGTGGCACATGGAGGCAGGTAAAGACGTCCAGCGGTTTGGCACCATGCTGGTCGAAACCGCCCGGCTGATCGACCCGGCGTTAACCATCGTCGATGGCATTGTCGGTCACGAGGGCAATGGCCCCAGCAATGGCGAACCCAGGAATTTAGGCGTTCTAGGTGCCTCCGGTAATGTGTTTGCCCTCGACCGGGCGATGGTGGCGGTGCTGAGAGTTGATCCCCTCGCGGTGCCCACTGTGGCTCAGTCGATGCGGCTGGGGGTTTGCCCCGCTTGGGAGGAGATCGCATTCCCCCTGTCCACCCCCCACGAGCTGCGGGTGACCGATTGGCAACTGCCTGCGGAACTGATGCCCATCGACTTTGGCATGCCTCGGGTGGTGAAGTCGACCTTCAAGCACCTGTATATTCGCTTTATCAAAGAACCGATGACTGCCTACGCCGGGCGGCTCTAAAAACCGAGGTAGACGTTCAAACCACTGAGCTTTTCCAAGTGCTCAGGCTTCGAAGAGCACCTAACCAACCGTTAGGGTTGGATTTTGAAAGCAAACCTTAAGCTATTAGCTATTTCGCGTTGGGGCATGAATTGAATCATTGTCTAGAGCGTTGGTGCAAGGATATTAGACCAAGTTTTCCCTTTGACAATTTCTCACCGGTTATAGCTTAACTGGCGGTGATGACTGAAAATCATAGTGACGGTCAAAGCTTATCTGTTGGATTAAATTTGAAGCACTGTAAGTCTATGTAAATCATCTCAGCTCTTCTTTTTGCCTGAAATTATGGTCATCAGAAAAATCGAAAAAACGATTAAATTGGCGGCATTTTTAAAAAGGGAGCGGCGATGAAGATTTTGACAAAAAGCGAGCAAGCCTTAATTCTTCAAAGAGGAACTAAAGCAGAGTTTTTGGTTGGGACTGGTTTTGTGATGTTTGGTTGCCTGTTGATAGTAGGAGGCTTATTGTGGGAATTCAGCACTAGCGTTGGCATTGGATGGTGGATTTGTCTCTTTTTGCCTACAACAGTCTGGCTTCTTTGGCTTGCACTTCGACGTTTTCTGTCAAATAAGAGAATAGTCACTGTGTATACATTAAATAAAGGCTCTAACCAAGCAACTATAGAGTTTAAAGGTTTGGGGCAATCAGAATTTTTTGAATTGCCGCTCCACGAAATTAGAACAGTAGAAGTAAGGTTTTTGGACTCACACTACATAGGATACGGATATACACATGTACGGTTTCAACTTTGCTTTTTAACAAGGTCAGGCAGAGAAATTGCCTTGGACCAGGCAATTGGCATGCTTGAGAGACGAGAACTGGAGGCCATTGCTCGCCACTTTCGGAAATTTCTGTTCAATCGCTGATGCTATATCCTTCTGCCAGCAATTTAAAGCTTTAGCCATCGCCTGCGTACCCCTTTAAGGTATAGGAATGCCGAGGAGAATGGCTTCTTGAAAGGCCGCCGCTGCTTCCTCAAAGTGACTTTGTCTAGCCAGCATTACCCCTAGGCTGTAAGCTGTTACGCATCTAAATTGCATTAATCGAATTTCCCTTATTTTTCACCTTGCGATGCCAATTTATAACTAAATCCCCCTCATTGAGAAGTTTGTTGATAAGGGCTTCAAGATCTTCAATCGACTTAAATAAACGATTTGAAATGAA
>NZ_JADEWX010000099.1 GCF_015207395.1 Nodosilinea sp. LEGE 07088
CCCATCTCCCCATCTCTCAAGTCCCCGCCTCGCCATCGCCCAAGACCCCGCCTTCAGCTTCTACTACCCCGACAACCTCGACATTCTCACGGCCCTAGGCGCTGAGCTCGTCCCGTGGAGCCCCCTAACAGATGAACACCTTCCCACCGCCATCGACGGCCTCTACTTCGGCGGCGGTTTTCCCGAGATGTTTGCAGCGGCGCTAGCCGATAATCGAGAATGTTTAACCCAACTTAAAACCCTTTTGCACCAGGGCTTGCCCGCCTACGCCGAGTGTGGCGGACTGATGTATCTGGCCACTACCCTGATCGATCTTGACGAAAAATCTTGGCCGATGGTGGGCGCCTTACCCACCACCGTACGCATGACCGGGCGACTCACCCTGGGCTACCGACAGGCGATCGCCCAGCAGCCCAGTCTGCTACTCTCACCGGGGCAAACCCTGTGGGGCCATGAGTTCCATCGCTCCCAGATAGATACCCAGCCAGCCCACCCCCTCTACCAGTTCACGCGCTACGGGGCCGCCCACCCCCACGCCACCGAAGGCTGGAGCCTGAACCAGATTCAGGCCTCTTACCTGCACCTGCACTGGGGCGGCTGCCCCGAGGTTGCCCAGGCTCTCGTAACCACCTGCCGTCAATATCGTCAACAATGCGCCTAAAAAGCCCCTCTTCTCCACTACTGGGATAAAGAGGGGCCGGTCTGTCATCACCTGTCACGCCATCGCGCTGGTGCGACAGGTTGTGCCGATGCTTCGCCATCGACCTACAGATAGGCCCGAGCGCGCATGGCAGAAGCCTGGATGTGGCGTTGGACAGTCCAGCGATCGCCAGTGGCCATTCCAGCCGCTTTGAGGCTGGGCAGATAACCATTACCCAGGGCATTACTCATTTGAATTAGTTGGTCAGTGGTCCAGGCTTTAGACGCTTGAGTGGCCATAACAAAACCTCCTGTGTGGAATACATCTATGTTAGCAAACCGTAAAAATAGATACCAAACACAGCCTGTGTACCTGGCATGAGCAGGTTTAATGCAAAGATACTGCCGAGAAGAAACATCACGCCCAGCCAAAATCCCAGAGCAATCCTCCTGCTCCCAGTCAGGCCCTCAGTCAGGATAGAGGCCAAGTAATAAAAAAACGCCATCCCCGGTACTAGGGATGGCAACGTAGGCTTTTGCCGTTTGATTCAGCCCAACCCGAGGGATCCCTAGGGCTCCAGGCTCGACCTAATCGCCAAAGGCAGAAATGGCTGTTTTAGCTGACTCAATGGCTTCGGTCAGCAGGGTGGAATGCTCGGTGAGGCTGGTCATAGCCTCGGCGGGGTCAGCGGCACCGAGCTCAGCGGTATCGCTGGACAGGGTAGCGATCGCCCCCGAGACCGCATCAAATGCCTGTTGCAGGTCGTCGAATTTGGCACCTAACTGGGTATCGAGAGCCACCTTCAGCTGGTCGGGGGCGGCAGCCAATGTGGTCTTAAACTGAGCGGTGTCGGCCACGAGGGTATCAAAGGCCGTAGCCGCAGCGTCTAATGTCGTGGTAGCGCTTTCAACCATAGGATCTAACGTGCCTTCGGGGGTGGGAGACTTCGCGGCCTTGCTTAACTGCTTGGTCAGGTCTTTGGTCACCGACTTGAGGGGCTTTAGTGCAGCACTAAAGGAATCTTCGAGCACATCGGCATACTCGTCGAGAATTGACTCCACAAACTCCTGCGCCGCCTCAGTCATCTCAAGATCCATAGTTTCGGTCAGGGTGCCCTTCGTCGCGGCCTGGGCTTGGGAAGAGGCCCCCGGCAAGCTCACAAAAACCAGGGTGAATACCAAAACACCAGCCGCCATGGCCTTGAGAGCCCGACTGGTGAGTTGATGAAGGTAAGTCAGCATGAAATCGTTCCTAAGTTCTAAAGAGTCACAACCTTGCAATAGCCCGTCAAATTGAGAAAGCTCAGCATTTCGATGGCACTTTTTAAACAGTGTTAGAGCCACCAAAATGACGTTAACAACCGTGCCGACACCGAGAAAATCTCCAGAGACGCTCTCTTGGTAAAGTCGTGTAAGGATTCACACAATAACATTAGAAGCCACCCAAACAGCAATACCCCAAGCCATCGCCCAAAGCCACCTAGGGGGCTGTATACAATTTCCGAACCTCGCTCAATTAATCCACAAAGCGGATATCAACGCTTAGGATAGGTGGTCATCCAAGGTTTGCTCTCATGCCCCGAAAGCAGCCTGAACCAGGGGAATACGCGATCGCCCCTGGCCTCAGAGTCACCGCCAATCCGCTCTCCTTAACCGTTACTTAGAGACGACTTAGACCATAGCTGGTAGCGCTGAGAACCCTGGCTCCTAAAGATTGTATACAGTGCCTTTAAAAATTGTATACAATGCCATTCCTCTGCCGATTAAGGCCAGTATTTCAAACCAGAATATTGTTGTAGTGTCCTGATTTCTTAACATTTGGTTGGCCAGGCAGCCACGGTTTAGCGCACCAGAGAACACCGCCACGACAGCTCTTTGCCCCAGCCAAGGGCTGTAACCCCCGGCCTGGGGCCGCGATTAATGCTATGGTTAGAGCAATATCTTTTGTGTTGATGTGTTGAGATAAGGAGTCTGATTGTGGTTGAGCCGTTACTCAGTGGCATTGTTCTAGGGCTTATTCCGGTCACTCTAGCGGGGCTGTTCGTAGCGGCCTATATGCAATATCGCCGGGGCAACCAGTTCGATCTATAGCTCGATATCGAGTCAGGGCAGTGCTAGATAGGCGCTCCCCACCGCCGCCTCAACGGAGGCGGCGTTTTTAATAGGTACAGACATAAGGCTGGCCCGCAACTGCCGCCAAGTCTCGTTAGCGGCTCCGCCCCCTGCTGTGTAGATTTGTCGCAGTGGTGAAGCCCCTAGCTGGGCCAAGAGTTCGTAGCCCCGCTGTTCAATTCGGGCAATGCCCATCAACAGGCCATGGAGAAAGGCGACATCGTCGTCGGGGCGAGGGGTCAAGCGGGGAGCTAACCCAGGGTCGTTAATGGGGAATCGCTCTCCTGGTGAAACCAGGGGATAGTAATCGAGCGGCGTAGCCTCGACGGGGTTAATCTGTTGGCTCAGCGCGATTAGCGCCTCTCGGGTAAAAAATTTTTCAAGCACGGCACCGCCACTGTTTGAAGCGCCCCCCACCAGCCACTGGAAACCCAATCGGTGGCTGTAAATCCCATACTCTCCAGCCTCAATGCGCTGGTCACTCAGCAGCTTAATCACCAGGGTTGACCCCAGCGACGTGACCCCATCCCCAGGGTCGGTAGCGCCACTGGCCAAAAATGCGGCAATGCTGTCGGTGGTACCGGCGACCACCTGGCACTGGGGTGCCAGGCCAAACCGCTGAGCTACTGACGCCATGACTGGCCCAACCGGTGCTCCGGGCGCAACCACCCGAGGTAGCACAGGGCTCCAGGGCTGGCCCAGCATCCAGCTGGGATAGCCCAAACGGCCCACGTCGTAGCCGAGCTTAAGGCTGTTGTGGTAGTCACTCACCCCCCATTGGCCATGGAGCTGAGCGCTCACCCAGTCGGCCTGATGCAGCAGGTACCTGGCCCGTCGCCAGGTTTCAGCGGGTAACGCCTGGTGCCACCACACCAGCTTAGCCAGACTAGAGGTGGCGCTGGCCGCAGGGCTATGGATAGGGGCTAGGGCTTTGACGGTGGTGAGCGAGTCGGGGCAGGGATGGTTATAGAACAGCGGCGGCGCGATCGCCTCGCCCAAGGCATCACACAACACCACCGTAGCCGACGTGCCGTCAATGGCAATACGGCCCACCTGCGGGCGAATATCCTGGGGCAGCGCCTCTAATAGGCTAAATAAGGCCTGCTGCCAGCAATCTGGAGCCGGGAGGTCGGGGTAGCTCGCTCGGTGCTGCCAACATAAATGCCGCTGCGGATTGACCACAGCGGCACGCACCCCAGAGGTGCCAAAGTCTAGACCTAAGGCTAGGGAAGTAACCGTCATCGGGAAAGAGCCCTAGCAACAACGCGGCTGACCCTCCCCAAATCTGCCTTAGATGCTCAGCTCGCTCAGCGATCGCATCATGTAGTCGAAGGGATAATCAACCACAGCCGGATCCGCAACACCCGCTTCCTGAACTTTGGCCCTGATGATACCCTTCATGATTTCAATCCCCATGACCGTCGGCCCAATGGGCACGCCCAGGGAGTTGTAGGTCTCGCGCAGGCCGGTGAGCACCCGCTCGTCGAGCACATCGGGGTTGCCCGCCACCAGGGCATAGCTACCGTAGCGCAGGTAGTAGTCCATATCGCGGAGGCAGGCGGCGTAGCGGCGGGTGGTGTAGGCATTGCCGCCGGGGCGAATCAGCTCCGGCACCTGCTCAAACAGAGTGACGCCCGCTTCTTTGACAATGCCAGCTGCATTGGCGCTGATGACAGCTGCTGCCTGAATGCGATCGAAGCCGCTATCAAAATACGACTTAATCGAATCGAGGGCGCTGCTATCGAGATAGCGCCCGGTGTTGTCATAGGTTCTGATGAGCGTGGTGACAGCGTCCCGCATAAATGGTTTCTCCCAACTCTCACTTGGCAAACAGCATTTCATAAAAAGATGGTGGTGTATTACCCACCCCTGGCCTGAGGCTCTAACCCCTGCAAAAACCAGGTTTTATCCTCCCAGAAGAATACCACGGGGGTTAGCCCCCTAAGCTGCAACGCCCCGTCAGAGCCAGGACTTCATGAGTGAATCGTTACAAAACATCATGGACTGTTATGGCTCTTTTGTTGGCTTTCTCTGACGAAAAGTAGTGGGTGATACAAAACAGGCTATGCCCTCTTCCTAGGATTATGCAGATACGTTGATGCCTGTAAAACCAGCGGTATTGGCTTACCTATGTCGTATCAGCGGCATGGGTTTTGGCATGTCTGGCTCCTCCCCGTGAGGAACAGCTATCCCGTGAGGAACAGCCACCAACGGAACCGACGTCGGTTTTTCCGCAGATTGAACGCTAATCGAGGCTAAGGAGTAGTTCATGGCAACCCCAGCAGACATCCTGAAGAAAATTGAGGATGAAGGCATTGAGTTAATTGACCTGAAGTTTATTGATATGCCGGGTATCTGGCAGCACCTCACCGTGCACAAGAGCCAGATTGACGAGAGCAGCTTTACCGATGGGGTGGCCTTCGACGGCTCCAGCATTCGTGGCTGGAAGGCCATCAACGAGTCTGACATGATGATGGTGCCCGACCCCGACAGTGCCTGGCTCGACCCTTTCATGGCCGAGCCCACGCTGAGCATGATTTGCACCATCAAAGAGCCCCGCACTGGCGAACTCTACTCTCGCTGCCCCCGGGCGATCGCCACCAAGGCGATTGCCTACCTCAAGACCACTGGTTTAGGTGACGCCGCCTTCTTTGGCCCCGAGGCCGAGTTCTTCATCTTCGACGACGTGCGCTTCGACCAAAACGAGCACTCGGCCTACTACTACGTCGACAGCGTCGAAGGCCGCTGGAATACGGGTAAAGAAGAAGCCGGCGGCAACCTGGGCTATAAGCCCCGCTACAAAGAGGGCTACTTCCCCGTCGCCCCCACCGACACCTCCCAGGACATGCGCAGCGAAATGCTGCTGACCATGGCCAAGCTAGGCGTGCCCATTGAGAAGCACCACCACGAAGTGGCTACGGGCGGCCAGTGCGAGCTGGGCATCCGCTTCGGCGAGCTGATTCAGGCGGCTGACTGGCTGATGATCTACAAGTACTGCATCAAAAACGTCGCCAAGAAGTATGGCAAGACCGTCACCTTTATGCCCAAGCCCCTGTTTAACGACAACGGCTCGGGTATGCACACCCACCAGTCGATCTGGAACAACGGCGAACCCACCTTTGCAGGTGACAAGTACGCTGGCCTGAGCCAAAACGCGCTCTACTACATCGGCGGCATTCTCAAGCACGCTCCCGCCCTGCTGGCGCTGACCAATCCCACCACCAACTCCTACAAGCGGTTGGTGCCAGGCTTTGAAGCGCCGGTGAACCTGGCTTACTCCCAGGGCAACCGCTCGGCCTCGGTGCGCATTCCCCTCTCGGGCGACAGCCCCAAGGCCAAGCGGCTAGAGTTTCGCTGCCCCGATGCCACCTCGAACCCCTACCTGGCCTTTGCGGCCATGCTCTGCGCCGGTATCGACGGCATCAAGAACCAGATCGACCCCGGCGACCCGCTGGATGTGGATATCTACGACCTCAGCCCCGAGGAGCTGGCGAAGATTCCTTCGACCCCTGGTTCACTGCTGGATGCTCTCAAGGCCCTGGAAGCTGACCACAGCTTCTTGACTAGCACTGGCGTCTTTACCGAAGACTTCATTAGCAACTGGATCGAGTACAAGCTCGATAACGAAGTCAACCCCATGCGCCTGCGGCCCCACCCCTACGAGCTGGCGCTCTACTACGATTGCTAGAGGAGCAGCGCTCGTAGATATAGCGAAGGCCAGGGTTCAGGCCCTGGCCTTCGTTAGTATATTTACCGCCTATGTCGGCCGTCACGTTGGTTAAGCATAGAGGCTGAGGTCTATTCGGCCGTTGCCTCTAGCTTATCTTGGGTTTGGGTCCCAAAATCGCTGGCGGCGTGGCGCTCGTGGAGTTGCTCTTCGGGGGGCCCCCAGGTGCGGTTCACCATGCGTCCGCGCTGTACCGCTGGCCGGGTTGCGATCGCCTCGGCCCATCTGACTACCTGGGTATAAGACTGGGCATTTAAAAACTCGGCGGCATTGTAGAGGTGGTTCAAGACCAGCGCACCGTACCAGGGCCAGATGGCGATGTCGGCAATGGTGTAGGCCGCGCCGCAGATGTAGGGCCGATCGGCTAGCTGGCGATCGAGCACGTCCAGCTGCCGCTTGGTCTCCATGGTGAAGCGATCGATGCAGTACTCAATTTTGGTGGGGGCGTAGCTGTAGAAATGCCCGAAACCACCCCCCAGGTAAGGCGCTGAGCCCACCTGCCAAAATAACCAGGATAGGCATTCTGCCCGCTGAGCTGGCTCGGTGGGCAGAAAAGCGCCAAATTTTTCCGCCAGGTAGAGCAGGATCGACCCCGATTCGAATACGCGGGTCGGGGGGGTAGTGCTTTGATCTACCAGGGCAGGAATCTTAGAGTTGGGATTGACGGCCACAAAGCCACTGCCAAACTGGTCGCCCTGGTTAATTTTGATTGGGTAGGCGTCGTACTCAGCTTCAGACTTACCCAGAGCCAGAAGCTCTTCCAGCATGATCGTGACCTTTTGACCATTGGGGGTCGCCAGGGAGTAGAGCTGCAGCGGATGCTGCCCCACTGGCAGGTCTTGGTCGTGGGTGGGGCCGGCAATGGGCCGGTTGATCTTGGCCCAGGTGCCCCCATTCTCAGCATCCCATTGCCAGACTTTTGGCGGTGTGTAAGTTGACGGTGTTTCCATGGGGTAGCTTTGGTGTAAGGCAATCACGCCTGACAGCCTAGCGTAGTCTCTAGTCCGATCGCCTGCCATGCCGCCAACTCCGCCGCGCATTTACTGCCTGCTCGCCACCGAAGCCCCCATGTCGTTGTGCTCTGGGCACGATTGCCGGGGCGTAGTTTTGCCGCGCCAGAGTGCTCCTCTAGGGCCACCCGCAACGCTTTGATTTTTTGGGCGACGCGCTGCTTGGTCTTGAGGTTGTCGTCGCGATCGCTAGCATAGGGACGGAGCCAGGTATATAGCGGCATGGGTTAATGCATAGAAATTTCTTACAGTTTCCATTAATTAAACAAATGGTGGATTTGCTAGAAGTTTTAATATTATTGCCCTAAACGATCGCCGAGAGAAGTTTTAGGTTATTAATCTTACCAAATAGAGTCCTATTTAGTGACTTGAATTACTTTGCTGAACGATGCCAGTGGATTTAAGCCTAAGCCAATAAATTCTTAACTCTCTAAAAAGCTCAATCTGTACAATTTTTGAAAATTCCAGTCAGCTTAAGATTCGCCAACGTATTTTCAAAAACAGTATTTCGCGTTAATCTCTCACACAATGAAAAAGAGTTCTATTACTTACGTTCCTATCAAGTTGGCGCTGCCAAGTCCAGATCGAAAAGATTGGCAACTGTAGTTTGCTCACGGATAGCACTCCATTTCGGCATTTGGATGAGGGTTAGATCCTCAGCCGGTAGATATCGAGTTAGTAAATCTGCTGGTCTGTTGCGGCCATGCGGAGATCTGCGATGCAGCCTGAGTGCTGTGCAGGCTAGGACACATCATTCTGAGGGAGATAATACGTCATGGTTCACGCAATTACTCAACCGATCGCTACTCAATCAGCGCTGACTGAGGCAGATGTGCACAGCATGGACGCCTACTGGCGGGCCTGCAACTACCTGGCGGTGGGGATGATTTATCTGCGCGACAATCCCCTGCTCAAGCAGCCGCTGCGGCCCGAGCACGTCAAGCATCGCCTGCTGGGCCACTGGGGTGCCTCACCGGCCCTGAGCTTCACCTACATTCACTGCAACCGGCTGATCAAAAAGTATGGCCTGGACATGATCTTCATGGCGGGGCCTGGGCACGGGGCTCCCGGCGTGTTGGGGCCGGTGTATCTAGAAGGCACCTACTCTGAACTCTATCCCGACAAGAGCGAAGACCTTGAGGGCATGGGCCGCTTCTTTAAGCAGTTTTCGTTCCCTGGCCACATCGGTAGCCACGTTACCCCCGAGACCCCCGGCTCTATCCATGAGGGCGGTGAACTGGGCTACAGCCTTTCCCACGCCTACGGGGCCGTGCTAGATAACCCGGAGCTGATTGTCACCTGCGTGGTGGGCGATGGCGAAGCCGAGACCGGCCCCCTGGCAGCGGCCTGGCACTCGAACAAGTTCATCAACCCGGCGCGGGACGGGGCCGTGCTGCCGATTTTGAATCTCAACGGCTACAAAATTGCCAACCCCACGATTCTGGCCCGCATCTCGGTGGAGGAGCTGGAGTATTTGTTTCGGGGCTATGGCTACACCCCCTACATCGTCGAGGGCAGCGACCCGGCGGAGATGCACCGGAAGATGGCGGCGGTCATGGAAGAGTGCATGCTCGCCATTAAGGCCGTGCAGCGAGAGGCGCGTATTGGCGGCAATATCGAGCGGCCCCGCTGGCCGATGATTGTGCTGCGCACGCCCAAGGGCTGGACTGGCCCCCAGGAGGTCGATGGCCACAAGGTGGAAGGGTTTTGGCGCGCCCACCAGGTACCCATGGGCGGCATGCACAGCAACCCCGAGCACCTGCGCCTGCTGGAAGAGTGGATGCGCAGCTATCGACCCGAAGAACTGTTTGACGAAAATGGAACGCTGATCCCCGAGCTGAAGGCGCTGGCTCCCGAGGGCGATCGCCGCATGGGGGCCAACCCCCACGCCAACGGCGGGCTGCTGCGCCGAGCCTTGAAAATGCCCGCGTTTCAGGACTATGCGATCGAGATGTCTCGACCGGGCACCGTGACGTTTGAAAATACCAAGGTGCTGGGCTTCCTGATGCGAGACATCATGCGGGACAACCCCGACAACTTCCGCCTGATGGGGCCAGATGAAACCGCCTCTAACCGCTTGCAGGCGGTGTACGAGGTGACCAAAAAAGTCTGGATGGCCGACCTGTACCCCGAAGATCTCGATGGCAGTCAGCTGTCGCGGGACGGTCGGGTGATGGAAATGCTCAGCGAGCATACGCTCCAGGGCTGGCTGGAGGGCTATCTGCTCACCGGGCGGCACGGCCTGTTCCACACCTACGAGGCCTTTGCCCACGTGGTGGGCTCGATGTTTAATCAGCACGCCAAGTGGCTCGATGTCTGCCGCAACCATGTGCCCTGGCGGCGATCGGTGTCTTCGCTCAATATTCTGCTGTCGTCCCTGGTGTGGCGGCAGGATCACAACGGCTTTAGCCACCAGGACCCGGGCTATGTCGATCTGGTCACCAACAAAAACCCGGACGTGGTGCGGGTCTATTTTCCGCCCGATGCCAACTGTCTGCTGTCGGTGGCCGACCACTGCTTCCGCAGCGTGGATTACATCAACGTGATTGTCGCCGACAAGCAGAAGCACCTCCAGTACCTGTCGATGGAGGAGGCGGTGAAGCACTGCACCAAGGGCATCGGCATTTGGGACTGGGCCAGCAACGACGACTGCGGCACGGAGCTAGACATTCCCGACGTGGTGATGGCCTGCTGCGGCGACATTCCCACCCTCGAGTCGCTGGCGGCGACGGCGATTCTGCGGGAAGAGTTTCCCTATCTCAAGGTGCGGTTCATCAACGTAGTCGATCTGTTCAAGCTGATGTCGGCAGGAGAGCATCCCCACGGGTTATCCGACTGGGACTTCAACTCTCTGTTCACCCCCGACAAGCCGGTGATCTTCAACTTCCACGGCTACCCCTGGCTGATTCACAAATTGGTGTACCGCCGTGCCAACCAGGAGCGCATTCACGTGCGGGGCTACAAAGAGCGGGGCAACATCAACACCCCGCTGGAGCTGGCGATCAACAACCAGATCGATCGCTTCAACCTGGTGATCGACGTGATTGACCGGGTGCCCAAGCTGGGCTCAGCCGCCGCCTATGTCAAGGAACGGATGAAAAACAAGATCATTGAATGTGTCGCCTATGCCCATACCCACGGCATGGACTCAGAAGAAATTACCGGTTGGCAGTGGCCGGGCTAGATCGATCCGTTTGTACTCTTCAAAAAATAGTCCCATGGTTACAACACCCCCCTCACACAACCCGGTTCAAATCGAAGACGATCGCACGGGTTTAGATATTGAAACCCTGCGGCGAGCAATTACCGACAATCTCTACTACCTGCAGGGACAGCTTCCTGAGACGGCCTCCCAAAATGATCTCTATCTGGCTTTGGCTTATACGGTGCGCGATCGCCTCATGCCCCGGTGGTTGCAGTCCAACCGCACCTACTGCGATCCAGCGGCGCGGGTCGTGTGCTACCTGTCGGCGGAGTTCCTTCTGGGTCGCCACCTGGAGAACAACCTGATCAACCTGGGCATTCGTGAACCGGTGCGTCAGGCGCTAGCCGCCTCCAACCTAGATCTGCAGGCGCTGATTGAGCAGGAAGAAGAGCCGGGATTGGGCAACGGCGGTCTGGGGCGCTTGGCCGCCTGCTACATGGATTCTCTATCTACCTTAGAGATTCCGGCGATCGGCTACGGCATTCGCTACGAATTTGGCATCTTTGACCAGGAGATCCGCCAGGGTTGGCAGGTCGAAATTACCGACAAGTGGCTACAGTACGGCAACCCGTGGGAAATTGCCCGGCCCGACTTTGCCGTCAATGTCGGCTTTGGTGGCTATACCGAAGCCTATCTCGATCGCCGTGGTCACTACCGGGTGCGGTGGGTGCCCGCCCAGATCGTCAAGGGCATCCCCTACGACACGCCCATTTTGGGCTACCAGGGCAACACCACCAACACCCTGCGCCTGTGGAAATCAGAGGCTCCCGAGTCGTTTGATTTTCAGGCCTTTAACCGGGGCAACTACTACGGGGCGGTGGATCAGAAAGTGGCCTCTGAAAACTTGACCAAGGTGCTGTATCCCAACGATGAGATGGTTCAGGGCAAGGAACTGCGCCTTGAACAGCAGTTTTTCTTTGTGTCTTGCTCGCTTAAAGACATGATCCGCATTCACCTGAGCAGCGGTCAGGGACTGGAGACCTTCCACGAGAAGTTTGCCGCCCAGCTCAACGACACTCACCCGGCGATCGGGGTGGCGGAGCTGATGCGCCTGCTGATCGATACCCACCAGATGGACTGGGATACGGCCTGGCACATCACCCAGAGTACCTTTGCCTTTACCAACCACACCCTGCTGCCCGAAGCGCTAGAAAAATGGCCCATTGAGCTGTTCGGCAAGCTGCTGCCGCGCCATCTGGAAATCATTCTGGAGATCAACTATCACTTCCTGGAGCAGGGGCGGCAGCGGTCGCTCAGCCCGGCCCAGCTGGAGGCTCTGTCGCTGATTGACGAAAGCGGCGATCGCTACGTGCGCATGGCCAACCTCGCCTGCGTGGGCAGCCACTCGATCAACGGGGTCGCCGCCCTCCACACCGAACTGGTCAAGTCCACCATCCTCAAAGACTTCTACGCCGTCTCGCCCGAAAAGTTCAACAACAAAACCAACGGCGTTACCCCCCGTCGCTGGATGGTGCAGAGCAATCCCCGCCTGAGCGAATTAATTACCAGCACCATTGGCGATCGCTGGATTCGCCACCTCGACGACCTGCACCATCTGACAAACGTTGCCCAGGACGCCGGTTTTCGGCAGCAGTGGCGGCAGATCAAGCTGGCCAATAAGCGGGATCTGGCGGCACACATTCAGCAGCGCACCAGCATTGTCGTCAACCCCGACTCCCTGTTTGACGTGCAGGTGAAGCGCATTCACGAGTACAAGCGCCAGCACCTGAACGTGCTCCACATCATCACGCTCTACAACCGGATCAAGGCCAACCCGGCCATCGATATGCAGCCCCGCACCGTTATCTTTGGGGGCAAAGCCGCGCCGGGCTACGCCATGGCCAAGCTGATGATTAAGTTCATTACGGCGGTGGGGGATGTGGTCAACCACGACCCGGACGTGGGCGATCGCCTCAAGGTCGTCTTCTTGCCAGACTACAACGTCAGCTTTGGCCAGCGGGTCTACCCCGCCGCCGACCTCTCAGAGCAAATTTCTACCGCCGGTAAGGAAGCCTCGGGCACCGGCAACATGAAGTTTTCCATGAACGGGGCCCTCACCATTGGCACGCTGGATGGTGCCAATGTCGAAATTCGGGAAGCCGTGGGTGCCGACAACTTTTTCCTGTTTGGCCTGCGCACCGAGGCGGTGGCGAAGCTCAAGGCCGAGGGCTACTACCCCTGGGACATTTATGCCGAAAATGAAACCCTGCGGGCGGTGATTGACCGGGTGCAGTCGGGCCATTTTTCCCCCGACAATCCTGAGCTGTTTCGGCCCCTGATCGATGGCTTGCTCTACCACGACCCATTTATGCTGCTGGCCGACTATCAGGCTTACATCGACTGTCAGGACCAGGTGAGTGCAGCCTACCGCGACCCAGAACACTGGACCGGCATGTCGATCTGGAATGCGGCCAACATGGGTCGGTTTTCGAGCGATCGCGCCATCCGCGAGTACTGCCAGGATATTTGGCGGGTTGGTGCCGTCAAGGTGCCCGTAGCGGCCTATGACCCAGCGACAGCAGCGATGACTCGGTAGAGGTTATGGATCTAACGACTCTTCATCGACCAGAGATAACCATCCTGGGGCGACCGGCAGAGCAAGGCCGGTGGTTTCTGATTCCCCTGGGTATGACAGTTCTGCTCTGCCTGGGCAGCGTGTATTCCTGGAGCATTTTTAGAACTCCCTTAGAAAACGAACTGGGCATAAGTGCGACTCAAAGCCTGTTGCCCTATACCGTTGTACTGGTTTTCTATGCGGCGCTGATGCCGATCGCGGGCTTTTACATGCCTCGGATTGGTACCCGCACCACCACGGCGATCGGCGGTATTGTCGTGGGGGTGGGCTATCTTCTTTCTAGCTTTGCAACCCAGGTCAGTACCCTGGTTTTCACCTATGGGGTGATGGCGGGCACGGGCGTTGGTATTGCCTACGGTGTGCCCATGGTAGTGGCATCGCGCTGGTTTCCCGACAAGAAAGGGTTGGCGGTGGGGCTGACGATTGTGGGCTTTGGGCTGTCGCCCCTGGTCACCGCTCCCCTGGCTAATTACCTGATCGCGACCTACTCCGTGCGACCCACCCTACGCATTTTGGGAATCGCGTTTGCCGCGATTATTGTAGTCATTGCTCTGACGATGAAGCTGCCGCCTAAGGATTGGCATCCGCAGCGCTATGTCGCCGCCGCTAAGTCAATCTCGGCCCCAGCCTACCCGCGCAACTTAGTCAGGAGCCGATCGTTTTATGGGCTGTGGATTTGCTATGCGATCGGCTCCTTAGTGGGCTTGAGTGCGATCGGCATCTCCAGCTCCGTCGGGCAAGAAATTATTGAGATTAGTCCGACCGTGGCCGCTAGCAGTGTTTCCTTATTTGCGCTGTTCAATGGCGTGAGCCGACCGCTATTTGGCTGGCTGAGCGATCGCGTTAAGCCTCACTATGTGGCAATTTTCTCCTATGGTTTGGTTTTAATCGCCTGCGTATTGATGATCAATGCTGGCCCTGGCCAGGTTGCCACCTATCTGATGGCCTTTTGCCTGTTTTGGTTCTGTCTGGGCGGTTGGCTAGCCATGGCTCCCACGATCACGCTGCGTTTCTTTAACCCTGACCAGTATGCTCAAAACTACGGCATTGTCTTTACGGCCTATGGCGCGGGGGCGTTGGTTGGCACGTTAGCAACGGGTCGAATTCGAGATTTATTTGGCACCTACAACTATGTGTTTTATCCGATGGCGATTTTGGCGATAATTGGCATTTTTGTAGCCGGGGTGCTGCTCAAACGAGAACGAGCCACGGCATCCTAACAACTAAAATAACCTGAGTTCGGGATAAGCCAAAACCCGTATTTCTCCGTCGCCTTATTGCCCTGCTACTCAACGAGACGGCGTCGTTTCAGCGATTCCAGCTTTAGAGCCAGCCCTTAACAATCGGTGGCTGGATGGGAGTTCATCACGGATGCTGTATTAAGCGCATCCTCAAATTGAATTGGTATAACCTGGCACTAGGTCTTATACCAAATCCTGCCTGAATACCCCCGGTTCGTAGGGGCATAGCATGCTATGCCCCTACGAGGTTCCTGATTATGAATCAGAGTTTCCCAAATCGGATTTGGTCTTACGTACTAGACCCAGGTAGCCCTCACGTTTCACCCAAAGTTGAAAACAGTTCCGAGAACAGATCGTCTCGCTTTTGCCAAATCGCTTTGGGTTGGCAGGCTTGTTGCTGATGGTTTCGGAGGCATTTTTTCGCTTGCGCTAAGTAGCTCTCAAGGTGACCGTTGTAGCGTTTTTGGCGCTTAAGCAATGCTCTCTGGGTCAATGAATTCTTCAGGCTATGGGCATTGTGCAGGCTAGATAAAAGGGCGTCAATGTCTGTTTCCAAAGCCGTGCGATCGCTATCCTGCACCAGTGATAGTCTTAACACCATGCAGGCAATTGCAAAAATTTTGCCCAGGTCAGAAATTTCATTAATTCGTCGAGGATACAAGTCGCGGATAGAGTCAATTTCTGGGGAAGAAAAAGCGCCGACCTGCTTCTCTAGATTAAACGCACGAGAAATGCGATAAGTGCGTTTATCATCCTGTTTATCTTTTTCGATTACTCCCCCTTCTTCAGCTATAGCCCAAGCTGTGTTCAGTAAACGGGTAGCATGCAATAGTTTGCCCTCCCAGTCAATTTCTGTCAAAGGAGCATCATCAGGATCAAATTCACTAGCCACGTTACTGCATACCATAAACAGACCCCTAATAAAAAACAAATGGCAGGCATTCGTGCCAAACAAATAAATAGTGCGGGTGGGATGATGGGGTGACACCTTAGGCAGGTCTTTGGGATTGACCGCCAGTAGCGACATATCTAGAACCAGCAGCTGTTTTTCTGACTGTACAAGTTGGCTATACTGAGGTCCTCTGGTTTCATAAATAGGCGGAATTTTTTCAATGTAGTAGGCACCAAATTCATCCAGATTGTTTTTGAGAAGGCCACTCTTTTCTTTGATTTGGTAGTAACATTGTCGTCCGGTTTCTGCGTAGGTAATCAGGGCATGATTTCGCAGTTGCCTAGCCCAAGCGAAACACTGGTTTGGGTCAAGCTGCCTGGAGCGATTGCCGTTAGTTTGAGTGATTAAGTTTAGCTTTCCAGCTTCGGTGTAGGCAGCAATTAGATAAACCCAGGCTTGCATAGCTGCATAGCAGGCATACACTTCACTATCGCCATCTGCGGCTGCATAAAGTCTGGCCTTCTCTGCCATATATACACGCCCCCAGTGAATGGAAGCATCCGTTCGTTGACGCCCGACAAAGCTTTCTGTTGGCAGATAGTCGTCATCTCGGGGTACCCGCCTAGGGAAAAACAGTAGCAGCTTGGTTCTCAAGAAAGCCATGCGGCTGAGCAGCAAGTAGTGAGGGTGAAACGTGCCCTGAGAAACCTCGTTGAGCACCACATATTTTCTCAGGCGCAGGCTGGCGTGACGCTGGGCCTGGTCTAGGGTTTCCCAAGCGCGCTGTACCAAAATATCTCGATTGACATCTGCTTGACATCCCGGGGGTAAATACTGAGGCTCGCGATCGCTAGTGTCATAGATATAGTAATAGTTGGCTAAGCAGAGCAGATAACGAATTACCAGAGCTCCAGAGAATACTTCAAAAGGCTCGGTTTCTAGGCGGGTACTTTCTAGCCCCTGCTCAACAAATCGATCTAAAATTTCCAACCGCCTTAGATAGGGGCGTACAGGCCGATATACGCCTTCATCCAATAGGGCTTCGACTATGGAAAGACAAGCATCAAAATAAATGTACGGATCGGTTTTTTGAAGCTGAGCCTCTGCGTCTGGGCCGATTGGTAACAGATTTTGCTCAATCATGCCGATCATAGCTAGGGATGAGAAGGGGTAACCCTGGAGGCAAGTCCAGGCATCTTGCATTACCTGGGAACGCTCTACTCGTTGACACAGCTGTTGAATATACTTGTCAGGCCGAATGCCAGCGCTGCGAATCGCCTGCAAGCGTGCCTGCAAAGATGCCTGGGCTTGAGACAGCAAAAAATCAAACCCACAGTAGTCGCCATGGCCAATTGGGTCGGCAAAGGAAAAGTTTTCGTAATCGCTAAATTCGTTGTCTTGACAAGCGTTAAGGGTTTCTCCTACCAGCTGTCGGCGGCACAATTTAACTAGGCTATGGGCCCATACTGGCGAGGCCACATTATCGCGAATAATGGCCTGGGTTGAGGTCACATCGTGGGCGATTGGGAAATACTCTCTCAGACAGGGAATGTCTTGCAGCAGCGCCTTGTTGATGACCTTAATTACGTGGGATAGGGCACCGCCAATGCCGGTACTGCTAACCGTAAAGTCAATGCGCCTGCGATCTTGACTTCCTAGACGATCGAGCACATCGCCAATGATTGGTTCGTAACCTTGGGGTACCTTGACATAGAACTCAACCACTACTTGGGTAGATTCCTGGGATGCCAACTCATAATCTCCGGGCCCAGGAAGCTCTAGATAACGGGTGAGGCTAATGGACTGGTCGAGTTGACGCAAGGCCGGGTGTAGTAAGGGCGGGTAGGGGCCACTGCTTTGGGTCAATACATCCAACTCTTTATCGGCAAAGGGCAGTGGCCCCGACGGGGTCAGCGTAATGCGCTTGAGATATACCGGGAATTGATCGGTCAGTCGCTCATTGGCAACGATAGTTTGGGCTAGTTTTTTGACGAAGGCGGGTTGCAAGTACTGACGCACGTAGTAGTCGACAATGGCTTCCCCAGAGCTAGACAATTGCTGATTGCCACTGCGGGCTAATAGACGGCGCACCTCTCGCTGAGCCTTGCGAGTGAGTTCTTTGACCGTATCCTCACGTCTTTGAACGTTTGAACTGTTAGCTTTACGAGCATCCTGAGATGGCAGAAAGGCTAAGGATTGTCGCACAACATCGTTAACTAAGTCATCTACCTCACCCAGGTTTTTGAGCGCGATCTCAGCTTGGGAAAAATCGAGCCCTACGGTAGCCTTGTATAGGCGCAACAGCATTTCATAATTTTCTAACCCGCCTACGGTTTGCAAAATCAGCAGCGATCGCTGCAGTAGAGTAAGCCCATCTCCCGCTTGCAAACCCAAAGCATGGCGCTCCTCTGGTGCAAGCTCAACCAGCTTGGAGAGGGTAGTGAGCATGTCCTCAACAGCCAAAACTCGGGTGTGCGGCAATTCAAAATTTTGATAGCCTTCAGCCAGGCTGTTGCGTAGATTGCTCAGTAGCTTTACTACATCGCCTGTGGTGGTGCGGCTAAGACGACCCAGCTTCCTGCTTCGCTCATCGGGGCTTAAATCATCCTGTAAAAGGGCAGTGACCACCTTACGCAACTCTTTTTTGCCCAGGTGCTCCTCGATTGCTTTGGCGTTAATGGCACCACTTGGTTTTTGGGTAAAGGCTAAACAAGCGCATAGATAATAATACAGATGGTAGCTGCGTTCGTAATCAGCCGGGCTATCTGAAGGCATTCCGAGAGTTGAGAAACTTTTTGACCAGTTTTAGGAAAGTTTGGCCCGCACTGCCGCCCCCTCTCCTCTATCAAGTTCCCATGAAGCTTGTCTTGATCGTGTAGTTTGAGCTACCAAAAAAAAGCTAAAAGACTTGAACAGCAAATTATTTGTAAAAAACAATACAAAAATTCTGGAGAGAATAGCCCACATATCACCCCAGGATTTGGAGTGAGGCCCCCTTCTCACCTGTATACAGAATTCATTAATCCTCTAAAAATAAGGTCAGGGAATCCTGCATTAGGCCGCTGGCTTCCCTGACCGCCAATCACCAGAACATTGTTCTAATGACTCTCAGAGATTACTCCAAAATTTTGGAATTGTCTCTAGGAACTATCTTCTCATGAGGGTAGCAGCTGAAAAGAGCATCATTAGGATAATGACCTCTGGTTCTTTTCCTGTAAACCTCAGAACCCTTAGGAGGGAAGTTGTATGTTAGTCCCCTACTTAGATAGTTCGCATCCCCACCACCCTCACCACCTGGAATGCCCACACTGTGGGCGTCATACCGTGGTCACTAAAGCAGAGAGTTACTATGTCTGTCTGCATTGCGGTTGGGAGCGTGATTTATCTAGCGAATGGCCCCGCGGCATGGCAGAGGTCTTTTCCTTTGTTGTCACCGGTCTGTTGCTGTTGCTCATCTTTTAAATTCGTTAGGTGAGTTTGTTAGAGCACGTGAGTACGGTTTGTGAGGCCGTTTTACCGCCATCGGTAGACGGCCTTACTTTTGAGTTTTAGTTACCAGAGGTCACCCATGGGCTCATCCAAGGACTGATAGGCATCATCATTAGCTTTAATCCACAGGTTGGCTACCCAGTTCCCTATGCTCTGCCCCACCCAACTGTTGCCCTCGGTGCTGAGGTGAATATGGTCGAAGTACAGCGGCGCATAGTTAGTGGATTTAAGCAGGAGCAAAAAATCGAGATAGGGAATCGCTTGGCTATGGGCAAAATGGGTCAGCCGCTGGCGGGCCACCCGTTCGTAGTCTCTGGGGCCTTCGCCTTCTAATTCCCGCCGCAGGGGAGTCATCGCCAATAGTAGCTGACCCTGAGCAGCCTGAACGGTTTGGTGAAGCTGACGAATCGCCTCTAAATTGACTCCGACGCGATCGCCCGGTTGATCGTGCAGGGCCTGTAGTTCAGGGCTGGGTTTGTAGGAGCGGGAGCGAGATAGGGCTTCCCACAGGGCCAGGGGCGGGCGGCGAGTAGGATACTGGGGATTGCGACCCAGATCGCAGCTGTGGGGGGCGATCGCAAACAGGTCGTCGGTGTTGAGCACCAGCAGCACCACCTGGGCATCAAAGGTGCCAAACCGCAGCACATAGCCAAGCTCGTTGCGGGGCCCCCAGGAGTTGGCCGAGGCGTTGAGCACCTCAACGGCCTTGCAGCCTGGGAGATCTGGTGCCGCCAAGGCCTGTTGCACCCGAAGGGAGAGCAACTCAGACTGGTCAGTCCACCAGCCACCGTTGACAATAGAATCCCCCAGCATCAGTACTCGCAGGGTGTCAGTCGGTCGCTGACGGGCAATCGCTGGCCCTCGCATTGAGTATTGGTTGATTTCAATGCGTCGACCTCGCCGCCGGAGGCGTTGGTTGGGAGCGAGGCGGTAGCCCGTGCGAATATCGGCCACATAGAGGGGCGGGGTGCCGAGGCCGTATCGACGGCGTAAAAACAGCTCTGCGATCGCGACGACAACCGCACCAGCCCCCAACACCCAAAGCACTGTATTGACCACAATGATTTGAACCCGCTCCCCGAAAACAGCCAGGCCTATCTTACTTGCACAAACAGCAACCTAGCCCAGAACAAGCTGGAATTGACTGTTCTCCCCTGCCAGAGGTTGCGAAAACAAAAAACCTGTGCTGTAGTATGTATACTACAAAATTCTGATAGCAAACCTCTCGCGTCATGACTTCCTTTCAGCAAATCATTCGCTACTACGGTCGTTACCGTCGGGCGGCACTGTTTAGTATTGCCGCCAGTAGTCTCTTTCAAGTGGTGGATTTGGCGGTGCCCTACTGCATTGGCCAACTGCTCAACGTGCTCTCCAGTCAGCCTATCGATCCGCTGAGTCAGGGGCTGGTCGATCGCGTGGCGGCTCTAGGGGGTTACCCTGCCGGGTCGGGGCTGGCCATCGCCCTTTTCCTGGCCGTTATCTTTGTCGTTACGGTAGTGCGCGCCCCGATTCAGCCCTGGTTGGGGGTTTGGTTTCACTGGGATATTGCCCTGCGAACCCGGCGCGATCACTCTAGGGCCGTGGTCAGTAAACTCCTAACGCTGCCGCTGGGTTTCTACGATGAAAATAACCCTGGCCGCATTGCGGGGCGAGTGGCGCGGGGGCTATCTAACCACACTTGGACCTATCCTGAAATTGCCGGACAACTCATTCCTAAGCTCTTTCGCATTGCCGGGATCTTTTTACTGATTGCCTGGATTGACTGGCGCATTGCCCTGGTGTTTTTAGTGTCGTTCGTTGTGATCCTGGGCTTTAGTCTCAAGGACTTGATTCGGCTCACTCAAAAAGAACGAGTTCTCGATCGCTACATTGAAAATACCGAAAGCCGCACCTCGGAGCTGATCACCAACATCAAAACGGTGAAAGCCTTTGCCACCGAGGCCGAAGAACTGCGGCGGCAGAGCCAGCGACTGGAGCGCGAGTTCACCATGGTGGATTACATTATCCACAGGGGCTACGTCATTCTCACCACCTGGCAGGACTTAATTATTCAAAGCTGCGTCTTTGGCATTTTAGTGCTGACGCTAGTCGCTACCCTGCGGGGGCACATTTCCCTAGGGCACTTTGTCACCACCCTGACGGTGTCGAGTATGGCCTACTCGGAGCTGGAGCCCATTAGCAACCTGGCGGAAATTTTTGCCCGCCGCTATGCCTCAATGCTGCGGTATCACGAGTTTATGGGCGAGCCCCTAGGTACCGATGTGGTTAACCTCACCGATGCTCCCGAGAGCATGCCCAACTATTGCTTTACCGGCAAGGTGCACTTCGACCAAGTGAGCTTTGGCTATGCCGACGACAAACCCGTACTCCAAAACATCGATCTCGTGATCGAGCCCTATCAAACGGTGGCGCTGGTGGGGCGATCGGGCTCTGGTAAGTCGACTCTGGTGAAACTGCTGTTTCGCTACTTCGACCCCAGCAGCGGCCGCATTCTAATCGACGGCGAAGACATTCGCCGCCTAGATGTGACGGGATATCGGAAACAGCTGGCGATCGTGCACCAGGAAGTGGATGTGTTTAACGGCACCTTACTCAGCAACCTAAGGTACGGCAACCCCGCCGCCTCAATGGAGCAGGTGAACAAAGCCTGCCGCATTGCTCGGGTAGATGAGTTCATTCATCGCCTGCCCAAGGGCTACTACACCGTAGTCGGCGAACGAGGGGTACGCCTCTCGGGTGGGCAACGACAGCGGTTGGGCATCGCCCGTGCCCTGCTGGTCAACCCCGACGTGCTGATCTTCGACGAAGCCACCTCCAGCCTCGACTACGAGTCAGAGCGTTCGATTCAGCTGGCCATGCGCGCTATTTTGGGCACTCGCACGACGCTGATCATTGCCCACCGGCTCAGCACCGTGCGGGAGGCCGACAAAATCGTAGTGCTAGAAGCAGGCCGCATTGCTGAAGTGGGCAACCACGAGCAGCTACTGGCCCACGGCGGTATCTATCACCGCCTCCACGTACTGCAAGAAACCGGGGAAATGGTGGCCTAGAAAGTTGGCAACACAGCCAAAATAAAGACGCTGGTCTCAGGATCAGCGTCTTTATTTATGGCTCTTGTTAGCCGGTACAGCAATTTTGCCCTAGCCTTACGATTGAGGGGGTTTTAATCCGCTGCTTTGCTTTACTGGACAGTGGGAAGTTCTCTGTCCAGTGACGAGCCGCCAAGAAAAACGGACATGGGTTAAGTCAAACGACCCGTCATGCCCGAAACTGGCTGATATAGAACGTTTCAGCCAGCAATATTATGGAGC
>NZ_JADEWX010000347.1 GCF_015207395.1 Nodosilinea sp. LEGE 07088
AAATTGGAGCTGTGGTTGGTTCCTCCCTGACTGCGCGGTGTTTTGTGGTGGATGTGGACATCCTCTCCATTGAACAGAGATTGGCCACAGTTGGGACATGTCGCGGATTGCTGACGGATGACCCGTTGCGCCGCTTTAGGGTAGTTTTCTATCTGCTTCGAGCGTTGGGCTCGCTGCTCGAAATAGTCCCTATAGTCAGGATTATCTGGGCTGGCCATACCCTGAATCAGAGTATGGCGTTGAATGCGAGTATAGCCGATGCGATAGAGCACCATACCCGTGTCCTTATCTACAAAACTCCACTGACTGCCGGGGTAGGCCGGATGATTGGCCCAGTAGCGCCGGTTGCGCCAGGTGAAGGACTTGTTGGGATGGCTCTTGCTAATCCAGCGTCTGAGTTTCCAGAAGATGTCGTGTTCCAGCGTTTGGAAGGTTTCCGAACTGACGACACCCCGGTAGTAGTTGGCCCAGCCCCGGATGATGGGGTTGAGCACCTTTATCAGGCACTTGGCATTGCTGCCATGGAGCCGCTTGAGGGTGAGGCGTACCTTCTCGCGAAAGTTGGCCACACTCTGTTTGGCGGGCTTGATCAGCAGTTTCCATCCACTGCGGGTGGTGCGGCTCCGGTAGTGACGGATGTTGAACCCCAGAAAGTCGAATCCTTCCGATACATGGACAATCCGAGTTTTCTCCTCCGATAGTCTCAAGCCTCGTACGCCGAGGAAGCGTTGAAGGTCGATTAGAGTTTGTTCCGCCTCAGCGCGTGACTCGCAAAAGACGACGAAATCGTCGGCATAACGAATCACCCGCCGCCGAATGCCGCGTTTAACCGTCCCTTGGGCATAGCGATGAATGCCCAGGGCGGTTTCCATGCCATGGAGGGCGATGTTGGCCAGCAGTGGCGAAATGATCCCGCCCTGCGGCGTGCCCGTTGTCGTTGGATGAAGACCTCCGTTTTCCAGATACCCTGCCTTGAGCCATTGGGCGATTAACCCTCGGGCCGGAAAATTCCCGACCTGGCTCAATAGGTAATCATGGTCAATGGCGTCAAAACATCCAGCGATATCCGCATCAACCACCCATTTCGTCTGGTTGGTCGCTTTGGCCGTGACATAGATACAGGCAATGGCATCGTGGGCGCTACGTCCAGGTCTGAAACCGTAGCTGCTGGGCTCAAACTGAGCTTCCCAGCACGGTTCTAAGGCCGATTTGACCATGGCTTGGAGGCAGCGGTCAATGATGCTGGGTATCCCCAGCGGTCGGCGTTTGCCATTGCGTTTCGGAATGTACACCCGTCTGGCGGGCAGCGGTTGCCAGGGTATCGACTGCTTCAGCACATCCACCAGAATGGCTTTAGCGGGACCGGTTTTCACCAGCAGTTTGTCGATGCCTGGGGTATCTTTACCCGCGTTGATTTGAGTCACCCGTCGCACCGCAAGCAGCACGGTCGAGTAGCTCTTGAGCAGGAGCCGTTGCAGGTTCCTAACTCGGCTCCAATCCTCACATCGAGTCGCTCTGTAAATGCGTTGTCTCAGATTCTTCACCACCCGGTGGGCTTTGCGCCAATGGACGCTCAGCCACTCGGTGGTGCGCTGGGTTACGTTTGCAAATCGGGTCTGCACCTAACTTTTCCCGCAGCGTTGGGTCTCGTCTCAACTGCATTTCAGGAGATCACCTGTCCCACGTCTGCACCCTTTCGGGTTAGGCACTAGCCCTATCCGTCGCGTTATGAATTCCGCTTGTCTTTCGACTGACGGCATTCGCGTCTTGGGACATCCTGTGCCCGCTAGAGATGTCGGCATCGGTTGCCCTTTGCTTACCTGAAAATGACGGCATTCCCAGGACTCTATCGGGGTTTCCTCGTTCCGCACGGGGTGGAGATACGATTGCCTTAGGACTCCTCTTTACTCCGGGGGCGGGGTGTTCTCAACCGGCATTTAGCCGCTGCCGATTCCCATCTGCCCCAACATGCTCGTATCAGCCTTTTCGAGCACCTAAATTAACGAAGCCTCATCAAGGATTCATTTGCATTATCCTTAGCCACCTTGCCCTAGCCCTCTTACCGAGTTTGGCTCTCAGCTTGTTGGACACTTAACCTCGTCTGCTGATACTGCCCTCCCCTTACGGGTTGAACATTCCGAGGCGGACATCTGCTTGAACACTAGCAGGGAAAGAACTTAGGAGTCCTTTCCAACTCCCCCGAACGACTTCGAGTCGCGC
>NZ_JADEWX010000100.1 GCF_015207395.1 Nodosilinea sp. LEGE 07088
GTGAAGAGGTGAAGGGTGCGAAAATGGAGCAACAAAACCCATCCATCCACCCATCCACCCACCCACTCCCCCATGCCCTACGACGATCTCTTCAACCGCATCTCCGAAATGGTCATGTGCCACTCTCCCAGCGGTGCAGAGGCAGAAATCAACCAATATTTAATGGATGAGTTGGCTCATCTGAGTGTGGATCACTGGCTGGATGAGGCCGACAACGTGATTGCCAAAATTCCAGGGAAAGATGACAGCCGCGCGATCGCCATTACCGCCCACAAAGATGAAATCGGCACCCTGGTCAAAAGCATCTACGCCGACGGGCGAGTGTCAGTACGCCGGCTGGGCGGGTCTTACCCCTGGGTCTACGGCGAAGGCGTCGTAGATCTACTCGGGGATCAGCACACCATTAGCGGCATTTTGAGCTTTGGCTCACGCCATGTCTCCCACGAGTCGCCCCAAAAGGCCCAGCAGGAGACCAAGCCCGTCACCTGGGAGACCGCCTGGGTCGAAACCAAGCGATCGCCCGAAGAACTGGCCGCCGCTGGCATTCGCGCGGGAACCCGCGTTGTGGTGGGTAAGCATCGCAAGCAGCCCTTTGCCATGGGCGACTACATCGCCAGCTACACCCTCGACAACAAAGCCTCCCTGGCGGTCTTACTAATGCTGGCCGAGCGCCTCAAAGCGCCGCCTGTAACCGTATATCTAGTGGCTTCAGCTAAAGAAGAGGTTGGCGCGCTCGGCGCGCTCTATTTCTCTCAACGACAGCGCCTAGAGGCCCTGATTGCGCTAGAAATCTGCCCCCTCTCGGCGGAATACCCGATTCAGCCCGGAGCGATCCCCGTGCTCCTCAGCCAGGATGCCTATGGTCTCTACGATGAAGGGCTCAACGCCGACCTGCGGCGGGCCGCAACCCAGCACGACCTGCCGATTCAGATGGCGGTGATCAGTGGTTTTGGCAGCGACGCCTCGATCGCCATGAAGTTTGGCCATGTCTCGCGGGCGGCCTGTCTCAGCTTCCCCACCCACAATACCCACGGCTACGAGATTGCCCATTTGGGGGCGATCGCCCACTGCGCCGATATTTTGGAACACTACTGTAACGACCTGTGACAGCTCCCCGGCTAGCTGTGAACCTTTTCTAGAATGAAAATAAGCGTTTTCAGGCAAATCTATGGCCAAGACTGTTGCAGATGTAATGACCCCAAACCCCATCTCGGTACCCCCCGACACCGAGCTCAAAGAAGCTATTCAGCTGATGGCCGACAACCACGTTGGAGGCCTGCCTGTAATTGAGGAGAACAGCAATCTAGTCGGTATTTTGTCAGAATCTGACCTCATGTGGCAGACCACAGGGGTCGATGTACCGGCCTACATCATGTTGCTCGACAGCGTCATCTACCTCAAAAATCCTGCTCAGTACAACCAAGAACTTCACAAAGCCCTCGGGCAACTGGTTAAAGATGTGATGACCGATCATGTCATCACCATCGCCCCCGATAAATCTCTCCGCGAAGCTGCCCACCTCATGCACGATAAAAAGGTGCGCCGTTTGCCTGTGGTCAATGCCGAGAAGCAGGTCGTCGGCATTCTCACCCGGGGTGATATCGTCCGCGAGATGGCCAATAGCTACACCTAAAGAAATAAAGCGATGAGGATGAGGTGAATAGAGGCTGTTCATCTCCCAGTCTCCTCCACCCCTACTCCCCCTATCCCCCGATCCCAAAATGGCCGATAGTAGAGAGAGTAGAATTGTGTTCACCTCTACAAAATGGCTATTACCCCTGATTCGGTTCGAGAACTGCTCCACTCCGACGACTACGGGGATCGGCTACGGGCCGTCAACCAACTGCGTGGTCTGGAACCTGCTGATGCCTTTGATCTAGTGCAGCTAGCCGCCAACGATGGCAACGCTCGGGTACGCTATGCCGCCATTAGCCAGATCGCCAGCCTGGGCCACCAAGATTTAGCCACCGTAGCGCCCTTGTTGCTGCGATCGCTCACCGAAGATCCTGAGCCCGATGTGCAGGCGGCGGCAGCTGACACCATCGGGGGGCTCAAGCTTAAAAGTGCTTATCCTGAGCTGGCCAATCTTTACCACAGCACCGAAGAATGGCTGGTGAAATTTAGCATTGTGGCGGCTCTAGGCGAGCTGGGTGAGCCCCAAGCTTTTGATCTATTGCAAGAGGCCCTCACGTCAGATAATGAACTGATTGCCACCGCCGCCATTGGCGCCCTGGGTGAATTGGGAGACAGCCGCGCCTTACCGCTGTTATTGAACCATGCCGACCATGCCGACTGGCAAGTTAGGCATCGTCTTGTTCAAGCCTTGGCCCAGTTTTCTGAACCTGAAGCCAAAGCTGCCTTACAAAAACTTACCGCAGACTCTTCGGAGATTGTCGCTGGTGCAGCTCGTCAGCATTTAGAGGGACAATAGCCTGTCTGGGTTTAATTCGAGAACTCATGAAAGTGTCTTAACATAACTTTATTATCTGTCTCATAACTGTTTCAAATGCCGCATACGTAGGGCCTCAATGGCAAGATTACCCCTATCACATCAGATGTTTAGTAAGTACAAACAAAATTACTCCCTAGGCAAACGTTGATAAAAAGGCTGTTTTGCCTAGGCTGTGCTTCTAAGGCCTATGCCCTGGCAAAATTTGCTATAGTAGATCAGTGGTCGTGCTGTTAACTCTCAGCGAGCAGCCCTTAAAAAGATTCTGATTTGAATAAAGCTTTCAATTAGGGTTTTCTTAAGACAGGTTTTCTAGGGTTATACACAATAGCTTGTTGAAAGCAAGCTTTTAAAAATAGTTATAGTTTATAGGTCGTTCGAGATTGGTCTTCATAGATTAATCTTTGTCTCTCGGGGCAAATTTTCTTAAAACACTCAACTCAAGACATTGGAGATGGCCTGAGTGATTGCAACTTCTCCATCTGCACAGCAACAAAAGTGGGACACTCTGAGCTTTGTCTCGACTCTGTACCTGCACCCTGTGTTAGATCTCCTGCTTAAGGATGTGCCAGTGCCTTGGCGCGCAGAGGTTCGTTTGGGATTGCAAGAAGCCTTGGTGAATGCCGCCAAGCACGGTAATGATCTCGACCCGTGTAAGTGCATCTCGGTGAAATACGCGGCTTCTGGCCCTCAGCTATGCTGGGTAATTGTCGATCAGGGCAGTGGCTTTAATTACCCGTGCGGTTGTGGCGACGCCGATGAAAGCGAGTGTGCGGGTCATTCGAGTGAGTGTGGGCGCGGGCTCTATATTCTCTACCAGGTGTTTGACCAGGTGACCTGGTGCAATGGCGGTCGAGAGTTGCACTTGACTAAGACGGTACGCCCGCCGCGACGGTTGCCTTTAATTCATTAGTGAGCTGAGTCAGCGGTTGGGGTCGATGGCTTGCGATCGCCATGACTCGGGCAGGGGGGAGCTTGCAGGCTGTGGTTCAACCAGCCTGCTGCCTGTTCAACCCGCGCCAGGGCTTCTTCAGAATTGTTTCTCAGCAAAAAGACGAGGGCTGCTGCCAGCTGTTCTTTAGCCCGCACTCGGCGATCGCGGTTGAGCCGGTGCCAGTCGGCAGGCTTAATGGCTAGCCGCTCAGCGAGTAGTTGAGCAAGTTCTAGGTCGGTGAGCTCAGCAGCGGGCTGAGTAGTGGGCTGGGTCGCCCTAGAGGCGTCGAAGGAAAAGGCCATAGTGGTTGAAGCCGATAGGGAATGAACGGGGTTAACTAGAAGATATACTCTGCCCGGCTGAATGAGTAGGGGCAGTTCGTCATTGTCTTTACAGTTTGCACCATGAACCCAGGCCATTGGCAAAAACGTTACCAGAGTCAGCGAGGGGCCGTTGGCAGCGATCCCCAACAGCCGCCGCTCTCGTTAGCCGAGTTGCTGCGGCAGCTAGAAGAACTCGCTCAGCGATTGGCTCGATTGCAGGCTGGTATCGCTAATCTCATACAGCTTCAGCAGCTAGAGGCATCAGCGCCTGCTGCCGACGCCCAGGCGGCTGCCCAAGAGGTTTTGCGTCTCCAGGAGGCTGCCGATAGCTTTGAGCTAGAGCTGGCCCAGCGCGTAGTGTCTTGGGAGCACCTGCAAGAGACCTTTTGGCAGGCGGTACGGTTTGGCGGGCTGGGGTTGCTGGTGGGGTGGTTTTTGGCCTGGTTAGTCTATGGGTTATAACTGACTCTCCTTTTTTAGCGGGTGCTTAAAACTAATTCCTCTTACATGTTAGGATTGAAAATCGTGGATAGAGCGGGTCGGTGCCCGAGTGGTTAATGGGGGCGGACTGTAAATCCGCTGGCTACGCCTACGCTGGTTCGAATCCAGCCCGGCCCACCACGACAATTGCCCTTATAGCTCAGCGGTAGAGCACTCCCTTGGTAAGGGAGAGGTCACGAGTTCAAGTCTCGTTAAGGGCTTACTGACAGACGCTACGGCAGGTTGCTGCCTCACGGTGGGGAGTAACCAAGCTGACCTACCAGAATAGATGGTTGAGCCAATTACTAAAGAACTTGGGCCCATCGGGTTCTTGGTAATTGGGCGGGAGCAAATCTTGGAAGGCCTGCTCTAAATCGGCTAGGGCTCTGTCGATAGCCACCCGTTTGGGCCGAGATTGGTGAGGGACATGCACTGGAGGGCCAAATCGCAGGGTGAGCCGTTTGCGAAAGTAGAGCGTTTTGGTGCCGATAATCGCCACCGGGTGGATAGGAACCCCAGACCGCATGGCATAGAGCACGGTGCCCCGCTTGAGGGGAAGGTGCATGCGCCCTTCGTTTTCGCCTAGGCGACCCTCGGGAAAGAGCATCAGGCCGTCGCCGCGCTTGAGTAGCGCCTGTACGGCCTGATCGATCTGTCGCATCTGCTGGATAGAGCTGCCATTGGGGACGTGGTCTCGAATTTGTGTAGCTAGCGGTTTGAGATCATCCCGGCCATTGTCGGCGGCGACCATCACGGCGATTTCTTCTTTCCACCAGCGCTCTAGGGGAATGACTCCGCCGGCCCAGTCAATCAGCCAGCGCTTCCAGCGTTTGTTATAGAGGGTACGGGCATCGCCCAGGATGTAGTAGTAGGGGTGCGGCGGACAAAAGGCGAGCATTAAAAATGGATCTAAATGGCTGAGATGGTTGGCCGTCAATACGTTGGGCCCGGTCGGAATATGCTCAGGCTGCTCTATGCGTACCCGAAAGAGGCTTTTAATCAGGCGGCGTAGCGCCCAGCGCCGAAATCGACCGCTAACACGCTGGTCGGCGGTGCCTTGGGCGATCGCACTCAATTCTGCCAGGTCGTGGGCAATGCACTGGCGCACAACAGGTTGTTGGGCGATGGCCACCCCCTGTCGCACGCGCTCAATCACAGGCGGCGTCAGGACGACCTCTGGATCCGCAGCAGGCTGGAAGGCTGTTTCGTCTGTCATAGTGTCTCTGCTGTGTCAGATGCCGCCATAGCACTAACGGTTTGCCCTGAGTATGAAAGGCAGAGCCTCAAGCCGGTTTAATTTGTGGGCAATTCTTAAACTTTCAATGGCCGTGGCAGGCTTTATATTTTTTGCCGCTGCCACACCAACAGGGGGCGTTACGTCCAGGAATGATCGGCGGTAGCGGATCGCCATCGACGTAAAACCAGCGATCTCGTTGCCGCACAAACCGCGATCGCTCGTGTACTTGCCCAGGCTTGGGGTCGCTGTAATAGGCAATAAATTCTACGGTGCCTCGGCTGTCGGTGGTTTGTCCGGCCTCGGTGGCGAGTATCCGCAGCCCTAGCCAGGTGGTGGTTGCCATACTCTGGGTAATGGCTGCCCGCTGGCCACCAAAGCGCTGGGTGGGGTGGTGGGTAGCCACCAGGTAGTCAATGTTGCCCTGGTGGTAGGCGGTATAGCGCGATCGCATCAGTGCTGCTGCCGTTGGGGCATAGACCCGCCCGCTCAGGTAGGGTTGGCAGCACTGGGTGAGGGGTTGACCGCTGCCGCAGGGGCAAGCCTGCTCAGAGCTGATCGCCATGCCGATGCCTCCCGATGCAATCGCGCTATCCTCGGTGCTGGGCCGGTAATACCAGCGCCCCATGGGCCGTAGCCCGGTGTCGCGGGGGTGACTGGTAGGCCGTTGCATCGAGCTGCTTAACGCGGTCAAAAAAGGCTTCATAAAAGCGCTCTAGGCAGTCGCAGAACCAGGCTTGATAGTCGGGCCACCGAGCGCGGTTGGCTAAGTCAACATCGCCTAGGGTGCAGGCTACCATGCAGGCCTGATCGCCCGCTCCGTCCCAGATCAGGGGCAGACCGACTTCATCGGCAATGGCCTCCCGCTCTTGAGACAGGAGGTGAAAGTGGGGCTGAGCATCGATGTCTGACAGCAATAGCTCGGTGTAAAGGCTCTGGTGATCGCGATCGAGAATGGCATTCAGGCGAAATCCGGCTCGGGCCATGGCAAAGCCCATGGTCGACTCGGTAGCGGGCGAGCCAGGTTTTACCGAGCTACCCTGACGATCCAGGCGATCGCACAGACCCCGCCAAAAATCCAAATTTTCTTGCTGTAGCTCCGTCAGGGGTTCTGGCTCTGCGACAGGTGTTTCTGCATCAGCCAAGTCCTCCTCGGGTTCGGGGTCATCGACAGTGAACCCGTCGTCAATCGGGGTGAAGTTAGCGGCCATGGCGGTTTTACCAATGCGCCACAGATCGATAGTCAAGCCTAGGAAGGTGACTTCACTGATCAGATTCAACCAGTCAAGGGTGAGCACCGCCTCTGCGGAAAACGAAGGTGCTATCCAGATCACCGTAGCAACCGTCTCGGTCGCCGCCCAAGTCAGGAGCTGGCCCAACTCCGCTGCCTCAGGCATTGTCAAATGGGCAACTACCAAGATCGGTAGGGTGGTCTTGGCCTCGATCAGCAGCGTGTAGTCTGTGGCGTTGGGGGCTTCTGCCTCAGCGTCAGTCAGGGTTAGCCCCGTTGCTTCACCCAATAGTTCTAGCGTTTCAGCTTCTGTTAACCACTGTTGAAAATCAACCTGAGCTTGCCAGTAGTCGGTGGGGTTGAGTTTTTCGAGGCGTCCCAGCTTGGGTTTAGTAGATCGCTTAGGCACAGGTAATTCGCTTGGGCAAAGGGCAATAGTTGATCCTATTATGGCGTGCCCTGGCTCTACAACTACGATACTTAATGACTTACCAGGGCCGCTCGCCACAGGGTGTAGCCCTGGGGGCTGAGGTGTAGGCCGTCGGTTGTCAGCTCAGGGCGCAACTGGCCCTGGCTATCGCTAAAGGATGGGTACAGATCAACAAAAGTAGCCCCCTGCCGGGCCACTAGGGTAGCCAGTTGATGATTGACTCGCTGAATGCGATCGCTGGGCAACGCCTCTAGCCGCGTTGGCAACAGCGAATACACAACCAACCGGGCCTGGGGGTGTTGCTGTTTCAGGCGAACCAGCATCCGGTAAAGGTTATCGACGATCTGCGTATCGCTGACACCGGCCTTGAGATCGTTAATGCCCGCCATGATGTGAATAGCCCTGGGTTGGGCGGCAGCAAAGTAATCTAACCGTTGTAGGATATGGGCCGTCGTTTCTCCCGAAATACTTTGATTGAGCCAGAGTTGGTTCGTGGGTAACCCGTCTACAGGCAACCATAGCCCTAGCGAGTCGCCCAAAATTATCGTTAGAGATTGGGCTCCCTGGTTTTGGGCTACGATCCTGGCCTCTGCTGCTAACAGAGCCTGCCACTGGGCAGAGGTCGGCGTATCGAGGCCGCGCTGCCACTGGTCAAGGTACTGGAGGGGAGACATGCGTGTGTAGAGATTTCCCTCTGCCACCGTGGCGCGTCGAAATTCGTAGAGCTGTGACCCCGTCATGGGTCTCAGGCTAACGCGACTCTGGGACGGCAAAACGGGCTGACTGGGCGCTGGCTGAACAGGTGCGGGGCGCTGCCTGGGTACTACAATGGCCTCCGGTCGGGGCCATAGGGTTGCGGCCCCCATAGAGTTGGTAGCACGAGGTGGCTGCACAACAGAACGATGGCTACGGCCAGGCATTAAGTCGGCCAGGCCCTGCATAAACCCTGGGCAAGCAGTCTCGTTTACCTGAGGGCAGTGGGCAGGATCTGTGCGGGGGGCCAACACCTCCTCCGGGGCTAAATTATGGTTAGCCATCTCGGCTGGTGGTGCGGTGTCATCCATCATCAGCTGAGCGGCCAAAAGCCAAATATCCATTGCTAGCGCTGCATAGGAAACATCTAGTTCTGTTTCCGTGCTTAGCAATGGCCCATCAGGATAAAAAATCGAGCTAATGGAGCGGTCATGTTCCCCTAACAATGCCTTGACCGGCCCAGCGAAGTTCGCTGTTGGGCAATACAGGCGCTAAAGTACATGCTCCACACCCTTGACATAGGAGAAACCAACTCGCAATAATAAAAGACTGTGTTTATGCGCTCGGATCAGGTCTTTAAAGGCTAGGCATTTTGGGCATGGCTTGAAGAGCTAGCACCTGTACGGCGGCTTTAGAGGTAAAAAATGACTTACGCAATTGTCGAAGCAAGTGGTAAGCAGCTGCGGGTAGAACCGGGCCGTTTTTACGATCTTGATCGTCTGGCTTTGGATGTAGACGACCCAGTCACCCTGGAACGGGTTTTGTTCGTCGATAACGACGGTGAAGCGATGGTCGGCCAGCCCGTGGTGGATGGGGCAACGGTGCTTGGTAGCGTGGTTAGCCATCTGCGGGGCCGCAAGATTATTGTTTACAAGATGCAGCCCAAAAAGAAAACTCGTAAAAAGCGGGGGCACCGCCAGGAGTTAACCCGAGTCATGATCAATGCTATTCAGGTGAATGGCGCTGCGATCGCAGGTGACGCGGCTGCATCTGCTCCTGCAACAGCCTCTGCGGAACCAACTGAGGCAGAAGCTGTTGCAGCAGCCGACAGCTAAATCAACCCAACTCACGCTAGATTAAACCGTAGGTAGGTAAGGATTACATCGCTATGGCTCATAAAAAAGGAACCGGTAGTACTCGCAACGGGCGTGACTCAAACGCTAAGCGCCTAGGCGTCAAACGCTACGGCGGCGAATCCGTCCGCGCGGGCAACATTTTGATTCGTCAGCGGGGCACCAAAATTCATCCCGGCAATAACGTTGGTCGCGGCGGTGACGATACCCTGTTTGCTCTGGTAGATGGTCTAGTTACCTTTGAGCGTCGCGGTAAAGCTGGTAAGAAAGTTAGCGTGTACCCTGCTGCTGTCGAAACCTCCGCTTAATCGCCATTGGGTTTTGCTCTAGTTTTGTTCTAGCCAACAAAAAAGCACCTCACAATGAGGTGCTTTTTTGTTGCGGTCAACCGGTGGCTAGTCGAGATAACCCATGAGGATAGCTGCTGGCGGATCGACCTCATCGTTGGGGGCAATGGGGCGATCGCCGGGCAGAGTATGGATATCGGCGATGTGCAGCGTGCTAACTGCGATCGGGCGATGCCCGGGCAGGGTGTCGAGGGTCGAGATCTCAAAGGTGTTGCCGGCAATGGGGCGATCGCCAGCCCGATCGAGGGTGCCGACCACCTCAAAAGTACTAAGAGCAATAGGACGGTGATTGGGTAAGCTATCGGTTTCAACTAACCGAGTATTGTCGTCTAACACAATCACGTCATTCCCCTTAGGGCTGGCTTTGACGATTCCCCCCGACGAAGCAGCACGTTTGGTGCGAGTGCCACGGGATCGAGTGGAGGTAGCTTCTTTCTCGGGGGTATCGGTACCACCGTTGCTAGAGGCGTTAGTTGTGGTCATAGGGGAAAGTCCTTATTGCTGCAAATAGCCCCCCAGAGGGCAAAACGCTGAGGTGACTATCAAAAATCGTTCATAGGCTAGAGACTGCCTTGGCGCATGCTGCCGCTGGGCAAACCCCGCCACAAACAGAAGTATTAATTAATTATTATACTTTGATGGCTACCCCATCGAGTTTATAAAAGGTTATTAGCGGCATAAAGGATTTCTACCGACAATCGGAAGACTTGTCGGATCGTCCCTAGGACTCAGGTTATCGCCCTCACAACTCAAGCAATGCTCTATAATAGATGGAGTAAACGGCATCGCGGGGCTGTAACGGTTTCGACGTTTTGACGAAAGTCACGCTGTGATACAGGCCGAGAGGGAGTCTACTCTCGCAAATCAAGGCTCAAACCAAACGTAACTGCGAACAACATCGTTCCTTTTGCTCGTAAAGCTGCACCTGTTGCTGCTTAAATAAACCTAGTTTAACGAGCGTTCATAGTTTGACTCCGTTAAGAGCTATGGACAAACCCCAACGGATGCATTAGTAGATTTCCTCTGGTGGATCTATTAATTAAGACTTAGCCAGAGCATCCCGCCGTCCGGGATAAGTGGCGGTTCCGGCCCTGAGGGTTAGAGGGGCTAAGCCTGTGAACGAGTGGTGTGTTAATAATCAAAGCGGACACGGGTTCGACTCCCGTCAGCTCCATTTTTCTCTGCATCGATATCCAGCTTTGGCCTTCTACCCCATGGCATGATTTTTTGTGCTCCTAGATGGCTCCTAGCTTTGGGAGTGAGTCAGAATAATCACTGTGTCGTCGAGCCTGGCAATAGCCAGTGCGCGGCCTTGTCGTCTCAGCATTCTTGCCAGCGACTCATCATGTTGCCTCGAATGCCTACCCCAGGAAGGCCTGAGACTATCGGGTTAAAACTATCAATTCTGGGTTTGATTATTAATTATCTTTCCAAGTGAGACGCCCGATGTTAGGTCTCTTTTTCATCTGTCTATACTGAATATAGTGGCCCCAGTAGAGGGCTGTGTTGCCCCCAGAATAAGCTATTGAGCGAAAGCTGAGTCGGCTTCGTTGCTATTTATCAACCCTGTTTAGAACAATGCGGTTTCCCATCTGGTCTTACCTTTACCAACCTGTTTTCTGTCGCAATTATAAAACGGTCCTTAACCCCTGGCAGTTTTGGTACATGCACCAAGTGCGCTACCTGGAGCGCTGCTGGCTGCGAGAATACCGTCCTGAACGGCATCATAGTTCTTGACGATGGCTCCCCATCGCCACATCTGGATATTGGCTAGATGGTCTTCAGCGGCGCAAATACCGTCAACGCCTGGGGTAAACATTCAAACTCCATGGGGTTAACCTCTAAAATTTCGCCATCAATGACCAACTTTTGCGGTGGATCGGTGGTGAGCTTGAGTCGGTTAGTGCGCAGGCAGATGATGTCGTCGCGCTGGGTGGGGTTGCCCCAGGCGGCGGCGGCCACCAGCGAGGCGAGGGCATTGATTCCCTGAAGACGGGTTTTGCTAGTGGCCACAGTTACCTCTAGCAACCCATCATCGGGGATGACTTCACCCAGGCCTTGGGCCAGTACCGATGTCGGAGGCGCTACGTTGGCTACGGTAATCGCCGTCGTCGTCACCGTGGAGACTTTGCCATCAATTTCAAGCGTGGCGTTAAAGGGGGTGGCAGACGCTAGCTGCCGCACCCCAGACAGCACGTAGGCGAGGTTACCCAGCTCGTTTTTGAGTTGGCGGCTGGCGCCGTCGACCATACCGGCCTCAAACCCAACGCCGGCCAGCAGGATCATGGGAATATCGTTGCAGCGAGCCGCGTCAATAACGTGGGTGTTGCCAGCCAGAATGGTTTCGCAGGCGGCGCGCAGATTAGTAGGGATGCCCAGCCCTACTGAGAAAGCATTAGCGGTGCCTCGCGGAATGATGCCTAAGGGCACGCCACTACCCATGGATGCCCCGGCCACGGCTGATACGGTGCCATCGCCACCTGAGGCAATGATCAGGCTACGGCCCAGATCGTGCTCGGTTTTAGAGTGAATATGCTCAATCACCTCCCGCGCCTGATCGGCAGGGTCTAGATCGGGTTGGGTCATGATCACATTGACCATGATCTGGGGTTCTAATACCTCTTTAATCAAGGCTAGGTCGGTATTGGGGTTACCCTGACCGGCTACCGGATTAAAAATCAGGTAGGCCATCTGGGTCTCGGCAATGCCACGCAGCAGTAATGAGGCCGAGGCGTCGTTGAGAGCAATGGGCGTGCCCTGGATCTGGCAGGCACGCAGCACTAGCGTAAAGCTGGGAAACCCCGTTGCGATCGCTTCTGGAGCGGCGAAGAAAAGCACCCCGGCCACATCACCGGCCAGAATGTGAGCGGCCAATTCAATGTCTCCACCCTCGCTAGAGGTTCCCAGGGTAACCAGGTCGATCTTGGCCAGATCCCAGCCGCGCTCAATGCACTGGGCCATCTCTGCCGGGGCCATAATTTCAAAGTGGGTGAGTACCCGCTGGTGTTTTGAGAGCCAAGCAAGCAGGTGCTCGGTTTGGGTGGGATGAGCGAGAATGGCTAGGGTTCGGGGCATGAATGTACATGATTAGTCTTCCAATGCTACCACCCGGCTCTTGGAGCCGATCGAGCCTAGTTATTTCCCTCTGGCAAAGCGACGCTGCCGTCGATGGCGAGTTGCTCTAGGGTCACTTGCCACTCAGCGATCAGGGCGGGTGACCAAAGCCAGTGACGACCGAGTGCGTTGGGGTTGATCATCATGGAGTTGAGGTCGAGCACCTGGCGGTAGTAGCCCTGGGCCTGCTGTTGAAACGGGGCCTGTTCTGCGGGGCGGAGGGTGATATTGACCTCGTTTTGGTAAGCCATGGCTAGGCCAGCGTAGGCATTGGCGAGCATGGGGTTATCAACCCGAGGGCCCGTGGTTGGATCGAGGTCACGCTGCTGTTTTTGGTCAATGGCGATCGCGCGTTCCCAGGCCTGGATGGCCTGCCCATAGTTGCCCTGGGCGTAGTGGGCAAACCCCAGCGCTATCCAGGCATCTAAAAAGTCTGGGCGGTTTTCGGTGGCATCTAGCCAAGCCCGCATGGCATCAGCAGCAGAGGTATCGGCTTCACTGCCCGTCACCATTTGCTGCCAGGCCAGACGACCACGCACGTAGGCCATATCTGGGTCGAGGAGTTGAGACTGATCGAGGCTGGCAACGACTGCCGCCGCGGTCGTGAGATCATGACGATCGAGCATTTGTTCGACCAAGCTTCTGGCGGTGGCGGTGCGATCGAGGGCCAAGGCGCTCAGTGCACTAGGCAGTAACGCAGAGCTAGGAGCAGACGGGCTGCTAGCAGCCTCGCTAACGGTGGCCGGAACGACTGCATCAGGCGGGACTGGACGATTTGCAATTGACCGGGTGGCGAGGGTAAGACCTAACACAGCACCTAGGCCCGCGACCCCCAGGCCACACCACACCATAAATTGAGCGGGTATCGGCCAGCGGCGCTGAGATTGGAGATTTGAAGGTGTAACAGTCGCGGCTGTCTGGTGATCTGGAGGCGGCTGAGGAAGGGATGGAAGACCCAGAGGGGCCGCCTCAACCGGCAGTAGGGTTTCATCAGGGTCGGCTGTTAGGGGGCCTTCATGTCCAGGGGGAGATGGCTGAGAAAGTTGTTTGACCAGGTTCGCTACGACTGGGTCGGCTTCGGGTTGGTTGCCCTCTTGTAGCCAGCCGTAGAGAGGCGAAGTGGTGCTTTCGTGGGAGAGATCGGTGGCCTGGCGAGTCAGCATTGCTGCGGCCAGGTCGGCAATATCGGGGTCGGTGCTGTAGTCGGGCAGCATCAGGGTGGCTTCACTCAGGTCGTCTACCTCCAGGCCATTGAGATCGCCCAGACTGTCGTGAGGTGCGTGCTCTCCGCTGTATAGGTAGCCGTCAAAGTCAGGCCGCAGATACAGCAGTGGCATCATCCAAAAGGGCTGGTCTGACCCGTAGGCCGACATTAGCCCCTGGCGGACACGACTGAGGCATAAATCGATGGGGTGGCCCTGGTGCAGATTGCGGTACAACAACTGGGTAAAGGTGAGGGCAACATCGTCGGGAATGCGATCGGACATGGCAATTACCCCGGGTACGCCCCGGTTGACCAGGGCTTGAACCAGATTTTGGTCGCGCCAGCCGGCCTGGTCATCGTCTTGGGGGGTGTAGGCTCCGCGGCAGGAGTTAAATACCGCCAGGCGAATGCCATTGTTGACCAAGAGCCCAGCTAGGTCTTCACCATTGAGCCGATCGGTCAGGCCAGTCTGACGGTTAACTAAAAACAGATCGCCGCCAGTGTCGCCAGCATCGCTATGGCCGGCGTAGTGCAGCGCTTGAAAGGCCCCCTGCTCTAGAGCCTGCACGAGTTCAGGTCGACCTGGCTGCTCTAGAATAGTGAGGTCGAGGGTCAGGGGGCTAGAGCTGGTGATCTGAAGGCTGTTCTTTAGTTTCTGTACCTCCTGGCGCAGGGCGAGTCGTTCTTGGTCATTGGGGGCTGAAATCACCACCAGTACCCGTAACGGCACGCTGGCTGGGTTGAGGGGCGGTAGGGTGACAATGTCACTAATGGTTGGATTCTGATAGTAGCGGCACAGCGTCACGTCTAGGCCGGTGGATAGGGGCCGATCATCGCTATAGAGCAGTTCCCAGGGCAGGCGCTGAAGACGGCTGTCTTTAAAGCCCAGGCGCAAACGCAGGGGTTGCCGACGGTTTTGGGCTACGCTCTGGGCCGCTACCCAACTATCGCGAATGCGTCCCTGGAAGATGCCTTCGTAGAGCGCCTGACCGAGGTGAACCCAGGGGATGTCAGGGTGCGCGCTATCAGCCAGAGAAGCTGTGTCGGGGGTGTGCAGCAGGGCCTGTAACGGATCTTGAAATAGCGCCTGAGACTGGGCCAACCAGCTGTCTAGGGGCCAGGTGACCCGGGTCTCGGCTAGGGGTACCCCGGTTGCTACGGCTTCAGTGCGTAGCCAGTAGGTATGGGCCTCTACGGGGGTGATCGAGATCTGAAATTCCTGGGTCACGGTCGGGGGGATGGACAGTAGAGATGGGCTTCTTTCACGGTAGCTTGCAGGACACATCTGGGCGATAGGGGTGGCGGGTTGTTAACAAACTCTAGTTAGATTGCCCGATTGGGGAAAGCTGGGCGTTAAGATGGCATGTCTTTATTTACAGGGGCTCGGTGGCAAATTCCTGGCGTCATTTGAATTTTCTGCGCCAATGGCGCTGGATCTGGCCTGTTGAGGGACGACCGAGCAGGGCTGATCGGGGAAGACTGCTGCGATCGCTCTGTTTGAGTGTAGCCAGTGCTGCCGCTGTCCTGGCGGCGGCCCCTGCCAGCGGCGAAATTGTCCCAGTGGGGTTTGATGGGCTAGAGCTGCCCCCGCTGGCGGACTCAGATCAGGCTCGCCTGGAGGCCCTACTCGAAGTGCAACAGCCCGAGGTGCTCAGCACCCTCAGCCCCGACGGGGCCACGCTAGTGGTCGCGATCAGCGATCGCAACCTGCCAGAAGACCGCAGCCTGCATTTTCTCAATATTCGCACCGGGGAGCTGAGCGACGCCCTGGCCCTGCAATACGACCTGGTGACCCCCGACTTGCCCCTGCGCTGGGTGGATAACGATACGCTGCGCTATGTGCAGCAAGACGCCTACGGCCCCTGGGAAATTATCACCGTCAACCGGGTGACTGAGATTGCGTCGCGCACCCAGGTTTACCCGACCCAGCCCGAAGATGGCGAAGTGCTGGGCATGGCCCCAGATTTCTCGAAGTTTGCCCTGCGGGTCTATGGCGAAGACGAGGATATCGTTTACATCGTGTTTTTGCCCTCGCTGCGGCGGCTTGAGGTGGCCCGGCTGCCGGGTGATTTAGAGATTCAGCCGCCAGCCTGGTCAGACAGCGGCGCCCAGGTGGCGCTGGTGACCGCCTCCGGGGAGGAGCGACGACTCTACGATCGCACTCCCTATAGCCCCAGCCTAGGGAGTGCAGTCATTCAAGATGCCCTGGGGCGGCGAGATCGGGCTGACAACCCCTTTTATCAGCACAGCGCTGTGCGAGTGTTTGACTTTACCCAGCCCGAGCCGCTACGGCTAGAGTTAACGGCCCCCGAGCAGAGCGGCGACACCTTTGGCGGTGCTAGCCTCAGCCCCGATGGGCAACAGCTATTGATTAAGCGTCTGCGGCCCAGCTTGGTAGCGGGGCGATCCCATGCTTCCTATGGGTTTCCTGAGTCGGCCTACTATCAGTTGGTGGATTTAGAGGGCACAGTTCTGAAGACAATCACCGCCGATCCCCTGCGGGGGCCCATGGAGTCGGCGGGGCAGTTCTTAGGGCGCGATCGCCTGCTGTTTTGGGCCACCGCAGGCATTAACCGCCATCTGCATGTCTATAACCTAGGCGATGACAGCCTGACGCCGCTGCCCCTGCCAACCGGATCGGTGGATGCCGCCTCACTGGTCGCCAGTCGAGATGGTAACACCGTGGTGTATGGCTTTTCGTCGGTGACCCAGCCGCCCGAACTGTTTGCGATCGCGCTAGATGGAGAAACGCCGCCGCGATCGCTGACCAATTTTAATGCCACCGTTGCCGAAAATAACCGGGTACGCATGGATCCGGTCAGCTTTACGACTAGTCACGGAAATCGTCAGGGATTTCTCGTTCAGCCCGCAGGCAGCGCTTTTCCCCCTGAGCAGGTGCCGATTGTGCTCTGGCAACAGGGGGGGCCGGGGTTTTCGATGGCCAATGAGTTTGCCACCGAGGTAGAAATGCCCCTGAATCTATTGCCTAACTTTGGTCTGGCGGTTTTAGTCGTGCCGCTGTCGGGGCGCGAGGGGTTTGGCCCAGATTTCTACCGCGCCCTGGCCAACCCAGATAACTTTGGCCAAGTCGATATCCAAGAAGGGGCCGAAATTATTGGCCAGATGATCCAGCAGGGATGGACGACAACCGCCCAGATCGGAGTAACGGGCTGCTCCTACGGCGGCTACTACACAGCCCAGCTAGTGACTCAATTTCCACGGCTGGTAGCAGCGGCAAATCCCCAATGTTCCCTACTCGATACGTTGACCGAGTGGCAGTTGGGCTATTCATCGCTGCTGTCGTACCTCATGGGGCAGACACCGATGGAAGCGCCTGCGGCGTACCAGCGGTCATCGCCCCTGTACAACGCTCAAAATATCCGCACCCCAATGCTGCTATTCCACGGTGCAGAAGACTTTTTGCAAATTGACGTGGCCCGCAACTTTCACGATGTCATTGACATGAATGGAGTCCCTGTCACCCTGTACGAGTTTGAGGGGGTGGGCCATAGCCTCTACGGCTCTGGCTATCAACCCCTGGCGGCCCAGCTGCAAATCGAGTTTTTTCGGCAGTATTTGCAACCCTAGGGTAGGGGCACTGCATGCAGTGCCCCTACCCTAGATGCGAGAGCGAGGCGCTACGCCAGGGCCTTGCGCTTGAAGGTGTCGAGGCCGGCGTACTGGGCCTTAGCTCCGAGTTCTTCTTCGATGCGCAGTAGCTGGTTGTATTTCGACAGCCGTTCGCCCCGACAGGGGGCACCGGATTTGATTTGGCCGGTTTGAGCCCCAACGACTAGATCGGCAATAAAGTCGTCGGGGGTTTCGCCCGAGCGGTGGCTGACCATGCAGGTGTAGCCCGCATCGTGGGACATTTTGATCGCCTCCAGGGTCTCGGTGATGGAGCCAATCTGGTTGACCTTGACCAGGGTAGAGTTGCCAACGCCATCTTGGATCGCCTGGGCAATGATGGCGGGATTGGTGACAAAGGCGTCGTCGCCGACCAGCTGAATGCGATCGCCCAGCTTTTGAGTCATGGCCTGCCAGCCCGCCCAGTCTTGCTCGCCCAGCCCGTCTTCGATGGAGACAATGGGGAACTGGTTGACCCAGCTTTCCCACAGGTCGATCATGTCGGCTGAGGAATTGCGGCTCTGGTCGGATTTGTTGAACAGATAGGTGCCGTCGTCTTGGTAGAGCTCGCTAACTGCCGGGTCGAGGGCGATCGCAATGTCGCCGCCAGGTCGCAGACCCGCCTTCTCAATGCCCTTGAGAATCACCTCGATGGCTTCCACATTGCTTTTGAGGTTGGGGGCAAAGCCGCCCTCGTCGCCAATGGCGGTGCTATAGCCCGCAGCCTTGAGCACCGACTTGAGGGCATGGTAAACCTCGGCTCCATAGCGCAGCGCCTCTGAGAAGGTCGGTGCGCCCACCGGAGCCACCATAAATTCTTGAAAATCAACGCTGTTATCGGCATGGGCACCGCCGTTGATGATGTTGAAGCAGGGCACTGGCAGCAGCACCGAGTCGGGGCCACCCAGATGCACATAGAGGGGAATATCAGCGGCGACGGCAGCGGCCCGCGCCACCGCCATCGATACTCCCAGAATCGCATTCGCGCCCAGGGTGCCCTTGTTGTCAGTACCGTCGAGATCCAGCATCTTCTTGTCAACGGCAGCCAAATCCATTGCATCCATGCCTAGAATGGCCGGAGCAATCGTATCGTTGACGTTAGCTACGGCCTTCAGCACCCCTTTACCGCCGTAAACTGACTTGTCGCCATCCCGCAGTTCTAGGGCTTCGCGAATACCCGTGGAAGCCCCTGAGGGTACCCCGGCCCGACCTTTGGCCCCAGTCTCCAGCACCACATCGACCTCAACGGTGGGGTTGCCCCGCGAGTCGAGAATCTGTCTGCTGTGAACCGATGTAATTGCAACCATGACTGTTACTCCGTTGGTAATTCCATAAACCATTGCAAACCCTGCCCCACAGAGCGCATGGGCTGAAGCGTTCATTTATTCTGTAGTATCCTACCGGGTGCAACCTCTTTTCTGCCGTCATTTCAACCACCGTTTGGTCGCTGTGGCAGGTTCAGGGGTTCACAGGGTATACCGATGAGGTTGGTCAATTGCGCTCCAGCACTCGTGAGTTATCGCCTTCACTATCGTCAGCTACCCTCGCGGAACCCTGTGTAAATTACCTATGAAGGGGTTTTGCTATAGTTAATGCGTTTTGACAAATTGAGATAGCTTCTCAGCCTCTGTATATCTGGTTGGAGGCAGGGTTATGGCCGATGGTCCTGAAGCTGCGCATCCAGTCTATAGCGATCAGTCCACCTAATACTAAAGTGTCAACCTATGCATGTTGCGGTTTGGCCTGGGAACGTTTACCCGCTGGGAGCAAGATGGGATCACAAAGGCACGAATTTTGCCTTATTTTCCGAACATGCCACGGCTGTGGATCTCTGCTTATTCGACAAAAATGGTGAAGAAACTCGCGTTCCATTGACCGAGGTGAGCAACTTTGTCTGGCATGGCTATCTGCCGGGCATTGGCCCAGGGCAGGAGTATGGCTACCGAGTCCATGGCCCCTACAGCCCCCAGGAGGGCCATCGCTTTAACCCCCACAAGCTATTAATCGACCCCTATGCCAAGGCGATCGCAGGGGAGGTGGGCAATGGCCCGACAATCTTTGGCTACGACTGGGAAAGTCCTGATGAAGACCTCTCGTTTTCGGAGTTAGACAGCGCTGCCCTGATGCCCAGGGCCGTGGTGGTGGATGAATCCTTTGACTGGGAAGGCGACACCCTGCTGCACACCCCCTGGCACGAAACCATCATTTACGAAGTGCATGTCAAAGGGTTTACCCGCCTGCACCCCGATATTCCTAAACAGCTGCGCGGTACCTATGCCGCCATGGCCCACCCCTTTGCCATTGAGCATTTGCAGCGGCTGGGCATCACCGCGGTGGAGCTCATGCCCATCCACCACTTTCTCTCGCGCCCTGGCCATCTGGTCGATAAGGGGCTGCGCAACTACTGGGGCTACGACTCCATCAATTTCTTTGCGCCCTTCTCCGGCTACAGTTCCAACGGCATGTTGGGCGGGCAGGTGTGCGAGTTTAAGGAGATGGTCAAAGCTCTGCACCGGGCCGGTATTGAGGTGATTCTCGATGTGGTCTACAACCACACCGGGGAGGGTAACCACTTTGGCCCTACCCTATCGCTGCGTGGCGTCGACAACGCCAGCTACTACCGCCTGGTCGAAGACGATCCCCGCTACTACATGGACTTCACCGGCTGCGGCAACTCCCTGCACATGCGTAGCCCCCAGGTGCTGAAGCTGATCATGGACAGTCTGCGCTACTGGGTAATGGACATGCATGTCGATGGCTTTCGGTTTGACCTGGCCTCGGCCTTGGCGCGGGAGCTCTACGAAGTAGACCGGCTCTCAGCCTTTTTCGACCTGATTCACCAGGACCCGGTACTGGCCGGGGTAAAGCTAATTGCCGAACCCTGGGATGTGGGCACGGGCGGTTACCAGGTGGGCAACTTTCCGGTCAACTGGTCAGAGTGGAATGGCCAGTATCGTGACACCGTGCGCGACTTTTGGCGTGGACAGGATGAGACCCTGGGCGAGTTTGCCTATCGTCTGACCGGCAGCCCCGACCTGTATTTTCAAACCAACGGTCGCCAGCCCAACGCCAGCATCAACTTTGTCACCGCCCACGATGGCTTTACCCTCAACGACCTGGTCAGCTACAACGAAAAGCACAACGAAGCCAACGGCGAAGACAACCGCGACGGCGACAGCAACAACTCGTCCTGGAACTGCGGCGAGGAAGGGCCGACCAGCGATCTCAATGTGCTCCAGCTGCGGGAAAAGCAGCGGCGTAATTTCTTAACCACGCTGATGCTGTCCCAGGGGGTGCCCATGCTGCTAGGGGGCGACGAAATTGGCCGTACCCAGAAGGGCAACAACAACGGCTACTGCCACGACAACGAAATCTCCTGGTTTGATTGGGATTTGCCCGAGGGCAACGAAGACCTGATCAACTTTTGCCGAGAGCTGATTTACTTCCGCAAGCAGCACCCGGTGTTTCGGCGGCGCAAGTGGTTTCAGGGCCAGGCTATCCACGGTATTGGGGTGACCGATATCAGCTGGCACAACCCTGACGGCACTGAAATGACCCAAGAGCAGTGGGATATTGGGTTCATTAAGTCGGTGGGCGTGTTTTTGAACGGCGACAAAATCCCTAGCCCCGGCAGCCAGGGCGAGCGGATTAGCGACAATGATTTTTTACTGTTTTTCAACGCCCACTATGAAGCGATTGAGTTTCAGCTATCGAAGCTATTTGGCCAGTATCCATGGCGAGTCGAAATCGACACCCAAGTGCCTCGTTTTGTCACCGCAGATCGCCTCTTTACGGGGGAAGACATGATTCCGGTGGGGGCGCGATCGATACTGGTCTTAAAACGCCTATAGATAGATCTCTATGATGTTGCGGGGGTTAAAAGCACCTTTTGCCGTCAGCCTAGGCGCTAGGAAACCGATGATTCAGCCGTCGTCAAGCTGCCCTGACAACGGGGGCAGAGGCCAAAAAACTCTAGGGTATGGTAAAAAATTTTGAACTCGTGGGCCTTATGGAGCTGTCGTTCGAGGTCGTGCACCGGGCACTGGTCAATGGCGATGGTGTTGCCGCACTGCAGGCAGGTGAGGTGGTGACGATCTTCCTGGGGCAGGCTGTAGAGGGCTTCGCCCGAAGGCAAGGTTCGCATCTGCACGGCCCCCTCCAGCTTGAGCGCATCCAGGGCCCGGTAGACGGTGGCCAGCCCCATGGTGTTACCGGCCTGCCGCATTTCGACATAGAGGTCTTGGGCCGAAATTGGCTTGGTTATCCCTTTGAGAACGGTTAGAACTTTCTCTTGGCTGCGGGTGCGTCGTACCATGCTGCCTCACGCGTACTGTCTCAAGTTTATCAACTGGGCGATACGGTAGGATGAGGGGTGTTGAATCTCGTGATTTCCTTTGCTTCTGGAGTCTGCCGTGCCCCACTACAGCGCTCGTATCTATGTCACCCTGCGCCCCTCGGTACTGGACCCGGCGGGCACGGCGGTGCAGTCGGGGCTAGCCCACATGGGCTACAGCAATGTCGGGCCGATTCGCATTGGTAAGTATATTGAGCTCACCCTAGAGGCCGCTTCTGAAGAGGCCGCCAGCCAGCAGCTCGATCGCATGTGCGATCAGTTGTTGGCCAACCCGGTAATCGAGAATTATCGGTTTGAGCTGCAAACCCTGGCGACGACGTGAGTCGTGGGTCGCGGCCTGGGTGAGCCGGTAGGCCGCAAGCATGGAACGGCGCTTGACCCACGCTACGGCTACCTTCCCCATCTCCCCTATCCCC
>NZ_JADEWX010000101.1 GCF_015207395.1 Nodosilinea sp. LEGE 07088
TTCATTTCAAATCGTTTATTTAAGTCGATTGAAGATCTTGAAGCCCTTATCAACAAACTTCTCAATGAGGGGGATTTAGTTATAAATTGGCATCGCAAGGTGAAAAATAAGGGAAATTCGATTAATGCAATTTAGATGCGTAACAGCTTATATTTAGCGATTGATGAGAATACCTTTACCGATATTTTTAATGAACCCATCGGGGAACTGGTGATACGCGACCTGCCGCTAAATTTGCTTATCGTAGATGTAGAACTCTCGGAGGTAACGCAGTGGATACCACCACGACAGATCGAGACATCGTAAAACAGGTGATCAACCGCTACGCCCAGTTCGTGCCATCTCATGGGCAGATTCGATTGGATACGATATTTGATGATGAGCAGGGGCGCTATGCCTTGATGCAGGTCGGCTGGGATAGAGGCCATCGAGTTAAAGGCAATCTGATTTACATCACCGTTCAAGATGACAAGGTATGGATTGAGTATGATGGCATGGAACAGAGCATTACCCAAGACTTGCTCAAGGGTGGGATTGCTCCAGAGCGGATTTTCTTGAGCTTTGCCTCAGAGTCGGGTAGTCCGATCTCGCCAAAGTTGGAATATGTTGGGTAGGTAGCTACACGATGATCATGGATAGCACTTTTGGTCGGATAGCCTTCACCGATTTGCTCTCACAGATGACTCCAAAGGTTATCGAGACTGAGGCGGAATATGAGCAAACCTTAGCCGTCGTGGAATCCTTGGCCTTTAACCAGAATAGAACGGCTGAACAAACAGCCTTATGCAAACTACTAGTTTTGCTGGTGGAAGCTTATGAGGCAGAATATTACCCCATGTCGGAGGCATCGCCTGTAGGGGTTCTCAACCATATTTTAGAAGCTAGCGATACTAAGCCTGCCGATCTGGTGGGTCTGATTGGCTCCAACAGTTGTGTCAGAGATTGTGAATGGCACAAGAGCGATTAGCAAGGTAGAAGCAAAAATCTTGTCTGATCGCTTCAAAGTTTCACCAAGTCTATTTAGTGAGTAAGTAGTAGCTTTCTGAAGTGCAATGAACACCACCACGACAGAGCGAGATATTGTGAAGCAGGTGATCACACGACTTGGAAGGTTACACCGAAGGTCTACATTTTGGGCAGAGTTATGGAGTCTAAGCAGGCATCAGCACCTCCAGAACCTCAGCGACGGATTGCCCCTGGTCGAAGCAGGCTTTGGCCACCGATAGGTCCAGGTGCGAAAATTCGACCACTTTCCCAGTTCAAGGCATCAGTGAGCAGATACCGGGGAGGGTCAGTCTCTGATGGCGTCGTTCAATGTTGCCACGGGACAGGTGGATCAGGCCACCGTTGGTGATACTCGCACCGAGCAGGACCTCGAGACCCATCTCAGAGCGTTACTCGCTCAATCGCCAGAGGCCCCCAAGATCTATCTGGTCATGGACTGCCTCAATACTCACCAATCGGAATCCCTCGTCCGGTTGGTTGCAGAACTGGAAGATAAGCCGATTGAGTTAGGGACAAAGGGTAAGACTGGCATTCTCCAGTCCATGGCGACTCGAGCAGCCTTCTTGAGCAACCCCAACCACCGACTGGTCGTTGACTACTCTCAAGCATTGCTCGTAGCTCAATCAAATTGAGATTTGGTTCAGCATCTTGGTTCGCACGTTGCTCAGACGCTCGAGTTTTACCAGCAAAGCCCAACTCAAAGCGAAGATTTTGGCCTTTGTCGATTATTTCAATCGCACGATGGCAAAGCCGTTCAAGTGGACCTACACGGGTAAGCCTTTGGTCTCATAAATACTTGGGTCATTTATGCCACCGAGTACTAGGGCTAATTGAGACCTATTGCGCCTATTTACCTGTCTCAGACAAACCCCCATGATCACCCTGTGCGAAGGCAACACCCCTCTCATTGCAATGCCGGTCTTAGCGCAGCACTTGGGCAAAGATGTCAAGGTCTGGGTTAAGTACGCTCGCCCACAGCCGAAATCAGGTAAAAGGTGGGCTCAACGCCGACGTCGTGACGCTAGCCCAGGCCATGGGCCTCTAGAAGGCAACTATCCATTTGTCAGAAAAATGAGTAACTGTCCGTAATTTATAGGGACTTGACTGTAGACAAGATTGGAGATTGGGAACACCGTTCAACCTGCCTCCAAAACAACAACGACCCTTGGCCCCAGCTTGCCGCTGGGGCTTTTTTTGGCTTTTGCGCAGCGCTCAACGCTTTTCTGCCCAGCGATTTGGCCCTGATTGAGACCGATGGGGCAGGGCCTCGGGCCAAATCGCCTTGAGCTGGTCTAGAAAAGCGTACACTGGCGGCGATAAAAGAGCATCGCGGAGCACAATCACACCAATTACCCGCTCCAAGGGCTCGGGGAGTTCAGCCACGCGCAGACCAGCCGGAATCGGTTCGGCGGCTAGGGCTGCTATGATCGTCGCCCCCAAGCCCCGCTCAACCATACTGACTATCGTTGAGTCTTCACGCACCATATAGGCTGGATGCACCTGTTGTCCCCAGCGGTTGAGCAGACGGTCGAGATACTGGCGATCGCCGTCATCGGGCGGCGGCAAAATCAGAGCATAGTTGGCTAGGTCTGCCCAGCTAAGGGGTGTTGGTGGCGGCTGAGAACTTGGGGGTAACAAAACGATGTAGCGATCGCGCAGTAATTCCCACTGGTCAAACTCCGCATGGGTAGGTAGATAAGTAAACCCCACGTCTGCCCGCCCCTGGCGAAGATCTTTTTCTACCATCTCGTAGTGAAATTTCTCATCGATCGCAACGGCCACCTCCGGACACTGCTGGCGAAACTGGCGAATCACTTCGGGCAGCATGTGAGTTGCCACGCTGCGAAAGGCGGCGATCCGAACTTCTCCGGTTTGCAGCCCCTTGGCTTGATCAGCCTGGTGGCACAGATTATCGAGCGATCGCAGCACATCTCGGGCGTCCTCAGTGATCAGCTGGCCCACTGAGGTGAGGACTGCCCCCTGACGCCCTCGGTGCAGCAGCAGCACCCCTAACGACTCTTCTAAGGTGGCAATGGCATGGCTCACCGCCGACTGAGATAGATCCATATGCAGAGCGGCATCGCTAAAGGAGCCCTGGTCAGCAATGGCTACCAACGCCCGCAGTTGGGAGAGTTTGAGGCGGTGAGGGTCAGCTTTAGCCATTACGTCGTCCTAATTGATCTAGATAAGCTAGACACTAACCTCTGATTGGTCGTGGTTAGCAGAGAATGTGTCAAACTTTCTGCCCCATCCCTCTACGCTGTGTGTAAACATCCCTAACCTACCAGCTATTGCTATGGGCTATGGGCAAATGAGTAAAGTGCTTAAGCCCTCACCGATGTCCGTATTTTTGGCAATATTTTTTACCTGATTATTGCCCAAATTACGTAATCTTCATCCATGACCTGTGGCATCTACCCAGGCTGGTTCAAGAGCCAGCGAGTAAATTGGAACCATAGGAGGCCAGTTTATATAGGCCTTAGAGCAGCCTCGGTCAGAGACTGTCCCAGTTGGGGCAGCCCGTAGGCCAGTCTGCTCACCCTAGACCCTCCCGTAGTGGCGGGTGTCCGATGTAACCACACTTAAACTATTAGCCAGGTATCAGGAGATGTTTTTCAACCGTCACCTCTTAGAAGTAGGACTCGCTGCGGCCGCAGCTTTGTCCGTCAGCGTTGTGGCTACCGCCCCCGCCCAAGCCCAACTCGCTCCCCCTTCGCTTAACCCTAACGAATTCGCCAATGATCTAGGGTTTAAAGACCTCAAGAACATGAATCTGATAGAGTCTTCGGATACGTTAGAAGCAGTGAAATCGTTGACTCGAGGGGAACGTAAGGCCCAGACTCAGGCTTTTCTCGACAGCTATCAGCTCGACACCAGCAAGCTGTTTTGGAATGGGGTAGACCCGGTCGAGGTCTACTTCATCAACGAGGGCGCTGGCTATCGCAACCAGCTTTTCTACAGCGCCTACGACGACATGGGCAATCTCCAAAAATCGGAGATGATCTTCAGCGACGTTTCCTCCCCCGACAGCATTTTGAGAAATGCAAATGGTCCCTTGACCCTGGGGCAGGGCGTTAGCCTGGGCAAATTCGCAGGCCCAACCCAACTCGACTTCAGCATTAAGTCAAACGGTGCAAACGGCGGCACCGCCATGTTGGGCACCAACGCGGCAAAAAACCCTCATGGCTTACAGCATGTGGTGGGCTTTCAACACAACGACTGGATTATTCTCGGCTTTGAGGACATCGTCGGCGGTGGCGACCTCGACTACAACGACGTTGTCTTTGCGGTCCGAGGCATTCAGGCCGGGGCACCTCCTGCCAAAGACGTACCCGAGCCCTCTGCGCTGCTTGGTATAGCCGTCTTAGGAATGGCCGGTGTAGCGACCCACCGCCGCCGTAAGGTCGCTGTTCAGTAATCGCTGAGATTGCAAGACCCCGGCCTCTATCGCTGAGCCATCACAACAAACCCGCGCTCGGGAAACTAAAGGAGGTGCATGGCACCTCCTTTTTTATTTGGCTTTGAGTGCTCCCCAGGAGGCTTGTGCCACCTCTAATGATACGAAATCCGCATTGAGAAACCACGGTTCAAAACAGGGGTCTCGTAGGGGCAAACGACCATTTGCCCCTAACCGTCAGGGGTATACAACCAGGATTTGGAATCATCGGGAGTGCAGTCCCTCAATGTAGGTGGCCGTTAGGGTGCTGATTTGGCTAATCACCTGATTAGCTCCGGCTTTTTTTAGTGCTTCACCGTAGCCTTGCCGATAGGTGTCAGATCCAGTAACCACGTGGGGTGGCAGCACCCCAACTCCAATCCAGGAGCGTTTAGCACTGCCTATTTGCCTGGCCTGCACAACGGTCTGCATATCGGCCACGGTATCGCCGGCATAGATTACCGGCAGGTCATCGGACAACTGCTGCCGCTGCGTGAGCACATCAACCGCTGCCAAGAGCCCGGTCGGGTCGGGTTTGCCAGGGGCATCTTCCATGGCGATCACGACTGGATCTATCAATCCTAGACGTCGCTCTAGCACAAAGCTGGCTGAGCCTCGGGTGGCTCCGCTAAAAAAGCCCCAGGCAATGCGATCGCGACTTAATTGAGCAAAATATTCTGCATCTACCAGCAGCGGCTCTTGGGTAATGTAGCCTGTCCACTGGTTTGGGTCTGCAAGGTTAGGCCCCCGGTAGCGGCGCTGAAAAAAATCTACGATTTGGTCATAGTCGAAGGCGATCGCATCGCGGCGTTGCCCCTGCCCCTCAAAATATCGCAACACCATTTCTTGGGAACCTTCCCAGTCGTTATTCCATTTCCCTTCGCCCTTGAGGCAATCGATATCCTCGGAGGTAGGACGATACCCCCCACCCGTAAATTCTTCTACGGTGTCGGCCAAGGCGCGCCGGTAAGAATTGCCCACATCCCGCAGTACACCATCGATATCAAACACTGCGATCGCCACCGGAGGTGCCATAGAAGTCATAAAATGCACACTTGAAGTAAAGGCTGTAGCTAAGGTGGTAGAATTATAGACTGTAGTATTTTTTAAGTTGCAGCGGAGGTCTACTTGTCCAGATTTGTCCTCAAAGTACTCTGGCTCGAAAAAGACGTTGCGCTGGCTGTTGATCAGGTGGTAGGTAAGGGCACTAGCCCGCTCACCTCTTACTTCTTCTGGCCCCGTAACGATGCCTGGGAACAAATGAAAACCGAGCTTGAAAGCAAGCCCTGGATCGAAGAAGAGGAGCGGGTTGAGATTCTCAACCAGGCTACTGAGATTATTAACTATTGGCAAGAAGAAGGTAAGGGCAAGCCCTTAACCGAGGCCCAGGATCGCTTTCCCGAGATTACCTTTACCGGTAGCTCATGATTGCTCTGGAGAGATAGGTTCAGCAATCATTCCCCAATCAACGCAAAAGCCCGCTGGTTTCATCAATCAGCGGGCTTTTGCGTTTTGCAGCAGAGCAGACAGCTTGTCGATAGGGCTAACCTTGCCTATTTAAGGCCACCAGCCGCCTGAAGTCTGGCTCTAGCACGTTTCAGGCCTTGACGCGCCTGAAATGTAGCCTGCTTATCGTCTGCATTGGTCTGACTCAGGCGCTCCTCAGCTTCTTGATAAGCCGTCTGAGCCTTAACTGCATCAATGGCGTCGCCGCGCTCAGCACCATTGACCAAAATAATCACTTCGTTGGTATCGACCTCGGCGAAACCGCCCATGAGCGCAATGGGTACCCACTCTTTATCGGCTCTTACCCGCATTACCCCCACATCCAAGGCGGTGAGCAGCGGAGCGTGGCCAGCCAAAATACCCAGCTGACCAGTGGTGCTGGGCAGAATGACTTCGTCTGCCTCAGAGTCCCAAACAGTTTTATCGGGAGCAATTACACGAACAGTTAATGCCATAGCAAGGATGAAATAGGGACGATCAGATCTTGAGGGCCAACTATTAACTGGCCCTCAACCAAAAAGCTACTTCTCAGCCTTAATCTTCTCAGCGGCTTCGAACACTTCTTCAATACCACCCTTGAGATAGAAGCACTGCTCAGGGATCTCATCTAGCTCACCAGACAAAATCTGGTTGAATGCTTTGATGTTGTCTTCAAGGGAAACGTACTTGCCTGGGGCACCGGTAAACACCTCAGCGACAAAGAAAGGCTGCGAGAGGAAGCGCTCAATCTTACGGGCACGGGCTACAACCGTGCGATCGTCTTCAGAAAGCTCATCTAAGCCCAAAATAGCGATGATATCTTGCAGCTCCTTATAGCGCTGTAGGGTAGATTGAACGGCTCGAGCAGTGCGATAGTGCTCTTCACCGACAACACTGGGCTGCAGCATAGTAGAGGCAGAATCGAGAGGATCTACCGCAGGATAAATACCCTTAGAGGCCAGGGCGCGGGACAGCACCGTGGTGGCATCGAGGTGAGCAAAGGTAGTTGCTGGCGCTGGGTCAGTTAAGTCGTCTGCAGGTACATATACGGCCTGAATCGAGGTAATCGAACCCTCCAGAGTAGAGGTGATACGCTCTTGCAAATCACCCATGTCGGTACCCAGGGTGGGCTGGTAGCCTACAGCAGACGGCATGCGGCCTAGCAGTGCAGACACCTCAGAACCCGCTTGCACGAACCGAAAAATGTTGTCAATAAACAGCAGTACGTCCTGCTTATTGACATCGCGGAAGTACTCGGCCATGGTCAGGGCCGACAGGGCGACCCGCATACGAGCCCCAGGGGGTTCATTCATTTGGCCATAGACTAGGGCCACCTTCGACTTGCTCAAGTCATCGGCATTGATCACGCCCGATTCGATAAATTCGTTGTAGAGGTCGTTACCTTCGCGGGTGCGCTCGCCGACCCCGCCAAACACCGACACACCGCCGTGCTCTTTAGCAATGTTGTTGATCAGTTCTTGGATGAGCACTGTTTTGCCCACACCAGCACCACCAAACAGCCCAACTTTACCGCCCCGACGATAGGGAGCCAGCAGGTCAATCACTTTAATACCCGTTTCAAACACTGAGGGCTGGGTTTCTAAATCGGTAAACTTAGGCGCTGAGCGGTGGATGGGAGAGGTCGTATCGGCAGTGACGGGCCCTTTCTCGTCTACGGGCTCACCCAGGACATTGAAGATACGACCCAAGGTAGATGTGCCTACGGGCACGCTAATGGGAAGACCAGTATCGACGACTTTCATACCCCGCACGAGACCATCGGTGGCACTCATGGAAACGGCCCGCACTTGGGAATCGCCCAGGAGCTGCTGGACTTCGCAGGTGACGGAAACTTCGTTTCCTGCGGGGTTCGTGCCCTGAATCTTGAGGGCATTGTAGATTCTTGGCAATTCGCCAGCCGGAAACTTGATGTCTACAACTGGGCCAATAACTTGAGTAATGTAGCCAATGTTTGTCTGTTCTGCTGTGGTGACCATGCTTGCGCCTATCTCGTATGATCAGCTGTTTGAGGCGCTTTTAATTTACTGTTACATTTTAAAGCGCCATCATTTAGAGTATCACTGAGCGTGACAGCCCAGGATGATTCTGCTGACTTTAATCTCATCTACTTAGAATGCTGGTCTGCTGGATGAGTCTTGGCACCTTAACCCAATCATTAGGTTACGCAGATATCATGCCTGCACAAGAATTTGAGGGCTGATGACACTATGACTAGAGCTGATCTCGCTGAGCAGAGTGTTGATCTCAGCGACCCTCGCTATTACATTAACCGAGAGGTTAGTTGGCTAGGCTTTAATGAGCGAGTGCTGCATGAGGCGTTGGACCCACGCACTCCGCTGCTAGAGCGGCTCAAGTTTTTGGCGATTTATAGCTCTAACCTCGATGAGTTTTTCATGGTGCGCATCTCTGGGGTGATGGAGCAGGCGGAGGCAGGAGTACATCCCAGGACGCCTGATCAAACAGCCCCAGCTAAGCAGCTCGAGATCATGCGATCGCATCTGGTTAAGGAGGTAGCGCTTCAGCACCAGACTTTTGAGTATGAGCTCCGCCCGGCTCTCACGGAGCACGGCATATATCTGCAAAATTACCGTGACCTCACCCAGGAGCAAATCTTTTTTCTTAGAGATTACTTTGAGAAGCGGATCTTTCCGGTGCTGACTCCCCTGAGCGTCGACCCGTCGCACCCGTTTCCGCGCATGTCAAATCTGAGCCTGAACCTAGCGGTGCGGGTGGCCGACCCTGAAACCGGCCTTGAGCGCTTTGCTCGGGTTAAGGTGCCCAGCAGTCTGCCGCGATTTGTCGGCATGCCCGAACCACTCCGCACCTATCAGGGAGAACCCTGCCAATGGATTGGGGTGCCTCTGGAGCAGGTCATTGCGGAGAACCTAGGCTACCTGTTTACAGGCATGGCCATTGTGGGGCACCACCTGTTTAGAATTACGCGCGATGCTGACTTTCCGGTGTTAGAAGACGAGGCCGATGACCTGCTCTTGGCGATCGAGAAAGAGATCAGTAAGCGGCGGCTAGAGGGGTTTGTGTGCCGGGTAGAGGTGGAGAGCACGATGCCCGAAGACCTGAAAGCGGGGCTGATGGGTGAGCTCAAGGTCGGTCGCGATCGCGTCTACGAAGTTGATGGGCTGTTAAATTTGAGCGATCTCTTTTTCTTTCTATCCCTGCCGCTACCTGAGCTAAAAGATCAGCCCTGGGCCGCCCTGGTGCCGCCTCGACTGAAGCCAGTGGTCGATCTCGACGGTGACGATGCTAAGGGCTACTCAGAGCATCCCCCCAACATTTTCGCCACCCTGCGCGAAGGCGACATTTTGATGCATCATCCCTACGAGTCGTTTACGGCATCGGTACAGGAGTTTATTACCCAAGCGGCCAATGATGCCAAGGTACTGGCCATCAAAATGACCCTCTACCGCACCTCTGGCGATTCGCCCATTGTTAAGGCGTTGATTGCCGCCGCCGCCAACCGCAAACAGGTAGTAGCCTTGGTGGAGCTCAAGGCGCGCTTTGATGAAGCCAATAATATTGAGTGGGCTAAAAAGCTAGAGGATGCGGGCGTGCATGTGGTTTACGGCATTGTGGGGCTTAAGACCCACACCAAAACCACCCTCGTGGTGAGAGAAGAAGGGGATGAGATTCGTCGCTACGTGCATATTGGCACCGGCAACTATAACCCCAAGACCTCGAAACTCTATACCGACCTGGGTCTGCTGAGCTGCCGCGATGATTTAGGCGCAGACCTCACCGACTTATTCAACTCTCTCACTGGTTACTCCCGCCAGCAGGCCTATCGCAAACTGCTGGTGGCCCCGCTGACGCTGCGCGATCGCATGGAAGCCTTGATTCACCGTGAGATTGACCAGGCCCAAAGTGGCGGCAAGGGCAAAATAGTCGCCAAGATGAACTCCTTAGTCGATGCTCGCATTATCAAGTTGCTCTACGAGGCCTCCCAAGCTGGGGTCGAAATTGACCTAATCGTGCGCGGCATTTGTTGCCTACGCCCGGGTATGACTGGGGTGAGCGACAACATTCGCGTCATTAGCGTGATCGGCCGATTTCTGGAGCACTCCCGTATTTTCTGCTTTCACAACGACGGGCAGCCCGAGTACTACATTGGCAGTGCCGATTGGATGACCCGTAACCTGGATCGCCGCGTTGAGGCCGTCGTTCCCATCGAAGACCCAGGGTTGAACAAAGAGCTACAGATGATTCTCGACACGTTGCTGGCCGACAATCGACAGGCCTGGGAAATGGATGCTGACGGTACCTTTACCCAGCGCCGCCCCCAGGCAGGCGAGGAGGCACGCGGTACCCATGCGACCATGATGGCATATACCCTGAAGCGTGACAGCCTTCTATAAAAAGCCCTCTCCAAAAAGAGGCGACCCAATAGTCAACAGCGCACATCAGGTATGCCCTCATGCGCGCTGCCAAAGAAAGCCTTATTCGATATCCTATCGCCTACCCCCTAGTGCCAGCTCCAGCACGGCGAGGAGCACTGCTGCTACCGCTGCGGCGATGGGACTGCTGACGGCGGCGAGGCTTACCAGGAGACCTAGCGGCTTTAACCGTCGAGGTATCGGGGGAGAAAGAGGGCTCGTACCCGGCCACAACATCCTGGGTCAGCGACTGCTTAAGCAGTCGTTCAATATTCACCAGTAATGGTAGTTCTTCATCACAGATGAGAGAGACAGCGCGGCCCTCGTTGCCGGCTCGTCCGGTGCGACCAATGCGATGTACATAGTCTTCGGCCACATTGGGCAACTCAAAATTGACCACGTAGGGAAGCTGGTCGATATCGATGCCACGGGAGGCGACATCGGTAGCCACGAGCACTCGCACTCGTCCCTGCTTAAAATCTTTGAGGGCGCGAGCGCGGGCCGCCTGGGTTTTGTTGCCATGAATGGCGGCAGTCTTGAGCCCATCTTTAGCCAGTTGCTCAGCCAGACGATTGGCACCGTGCTTGGTGCGGGTAAACACCAGCACCTGCTGCCAGTTGTGGAAGCCAATAATGTGGGAGAGCAACTCGCGTTTGCGATGACGATCGACGGGGTGCACCACCTGCTCGACCCGCTCGGCGGCGGTGTTGCGGGGGGCGACTTCGATCTGCACCGGTGAGTTTAAAAGGGTGTGGGCCAGCTGCTGAATCGGCTTAGAAAAGGTGGCCGAGAACATCAGAGTTTGGCGTTCTTGGGGTAGCCGGGCCATGATTTTGCGAATGTCGTGGATGAAACCCATGTCGAGCATGCGATCGCACTCATCCAACACCAAGATTTCAACCGCGCTGAGGTCAACGGTGCCCTGACTGACATGATCGAGCAAGCGACCCGGTGTAGCGATCAAAATATCTACTCCCTGGCGCAACTGGCGGGCCTGCCCACCAAAGCTAACGCCGCCGTAAACCATCGCCGCGCGGAAGGGCATGTACTTGCCATAAGTGGTGACGCTGTCACCCACCTGAGCCGCCAGTTCGCGAGTGGGGGTGAGAATCAGCGCCCGGGGAATGCGGCGACCATTGCTTGAGCGAGTGCTCAACCGTTGCAGCATTGGCAGGGTAAACCCGGCGGTTTTGCCGGTACCGGTCTGAGCGCTGGCCAACATGTCTTGGCCGTCGAGAATAGCGGGGATCGCTTTCTGTTGAATGGGCGTAGGCTCGATGTAGCCCTGATCAGACACAGCGCGAAGTAAACCGGCCGCAAGACCGAGTTGCTGAAAATCCATGAAATTTTATGCTCCGAATGGTGCCCCTATCCCAAATCAACCTGGGCCCAGTCATAAGAGCAGTGAATGAGATCAAAAGAATGGCGGTAAGGCAAATTCTATTTGCCAACGCAGACCGGATGGCTGGCGAAATTATAGCTTAACAGATAAGGCCAGAAATTGTGGAAAATAACTACAGGCAGCTTCCCCTAGGGATATGCAACGCTGCGATCGCCATTCGGTCGTCATCACCAGCCTATCTTGAGTTCCTATCCTTGAATAGATGCCTAGTACTCCACGGCGCAAGTTTAGATACTATTCCTTAGGGCTAGGGAGCAGGGGAGTTAGGGAGCCAAGCGATCCAAAACGGTAGACATATTTCAGCCTTCGAGTACTAGAGATTTAGAGGAGTATCAACGTCAGCCGAGGTCTGGGCATGGGGAATTTAGGCCAGCAGGTAGCACGCTCCTCGCTCCTGACGGCTTCCTAGGAAGTCTGCCCTGTTTTAAGCTGATACCTCTTTAGATTGAGGCTGAGCCAGAATCTCTTCTATATCAACTAGCCAGCGGTCTGCAAACCCACCCAAAGTAGAACTCAGCTCTTTAACCTGCGGATAGAATTTCTTTGCCAGATAAAATTCTAGATCCTGGGGTATGTCTTTTTTAGGCGACTGATTTACTCTTTTCTTAAAGTCAGCAGAAATGTATTGATTAGAACTCTCAACGCTCAAAAACTGGAATATGCGCAACAACAACTTTTCAGGATCAGCTAAGATCTCATCGTAAAAACCAATGAAAAGATTTTCTCGAGAAAATTTATCCTGCCAAATTCTCAGCGTTTTGATGTAATCAGATCGCAATTCGAATGACTTATTATTAACAATATCTGCTAACTGCTCCACAGACATACTGGTGATATCTTCCCTGCTACGCCTGCGTTTCTTGCGGTATCGAATGGCTGACCAGGCTCGATCAATCGGATTTCTAAGCAGAAAAATTACCTTTGCATGGGGTAGCATGTTGTAAACATCTGCAACATCTGACTCGTCTAACATGGAATAGGCAGGCGTTATTTCTCCTGAGATGAGTTCAACCTCTCTGTCGAGTAGAGATAGATACCACTCATCGTCATGCCGACCAAGGTAATAGCGAAAATACCATCTCAGGTTTTCTAGCGACGGATCTTTCAAGAAAAAATATATAGAATGAAGTAGCTCGGTTCTGTAAGACTTGTCAACTTTTTTAAGCCCAACAAGACGCTGGAGCAGGTTTCTAGAACAGCTTAAGTGACTGGGGGAAGGATATTTCTTGGCTCGATCAAAGTAGTGCAGTTCTTTTTTGGGTGGCAGCCATATTTCAGGATGCTTGTTTAGATTTTTGTGCAGCCAGGTAGTGCCAGCTTTATGGGCACCGATTCCAATAAAATGAGCTTTCATAATTAAGGCACTATATCAACAGAGCTTGATCACTAGTACCGAAAGGCAGAAGGCAGAACGGGAATTCTAGATATCATGAGGGTTGCCGCGTGAGTAAACAGCTGGGTTATTTCCGCCTCAGAGTCTAGCGTGATCAAGTCAAGGGTATGGGACAGTGAGCCTGGCCCACAGGTTCCTACGCAACAGCCAAGTTACAACCACCAGGAAATTTAGGCATAGCGGTGCCACTCTCGAATAAAAACCCTCATTAATATAACCACAGACATCTAGGCGAAAGGTAGCGATTAATACTCATGCCCCTCAGTATTGCTTAGATTACCACTGTCGCCGATAGTGGTACTCAACGTAGCGCTTAATCTGCCGAGCCATGCGGCGAATACCTTCTTTCTCATCGCGGCGGATGAAGGGAAGAAAGGCCTGGGACAGGAAGCCAGAGATGCGTTCTTGGTGAATATATTTGGTGCGGTTGGGGCCAACGTCTTTGAGCTCAAAGACATGCTCACTTTTGAAGCCGGGGCCTGTGGAAATCCATTGCAGGCAATAGTTTTTTTGAACTACCAGCACGCGGGGCTGAAATTCGGTTTCGTCTTCACCTTCAATGCGGCGCAGCGCTAAAAAAATTTCGCCGCCGGGACGAATGGGCAGGTTGGGATCGCAGTCGTAGAGAAACGTATTCCAGCGATGCCATTCTTCTTTGCGCACAAGCGCATCCCAAACAGCAAAGCGGGGGGCATTAATGGTGACTTCGCTATAGAGACTGGGCATGGCGGCGAGGGGGTAGCCAGGATACCGTGCGTGGGTAACAGTTGCTACGGCTATTTTCACACACACTGGGAGTACAGTGCTGAGGAGGGCGTGGTCGCCTAAACTGAGTGATTAGTTTTAATATTCCCTGACGACGGTATTTTTATTTCGCTGGCGCGATCGCCCAAAGGTTTTGGCATGGCAACTCTCACCCCCAACCCCAGTTACAGTCTCAGTCTACGACTCAAAATTCCCAACAAAACCGGCATGTTGGCCCGGGTAACTCAGGCGATCGCCGAAGCCGGAGGCAACCTGGGCGATTTTGAGCTGATTAACCGCACCCGCTATGACATGGTGCGAGTACTCCACGTAGACGCCTCCAGCGAGGCACATGTAGAAGACATTATTGCAGCGGTGAAAACCGTTGAAGCGGTTGAGATTCTGGAGGTTTGCGATCGCACCTTCCAGATCCACGAGGGCGGCAAAATCAGCGTTGAGAGCAAGCTGGAGCTGCACAACCAAGACGACCTGGCCATGGCCTATACTCCGGGCGTGGGGCGAGTATGTGTTGAAATTGCCCAGCACCCAGACCGGGTGTATGACCTCACCATTAAGGGCAACACAGTGGCGATCGTCACCGACGGCAGCGCCGTGCTCGGGCTGGGTAATCTGGGGCCGGCCGCTGCCCTGCCAGTGATGGAGGGCAAGGCGCTGCTGTTTAAGAAATTTGCCGGGCTGGATGCCTTCCCCATTTGTCTGGATACTCAGGACACCGACGCCATTGTGACTGCGGTGAAGCAGCTGGCTCCGGTCTTTGGTGGCGTCAACCTGGAAGACATCAGCGCGCCTCGCTGCTTTGAGATCGAGGCGCGGCTGCGACAAGAGCTAGATATTCCGGTGTTCCACGACGACCAGCACGGTACCGCCATTGTTACGCTGGCGGCGCTGGTGAACGCGCTCAAGCTGGTCAACAAGTCACTCAGCCAGGTCAAGGTGGTGATCAACGGGGCTGGGGCGGCGGGCGTGGCGATCGCCAAACTGCTGCAAAAGGCCGGGGCCTCGACCATCGTACTGTGTGACTCGAAGGGCATTCTTTCCCACAGTCGCGACGACCTGAATGCCCAAAAACAAGGGTTTGCGGTGGCCGAGTCGGGCACCCTGGCCGATGCCATGGTCGGGGCCGATATCTTCTTAGGGGTGAGCGCACCGGGGGTAGTAAACGTAGACATGGTGGCTGCCATGGCCCCGGACCCGATTGTGTTTGCCATGGCCAATCCGATTCCCGAAATTCAGCCCGAACTGGTGACTGGCACGGTGGCGGTGATGGCTACGGGCCGCAGCGACTACCCCAACCAGATCAACAACGTGCTGGCGTTTCCTGGCGTGCTGCGCGGTGCCCTCGACTGTCGAGCCCAGGAGATTACGCCCTCAATGTATCTGGAGGCAGCCTATGCGATCGCAGCCTTGGTCAACCCCCACGAACTCAATCGTGAGCACATCATTCCTTCGGTGTTTGATGAGCGCGTTTCGGCCGCTGTCGCCTCGGCGGTCAAGCACGCCGCCCGGGTGGATGGCGTAGCTAGAAAATAAGATCCGTAGGGGCACAGTCGGCTGTGCCCCTACGGCGTCTCGGCCACAATTCGCTCCACCAGGTAGCGGGTAAATTGCACACCGTTGTGATCGACCACTTCGGTGGCGTACTGGCTAAAGCCAAATTTCTGAAACAGCCCCAGGCTAAACTCACTGGCCTCGGCGTAGAGTCGCTGGAGATGCTTCTTCTGGGCGCGGTCGAGCACCACCTGCATCAGGGCCGAACCAATGCCCTGGTGCAGACAGTCGTGGCGCACGTAGGCCGACGCCACATGGCCATCGTTGCCAAGGCCGGCAAAGCCAACCATGCCAGTGGTGTTCTCGGCGACGTAGGTGGTGACGCCCAAAATAAACTCGCGAAAGCGATCGCTTTCGGCATCCACGGTGGCCCAGGCTTGGGTTTGGGCGGCGGTGTAGTACTGGGGGGCCTTGGTGAGCACCGTGTCTCGATACAGGGCGGCGAGGGTGGGTAAGTCGGCTGCAGTAGCTGTGCGAATCTGCATAGATTGATCATCAGGCGAGGGCTATCCCGCCATGCTAGGCCGTTCGCAGCGCCACAATGGGGTCGAGCTTGGCGGCCTGGCGGGCGGGAAACACGCCAAAAAACAGGCCAATGCCCCCAGAAATACTGACTGCTAAAATGATTGGCCCAGCAGAAACACCCGCCTCAAAGGGGGTCAACACCCCAATTAGTACAATACCGCTCACCCCTAGCGTCGTACCTATGACGCCTCCGGCCACCGAGAGAATAATCGCCTCGATTAAAAACTGCCCCAGAATATCGCCCTGGGAGGCACCGATCGCCTTTCTCAAGCCAATCTCCTGGGTGCGCTCGCGCACCGACACCAGCATGATGTTCATAATGCCGATACCGCCGACAAAGAGCGAGATGCCCGCGATCGCCGTCAGCATCAGCGTCAGCGCTCCGGTGATCGTGTTGGCGATGGTCAGCAGCGTGTCCTGGCTGCTGATGTAGAAGTCGTCTTCGTCGCGAATGTTGTGGCGCAGGCGCAGCAGGTTGGTAATTTGGAACTCGGCGGTGGTCATGCTGGCGCGATCGCGAGCCGACACCGTAATAAACGAGACTTCGATACCGTAGGGCGATCGCTCGCTGCCGGCCAAACGACTCGCCTTGGTGGTGAGCGGCACCATGACCGCGTCGTCGTAGTCGAGGCCCAGGTTAGACCCTTTTTTTTCGAGCACCCCCACCACATCAAAATTGACGCCTCCCACCCGAATCTGTTGCCCCAGGGCCGACTCGTTGTCAAACAGCCGCTCTTGCAGGGTGGCACCCACCACCGCCACCTGGGCACTGCGGGTCACATCTAGGTCGCTGATAAAGCGGCCTCTGGCAACTTCAAAGCTGCGCACCGTCAAAAAGTCGGGGGTAATGCCCACCACGTTGACATTGGCGTTGCGGTTGCGAAAGGTGACTAACTGGCGACCGCTCGATTCGGCGGCCACCGCAGTCACCGAGGGCACCTGCTGGGCGATCGCCGCCGCATCGGCCAGCACCAGCGTACGCGGCACCTCTAGGGAACCGAGCTGGCGAGTTTCGCGGCTGCCCGGCACCACAAACAGCACGTTTGGCCCCAGGGTTTCGAGCTGGGCGTTGACATACCGCTGGGCCCCCTCGCCCAGCCCCACCATGGTGATGACCGACGCGTTGCCAATGATGATGCCCAGCATGGTCAGGGTGCTGCGCAGGCGGTTAGCAGCCAGGGTTTTGGTCGCCATCGACAGGCTTTCTCGCAGGTTCATAGGGGCATTCTGTTAGGGATCTGAATCGCTGAAGGTGGGTAACCAGTCTTCTGCTAAGGCTTGTTCTAGGCTCAAAAAGGGCACCTCAGGGATGAGCGCTGACCCTAGACCGCTGGCAATCAGAACGTTCTCCCGACCGTCTTGATACTCTGTCAGAACGTTTTCGGCTAGGTAGCCTTTGAGACTGGGGCTATCTTTTAGAAGATTACGGATTTGCCGCCGGAAATTTTTAACCTCCAGCGTCCAGCCTCTCAAGCAGTCTTCGCGCTCAGCATGCCAATATTTGATTTTGATCAGATGCTCACAGAGGCGCATGAGATTACTCAAGATAGCTCGGTTATCACTTTTGCCCAAGCTGTCTATCTCCTCAATTAAATTCTCCAGATCCAGATTTTCAAAATCATGGGTTTTCAAGAGAGTCACGGTTTTATCAATCCACAGCTGAAAGTCCGCATCGTATAGGGACGCTGAGCTTGCCATGGCCTGGGGGGGCTTAATTTTAGGATTCATGGTGAGTCCTTTTGGGGCGGCTGCTAGAAGGAGATTTGCTTTAACGATCTTGCCGCACAGTGATGTTTTCGAGGGATTTGCCGGGGGGTAAATCAACAAAGACGCGATCGCCCGCCTCAATACCGCTGACAATTTGAATCTGGTTGCCTACTTGGGGGCCCAGGGTCACCGGCTGAAACACAATCTCACCCTTGTCGCCGGGCACCAGCACCCCGGTTTCGCCGGCCTGGGTGACCACCGCCACCGTGGGCACCACCAGGGCATCGGCCAGCTGATCGCCAATAAAGGCCACGTTGACATTCATGTTCGATCGCAGCCTGTCTTTGCCATCTAACAGCTCGATTCGCACCTGAAACAGCGTGACGTTTTGCCGCTCAATGGCCTCGGGGGCCACCAGCTTGACCCGGCCCGCAAAGGTCTGCTCCGGAAAGGCATCGGCCACCACCTCGACGGCCTGGCCCGGCTGGAGCAAACTAATATCGGCCTCGGGTACCTCCGCTAGCACCTCTAGGTCTTGGGCCAGGGCCACAATGGCGGTAGAGGTGGCTGAGGACAGGTCAGAGGCAGAGGTAGTGGGGGTCACAAAGGCCCCCTCGGTGGCAAATTTTTGCGTCACTGTACCGCCAAAGGGGGCGCGGATGAGGGTCTCATCTTGCCGCACCTGGGCCGCGTTGAGCTGGGCACGGGTCTGGGCCAAGCGCGCTTCGGCCTGGGCGATCGCCTCGGGTTCTGGCAGGTTGCGCAGGTCATCTACCCGCCGCTGCGACTCGGTGACGCGGGCCTGGGCCTGCTCTAGAGCCGCCTGGGCGCTGCGCTGCTCGCGGGCGGCACTGTCTAGCTCGGTCTGGGCGATCGCCCCCCGGTCAAACAGGCTTTGGCGGCGGGCCAGGTCGCTAGTGGCCAGATCTAACCGGGCCTGGGCATCGCGCACCTGGGCCCGGTTGGCCTCGACGGTGGCCTCGGCCTGGGCAATTTCTTCGGGGCGGCTGCCCCGGCGCACGTCGGCCAGGGCCGCTTCAGCCTCGGCCACCGCTGCCCGGTTTTGGTCAACCTGAGCAGCGGTGTCGCGGCTGCGCATGCGAGCGATCAGCTGGCCGGGTTCAACCCGATCGCCCTGCTCGACAAACAGCTCTTCTAGAATGCCTGCATTCTCAGGGCTGAGGTTGACGGTTTGTACCGGCTTTACCGTACCGCTGGCCGATACCCGCACCGTCAGCGGCTCGATCGCAGCTAGGGCAGTCAGTTCCTCAATGTTGTAGGCGCTCTGGCGACTGCGCCAGAGGCCAAACCCAACTGCGCTTGCCACCAGCGTTACTGCGGCCACCCCGGCCAAAAGCCAGACTAGGGGGCGATGCACCTTTCCAATCAAGGGAACCTGCATAGAAAAATTTGGATATTGGCTAGAACTAAACTGCTCAGTTTAATTGTAGCGATCGCAGTTCGACCATTACCCTGGGATAGGGCACGAGCAATCTAACTGGTGTCTGGCATTGACAACGGCATGGATGAGATAGCTATGGCAGCAGCGTCCCTAGGGGTAGCGGTCGTCGGTACCGGGTTTGGTCAAAAGGTCCATATTCCAGGATTGAAGGCCCATCACCGCACTGAGGTAGTGGCGGTCTACCATCGCGATCTGGCTAAGGCACGCGCGATCGCAGCAGACCACGGCATTGCCCATGCTGGCGACACGGTGGCGGCGATCGTAGCCTTGCCCGAGGTGCAGGCCGTCACTGTCGCCACCCCCCCGTTCTTGCACTATGAGCAGGCGAAAACAGTGCTGGCAGCGGGCAAGCACCTGCTGCTAGAGAAACCCACCGCCCTGTCTGGGGCAGAGGCGGAGGAAATTGCGGCACTAGCCCGCGATCGCCACCTAGTGGCCACCCTCGACTTTGAGTTTCGCTTTGTGCCTGCCTGGCAGCGCCTAGCCGAGCTGTTGGCTGAGGGCTACGTGGGTGACCTGCGCTTGATCAAAGTTGACTGGACGGTACCAGGCCGGGCCGACCCCAGCCGCGCTTGGAACTGGTATTCTCGCCAAGACCAGGGCGGTGGGGCTCTAGGGGCATTTGCCTCCCATAGCTTCGACTACCTCACCTGGCTGTTTGGGCCGATTGGGCAGCTGTGTGCCCGCCTCAGCACCACCATTGCCCAGCGCCCCGACCCCGCCACCGGAGCACTCAAACCGGTCGATGCCGACGATACCTGTCGTCTGATGGTCGATTTCGTCGATGGCACCCCCTGCCAGGTGGCGATTAGCTCTGTCACCTACGCCGGGCGGGGGCACTGGGTCGAGGTCTATGGCGACAACGGCACCCTAGTGCTGGGCAGCGACACCCTGACCGACTATGTCCACGGGTTTAAGCTCTGGGGCAGCCAGGCGGGCAAGCCGCTCGAAGTGCTAACCATTCCAGCCCGGCTTCAGTTTCCGACGACCTATAGCGACGGTCGGATGGCGCCGTTTGTGCGAGTGGTCAACCACTGGGTTAACGATATTGACCAGGGCCGCGCTACCACACCCTCGATCGCTGACGGCGTGCGATCGCAGCATTTGATGGATTTAGCCCACCAGTCCCACCGCAACAACACTTGGGTAACAGTGCCTAAATCTTTGTTTCAGGTGTAGAAATGTTCATAATTTAAATGGCAAAGCAATCCCGATTCGCGGCTAAGGGGTATCCTCAGGGCAATCTAAACCTTGGGGTGGCCCTATCTTCAATTTCAAATCGTCCTGTAGCTAAGTCTCCCTCCAAACCATCCTCTATTTCGCGCTAACACCGCCTTGGTAATTCATGTCGTTTCAAAGATATCCCCTAGCCACGGTTCAAAAAGTTAGCCAGTTTATTCGCGAGACCCTCGTGCTGCCGACCCACGAACAGCAGCCAGGCAGCGCTAGCCTGGCCAACGACATTGAGGATGACGGCCCCCTACCCGACTCGCTCAATGCCCTGGGCGATCTGTTTCGGGTGGGAGACATGCCCGAAGACAACGTCCCGTCTCCCAATGTCGACGGACGTTGGTTTGTCAGCACGATTGATCCAGCCGAAGCCCTGACCAAGCTGCCCGGCCTGTGGATGCGCCCGGGCATTCGCCTGGTCACCTACCTGCGTCAAGACACCAAGGGTGGTATGGGCTCTACAGCAGCGCTGCCAGGGTTACTGAGCACGACAGAATATCTAGAAGAAGCCATTGAGCAAGCGACCGAGGTAGACCAACCGCCTCAACCCATGGGTATGCTCACCAACCTCATGGATGGTCTGGATGGGGACGGTTCGCTGGCTTCGTTTCTAGCGGCTTCGATTTTCACCCGCGAAGTGAGAGAATTTGGTCGCTTTGGCCGCTATGCTCGATGGACCCACCACCGATTTGTAGCCGCGCCCCCCCAGAAAATCTCTTGGCAGTGGCGCACTAAAACCCCCGAAGATTTCTCGCCTAAGGTGGTGCTGCGGCAAGATGCCGAGGTCATCGTCGAGTTTTATTCCTGTCGGGTGCAGAAGCCTGTGGCCCTATTTCGCCATCTCGATCGCTACCCTGCCAACAGCTACGCCGCTACCACGCAAGACCAGGTGGTGGCCGTAGCCAACCAGAAATCGGGCTAGTCTACGACGTTAGGATCTAGGTATCTAAACGAAAATCTTCTCAAAGGTAAGGCTGAGGGCGGTAGGTTTGTGCTCCAATAACACCGAGATAACCCGAGTGATATTGCCCTATGGAATTCAACCATTTGAGTTTTTACGTGGATGCGGTAGCCCCGTGGCTCGACTGGTTTGTCAATGCTTGGGGCGGTAGTTGTGCCGGGGCCAGGCCGCCATCGGATGAGACGGAGCGAGCCCTGATCTACCTGGGCCAGGTACCGCTCTTGCTAGAAGCCACGCCCCCGGTAACCCAGGCATACCGGCGCCAACACCCACCGGGCATTGGCGACCTGGCTCTGCGAGTCGCGGATCTAGACACCACGCTAGATCGCGTGATCGCCGCTGGTGGCAACGTAGTCCAGCCGATTCAAACCGATCCTTGGGGG
>NZ_JADEWX010000102.1 GCF_015207395.1 Nodosilinea sp. LEGE 07088
CAGGCGATTTTTCGAGTTCTCAGAGGATGAATCGTAGGGCCGACCCTCGCTGCTCCACGGACTATGACGATCACGTGCCTAGGGGATACGGTCTAGCACTACTTCTCTCTCAACATACAAGGGGAGCTAGGGAGCCAAGCGATCCGGAACGGTGGACATAGTTCAGCCTTCGAATACTAGCCAACGACCATGAGTCTGTCGTCTAAATTCAACACTGCAACCGCCCAGTATCTCGACCAAGCTGGTCAGGTACTAGAGCAATACTTCCGCGAGTCCGTCCGGTTTAGCAAACAACCCGCTCTTAATGAATTGGCTGCGGTGTGGGAAGAGTACAAATTTCCCAACTGGGATGGTTATGACGCTTTGCCGGTTCAGAGTAATGCCCTGGCTTATGCTTACCTTATCATCAGGGCCCTGCCCCTCGGGTCTCCGCTCCCGTCAGTAGGGGCAGAACCAGATGGTCACCTGACCTTGGAGTGGTATCGCCATCCCCGCTGGATTTTGTCGGTCAGCATTGGCCCAGAAGGCACCCTGTATTATGCTGCGCTATTCGGCAACAGCGATGTACGCGAGTCAGAGCCTTTCTTCGGCAACATCCCTAAATCGATTCTGAACTTGATTCAACGCGTCCGTCCGGCATGATTAACCCTGAAAATGTGCCGCCGGTTGAAGAGCCAGAATGGCTGGCCCGTTACGTACAGTTCACTCAAGCCTCCCCCATCGGCCACGGCCTAATTTTGAGAGTAGGGCAAGGATACATAGCTTGTCTGGGAGCAAAACGCTCGTTATCGGGAGATGAGTGGCCAAAGTGTAGTGGCTTGTTTGGCTAATGGCTTTATGTTCCTTTTTTAAAGCGGCTAGAAACCCAGCCAAGTCTTTATGCGAGTCATGCGGGCTGTCTTAGAACAGCGGCGTAACAGTGACTAAGCCTGCATATCCACGACTATCTAAACCAGGCCTGAACCCGCTCTCTAGACTTAGGCCGACCAAAACTCCATGACGCTTAGAGACGTATCTCTGCTTTACGGCGGGTTGCTACTAGCCGCTAGCCTGCCCGCCCAGGCCCAGTCAGTCCCTTCCCCAACCGCCAAACCCGCACCAGAGGCGGCAGATCGGCTGGTTCAGCCTCGCTTTGGCGTAAATTACCAGACCGGAGCCGGGGGCTTTCGAGACTTTGGCAGCGCAGAGGCGCTGATTCCGCTCGGGCAGTCACCCGGGCAGAATCTCTGGTTTTTGCAGGGGCAGGCCCGCTTAGACACCGTGGGGGGCTGGGGCAGCACCCTGCTGCTGGGCTACCGTTCCCTAGATGCCAGTCAGGGACGAATAGTGGGGGGCTACTTTGGGGTAGATGTGCAGCAGGCCGATGGCGGCACCTTCTATCAGCTGGGGGCCGGGTTTGAGCGGGTCAGTCAGGGGCTAGAGCTGCGCAGCAACCTGTATCTGCCGGTGGGCGATCGCACCACAAACACGACCCTGGCCGGTACTCCGTTTTTTCAGGGCTACCAGCTGCTACTGCCGACCACGCGCCAGGTGGCGATGGCCGGCGGCGATGTATCGGTGGGGGGGTAGTTGCTGATCTGGGTGACCTCGGCCCGCTTAAAGCCCATGGCGGCCTCTACTACTATGGTCATCCTGAGGTCTCGGGCATTTTAGGCGGTCGGGCCTGGCTGGCCATGACCCCCACCCCTGGTCTCAACCTAGGGCTGGGCCTGCAACACGACGGCTACTTCGGTACCAACCTGCTGCTGCAGACGGGTTTTAGCTGGGGGGGCAGGCAGCCCACAACTGCTTCTAGAACGGTGGCCAAGGCCTTGGGTAACCCGGTTCAGCGCACCATGCCCATTTGGTCGGTCAGCGATCGCCGCACCGAAGCCGCTCAAAATCCAGCCAGCGGTCAGGTCTATGGGTTTCAGCATGTTGTGCCCGCTACAGCGGGGGGCGACGGCACGATTACCGCTCCCTACGGCGATATCAACGCGGCGGTGGCGGCGGCTCAGGCTGGGGAGATCGTCTACGTTCGGCCTGGCAGCCTGTCGTCGGGGTTTACCATTCCCGCTGGGGTGCAGGTGCTGTCTACGGCGGTTGAGCAACCGATCGCGACTCAGGTGGGTACCGTTGCTCTGCCGGGCTCTGGCGGTGGGATTCGTCCTCAGGTACCGGGCCCGGTGGTGTTGAGTAATGGGACTCGGCTGTCGGGGTTCACCATTGAGGCGGGGCCAGCCCAAGACGGGGTTTTGGCCAACGATGTCTCCGGGGTCACTCTAGATAACAACGACATCTTGACCGCCCGCAACGGTATTTCACTCAACCAGGTGGGGGGTGAGGTGGTGGTGCGCCAAAACCGGGTGCAGACCGCCAGCCAAAACGGCATTTTACTGAATTCTGGGCTGCAGACCAGCAGCGCCGACATTAGCCAGAACCAGGTCGCTAGCGCGGGCGAAAATGGCCTGCTGGTGCGAGCGGCGGCGGGCAGCCAGATCGAGCGGCTAACGCTAGCTCAAAACCAGGTGCAAGCCGCTGGCGAAAACGGCATCGCCGTACTGGCTGAGACGGCTAGCAGCATTGGAACGGTGGATTTGGTTCAGTCAGAGGTGGTCACCAGCGGCGAAAACGGCATCATTTTGCTAGCCGATACTAATAGTGCCATCAACCAAATCACCTTGGCCAACGCTACAGTTAGCAGCGCGGGCACCAACGGGGTGCTGGTGTTGGCCGACAACGGTGGCCGTGTGGGTGAGGTGGCGATTGAGGAAGTCGCGATCGCCCAGAGTGGTGCCAACGGTATTTTGGTGCTGGCCGATCGCAATGGACAGCTGGGTGCCGTTGAACTAAACCAAAACCAGGTCACCCAGGCCGCTGAAAATGGTCTGGCGGTGCTGGGCGATCGCGGCGGTAGCGTGGCCCAAGCTACCCTAACCGGCAACCAGGTGGGTACCGTCGGCAGCAATGGGGTTTTGGTGCAGGTCAACAACGGTAGTCGTCTGACCACGGCGATCGCCCGACGCAACAGCGTCGCCAGCGCGGTCGGCAACGGGGTACTGCTGGCCGCCCAGAATGGGTCGCAGCTAACCACCGCCCTGGTGGAAGACGCTCAGGTTACCCAGGCTGGCGCCAACGGCGTCTTCATCCAGGCCGATACCGGCTCTACCCTTGACCAGGCTACGGTGACCAACCCCACCGTGACCCAGGCCGGGCAAAACGGGGGGCTGGTCCAGGCCGACAACGGCAGCCAGATTCAGGCCGTGGATATCGCGGGGGGGCAGGTGTTGGCGGCGGGGCAGAACGGACTGCTGGTGCTGGCCAACAACGGCAGCCAGATCCAGACCGCAACCATTGAGCAGGCGCAGGTCGGCAGGCCAGGAGCCCCCAGTGCAACCATTGCCAGCAACGGCATTCTGGTCTTTGCGGATAATGGCAGTACCCTCAGCCACGCCTGGATCCGGGCCAACCAGATCCAGGCCGCCGGGGCCACCGGCATTCAGGTCTTGGCCGATGGCCAAAGCCAGCTCACCGAGGCTCAAATTAGCAACAATCAGCTGCGGGCCGTCTCCGGTGGGGGTATTTTAGTGTTTGCCAATGGTCAGAGCCAGTTTGGTCAGGCTACTGTCGCCGGTAACACGGTGAGTCAGACGGGGCGTGAGGGTATTCAGGTGTTCGCCGATGGCAGCGGGCGGCTTACCGCAGCCACCATTGACGGCAATCAAATCAGCCAGACCACTGGCAGCGGCATTCAGCTCTTTGCCGCCAATTTGGGCCGCATTGACGCGGTGCAGGTTAGCCGCAACCAGCTCGCCACCATTAACCAGGACGGCATCGTGGCCTTTGCCGAAACCGGCGGTCGCCTCCCCACGGTCACGCTGAACAACAATCAGCTCACCCAGGTGGGCCAAGACGGCCTCCGCACCTTCGCCACCAACGGCGGCACCGTGGAGACCGCCGCTATCACTAACAACCAAACCCAAACCGTGGGCAATACAGGGGTGTTTGCCTTTGCCGACAGCACCAGCCAGCTCTCAACCCTGACGTTGACCAATAATCAGATTGAGCAGTCGGGCAGACACGCTGTCGAGCTGGGTAATCAAGGCAGCAACGACTTTTGCGCGGTGGTGGCCGATAACACCAGCATTGCCACCACTGACCTTGACACCAACCTCTTTGCCACGGGTACCGGGGCGCTGCAAGTCGTAAATTTGCCCCAGCTCAGCGCCAACAACAACAATTCGTTTAATCAGGTCAACAACGCTGGGGCGACCCCCGGTACCGCTGGCCTATCGCCCTGCCCCTAGTCGCGATCGAAAAGGGCACAGGGATGCTCGCTAGCTCTGTCACATTGATTGACCTCGAAGACGCTTGCGGCCATCATCATAGCCAGGCGCGATCGCAACTGAAGCGATTCAAAGACTGGGAAACTCGCCGATAAATTTTACCTCCGGCTGGAGCTGCACCGCCCAGTGAGCCTCCACCTCATCCTGTACGTGGTGAATCAGGCGGCGAATATCCGTGGCGGTGGCATTGCCCAGGTTCACAATAAAGTTGGCGTGGCGCTCAGACACCTGGGCATCGCCAATGCTATAGCCCTTAAGCCCAGTTTTTTCAATTAAATTCCCAGCTGTATAGGGGTAGGGGTTGCGGAAGACGCTACCGCAGTTGGGTTTGTCGTAGGGCTGGGTGGCCCGTCGCTGGTTGAGACCGGCCAGGGTATCGGCTACCACCGCCGCCGGATCATGCCCTGGTTCAAGCTGAAAAGTGGCGTCGATCACCACCTGTAGCCCCCCCTGCAACGCCGAGGTGCGGTACTGAAAGCCGAGATCTGCTGGGGTCAGTTGCACCACCTGGGGTTCTGACCCTAGATTTGGATCGAGTACCGTGGCCGTTACCAGCACGTCTGCCGTACAACCGCCGTGGGCACCGGCATTCATCACCACTGCCCCGCCTACGGTACCAGGAATACCTACCGCCCACTCTAGCCCCCGACAGCCACGCTTAGCAGCTTTCCAGGCCAGGGTGGGCAGTGGCTCTCCGGCAGCTACGGTGACGCACCCGGCCTGGTCAAATTGGGTGCTACGCCAGCGACGGGTGCACAGCACTAGGCCCGGAATACCCCCATCGCTAATTAGCAGATTCGAACCAGCCCCCAAGGGCGTGATCGTGAGCCCAGCTGCGATCGCCCAGCCCAAGACCGCATCAAACTCACTCCTCTGGTGGGGCATCGCCAGCCATTGGGCCATCCCTCCGACCCGAAACGTCGTCAACGACTGTAGCGAGGCCTGTGATTTCAGGCAGGCGAGATTAGGTACAACCCCAAGGGTTTGGTTCATGGCCCCAGATATCAACAGTTGTTCCCCATGCTAGCCCCGCCCGTCAGTAGGTCAGCCGCGCTAACAGGCCTCCTGGAGTGACGGGGCTTCGGCGTAGTAAGCCATAATCTGGGGAATGAGCTGATTGAGATTGCCAGCGCCCATAAACATCACTAAATCTCCCGGGCGCAGGCTGCGCACTAAAGCCGCCTGAATGTCATCCAGAGTATGGCCATAGATGATGCGTGGGTGGCTGCTAGCTACGGTATCTGCCAGCTGACGCCCCGACACCCCAAAAACATTTTTCTCCCCAGCACTATAGATGTCAGCCATAATTACCTGATCGGCATCGGCAAAGGCATTGGCAAAGTCATCCATCAGGGCCGCAGTACGGCTAAAGCGATGGGGCTGAAAGACCGCTACCACGCGACGACCCTCTACGCCGTAGCGGTTGTCGGTCAACATATCTTGATCGACCTTGATGCGGGCTGCGGCCAGCGTAGCGCGGATTTCGCTGGGGTGATGGGCGTAGTCATCAAAAAACTGAATGCCGTTGTAGCTACCCCGGTGCTCAAATCGGCGGCGGGCCCCGCAAAACTGTGCCAACCCATCGGCAATGTCGTCAAAGGATAGGCCAAGGTGCCTCCCTACGGCTACCGCAGCTAGGGCATTGCTCAGATTGTGACAACCCAGTACCCGCAGGTGCAGTCGCCCCAACGGCTGGCCCAGTTCCCAAATAACTGCGGTAGTCCCCTCGGCCCCAAACTGAACATCGGTAGCGTGGTAAGTGGCCTCAACCTTGGGGTCTAAGCTGTAGGTAATATCGGGGGTGAGGCTGCTGCGCACCACCTGACAATCGGCGCTGGCCACCAGTAACCCGCACTGGCGCTGAAACGTTTGAAAGGTGGCTACCACCTGCTCTAGATCGCGGTAGTGGTCTGTGTGATCTAACTCGATATTTGTGATCACCCCAATGCTGGCTGACAGCTTGGTCAAGCTACCGTCCGACTCGTCGGCCTCGGCGACCAGGTAAGGCCCCTGACCCAAGCGGGCGTTGCCTCCCCAACTCGAAACCTCACCACCGACAACAATGGTGGGGTCGAGGTCAGCGATGAGCATCATGTGACCAATCATACTGCTGGTGGTCGTCTTGCCGTGGGTACCCGCTACGGCGATGGTGCTGTAATCGCGCAGCAGGGCGGCCAATAGATCAGATCGATGCAGAATTGGACAACCTAGCTCAAGGGCGGCCTGATACTCGGGATTGCGGGCGTCAATAGCCGTCGAACAGACCACCTGCGGAATTGAGCCTAGAACATCAGCGGTGGCCGCAATTTTAGGCTCAATGGCCAGGTTAGAGGTTCTATGGGGCCACTCTACTGCGGTAACGGGGTGAGACGTGGGGGCGTTAAGAAAATAGCTCAGGTTAGCGGCCTCTTGCTGCCAGAAAATATGCGCTCCGGCCTCCTGCAAGCGACGGGTAATGTGGGTAAGCCTTAGGTCAGAGCCAGAAACAGGTAAATTGCGCTTGGTTAGAACGTAGGCTAGCGCCGACATGCCGATGCCGCCTATCCCAATAAAATGGAAGGGCCTGCCGGTAAAATCTACAGAATTTGGCATCGTTACACTCCTTGGAACACCACACCACACCATGTGTCAGGCGTAATCATAGCAAGAATTGCCAGATTGGCCTAAACATCGACATTAGACTGTCTGTAAGGGCCATGAAAATCGTCACAGGCCCCGACCCGGTTGATTCCAAGCCTGTGCTGACCGCTTGAAAGCCCGACCACGGTTAGGGCACACCGACTTGAGTCATAGCATTTGATACATCGATGCCTCTGTTGTCAGGCCTCTTGCTCACACACTCTTGCTCACACATATAAAAAAAGATGTATGTGAAGACCGCATATCAATTTTCTATGCAAAGCGCCCGAGCAGAGTAGAAATACTTATGCCCAGCCTTGGCAGATGATCTCGACAGACGGGCTCAGCACGGCCTTGAAGGAGCTACGTCTATAGATTTTCGGTAATGCTTTAGGGGGTTAAATAGATCCAGTTCAATGGATGGCCCCTATAAAGTGGATCATGCTTTGCGATATTATAGTTTCGTCTAAGAATAGATACCTAGTTCGACTACAACAGAGGGATAAACGCAGTGGTTAGAGTAGCAATTAATGGTTTTGGCCGCATTGGCCGTAATTTTCTGCGCTGCTGGTTGACGCGGGAGAACAGCCAGCTGGAAGTGGTAGCTATTAACGATACGTCTGATCCTAAGACTAACTCCCACCTGCTGAAGTACGATTCTATGCTGGGTCGTCTGGATGCTGATGTCAGCCATGGCGAAGATACGCTAATCGTCAATGGGAAGACCATTAAGTGCTACTCCGACCGTAACCCTAACAATTTGCCTTGGGCCGCCTGGGATATTGACCTGGTGATTGAATCTACCGGGGTATTTGTCAGCGAAGAAGGGGCTTCTCGCCATATTGAGGCCGGTGCTAAGAAAGTGCTGATTACGGCTCCTGGCAAAGGCGGCAACATTGGCACCTATGTCATGGGGGTCAACCACGAAGACTATGCCCATGACAAGCACAACGTGGTCAGCAACGCTAGCTGTACTACCAACTGCTTGGCTCCAGTGGTGAAGGTGCTCAATGATAGCTTTGGTATCATCAAAGGCACCATGACCACCACCCACAGCTACACGGGTGACCAGCGTCTGCTCGATGCCAGCCACCGCGACCTGCGTCGGGCTCGGGCGGCAGCTTTAAACATTGTGCCGACTACCACCGGGGCGGCTCAGGCGGTAGCCCTGGTGATTCCTGAGATGGCGGGCAAGCTCAACGGCATCGCCCTGCGGGTACCTACCCCCAACGTATCGGTGGTTGACTTGGTGGTACAGGTCGAAAAGCCTGCGATCGCAGAACAGGTCAACACCGTATTTCAGACGGCTGCGGAGGGCTCGATGAAGGGCATTCTGGCCTACAGTGACCTACCGCTGGTGTCGATCGACTACCGCAAGACCGATGACTCGTCTATCGTTGACTCTAGCTTGACCATGGTGATGGGCGGCGACATGGTCAAGGTCGTAGCCTGGTATGACAACGAGTGGGGCTACAGCCAGCGGGTGGTTGACCTAGCGGAGATGGTGGCCGCCAAGTGGCAGTAACACCGCACTAAGACCTGGCCGGGCTGATGACGCCTGTGCCAATCGTTCTTAATCGAGGAGGATGCCTGTCAGGTATCCTCCTTTTTTATCCGAGTCTGTAGCGGATTTCTTTGCCCGCAACCCTGACTGGGGCTAGCGTTAGGGGCAAGCCCGTTGAACTACAACACTGTCTTTCTCTGGCCAGCTCGTTGGCAATACAAAAAACCAGCGGACTAAACCGAGGTCATATCGCGCTGTATAGACGCTACCCGCGCTTCTCCCAGGGCCTCGTAGCTGCGTTTCAGATCATCGAGCAGGGTTGCGGCGCCTTTGGTATCACCCAGGGCACAGGCAATGGACAAGTGGTGTTGAAGGTATACGATCGCCCGACTGTGGTCGCCCATCGTAATGCTCACTAGCGTCAGCTGCGTCAAAATACGGCGATTAGTGCGCTGGTCTGTCTCAATTGGGCTATTTTTACTCAGGGCCAAAAAGCGCTCGTAGCAGTCAATCGCCTGACCATATTCCTTGAGGGTGAAGTAGGTATTGCCAAGGTTCTGCAAAAGCTGAAATTGGGTCGCCTGGTCGCCCAGTGTAACCGCCATCATCAAGCTGGCTTCGTACAGGGTTGCCGCTTGGTGGGTCAGCCCTTTAGCCCGATAGATCATGGCCAGATTGTTGAGCGATCGCATTTCACCTGGGCGATCGCCCATTTTTTTGGCGATAGTCAGGCTTTGGCTCATATACTCCAATGCTCGTTGCAGGTTGCCCAGATGGCGATAGCTGTTACCCAAATGGCCCAAGGTCTGCTGAATCAGAGCATCATCTTTGAGGTCATGGGCCACTCGTAGACACTGCCGACCATAGTCTGCGGCCCACAGGTAATCGGCCACTCGATAGTACAGACTGGCCAGGGTTAGCAACACCTTGGCCTGGCGTCGTTTGTCGCCCAGGTTGCGGTAGATCTGTAGAGCCTGCTGCAGCAGTGAAAGTGCCGGGGTGTATTGTCCCTGCTGCAGGTGAGCTAACCCCTGCTTGAGCCACAGAGAGGCCTCGGCCACTTGGCAGTGGTGATACCCCTCGGCAATGCGCTCGGCCTGTTCTAGAAGCGATGGGTCGCGCGGTAGGCGCACCGTGGCCTCATCGGCAAGAATGTAGGTGGAGCGATGGGGAGGCAGAGAGGAAGTCATAGGCCGAATCCGCAGGGAGCCTGCGGTGCATTTAACGATGGGGCATCACGGTGGAAGGGTCGGGTAGATCGCACTGTCTTTATCGTAGGTCTATGATCACCCAGACGACACCGTGCTTTTACGACATCTTTTAGCGGGTTAGACAGACTGGCTTAGGCAAATCAACTGACAGCTCTTGGCGCTACGAAACCAAAGTGAGGTTGGCGGAAAGCACTTTGCATAGTTTTCAGGAGGCTTATCGCTCACCTGCATGAGGTTTCAGTCAAACGTTCCGCAGTTACACCAGGCAAAGTCTGTCACCGCGCACCGCCACAACTGGGTTAAGTGCACATCCACTGATTACACTAAAGAAGCTTCATCGTTTTTAGCGCTGCCTGTGGCCCCCCTTCCTTTAGACGACGAAACGCTGCTGTTTGAGCCTGCTGCTCCTGGGGGAGATGCCCTATCGGTGGTGTTTGCCTTTCCCAATGAGTACACCGTGGGTATTACCAGCCTGGGCTATCAGGTGGTCTGGGCTACCCTCGCCAGGCGGTCTGATGTAGCGGTTAGTCGGCTGTTTACCGATGGCCACGAGCCGCTGCCGTCAACCATTGATGTGGTGGGGTTTTCGCTGTCCTGGGAGCTGGACTATGGCAACTTGCTCACGCTGCTGGAGCAGCTCAAGATTCCGCTATTGACTCAAGGGCGCGGCGATCAGCATCCCCTGGTGTTTGGCGGTGGGCCAGTGCTGACCGCTAACCCCGAACCCTTTGCCGACTTTTTTGACGTGATTTTGCTGGGCGATGGGGAGACCCTGCTCGACGATTTCTTTGATGCCCTAGGCGATCTGCGCGGGGCATCTCGGGCAGAAACCCTGCGGCGGCTGGCTGTGGTGCCGGGGGTATATGTGCCGTCGCTCTATGCGGTGACCTATGACGGTGCAACGGGCGGGGTCAGGGCGATCGCCCCGGTCGATATTGACCTGCCCGCCACGGTGCAAAAGCAGACCTACCGGGGCAACGTGCTGTCGGCCTCCACCGTGGTTACCCCCCGCGCCGCCTGGGAAAATATTTTTATGGTGGAGGTGGTGCGCAGCTGCCCCGAGATGTGCCGCTTTTGCCTGGCCAGTTATCTCACACTGCCCTTTCGCACCGCCAGCCTAGAAGACTCGCTGATGCCAGCCATCGAACAGGGCCTAGCGGTGACCAATCGACTCGGGTTACTGGGGGCTTCGGTCACCCAGCACCCCGAATTTGAGACCCTGTTGAGCTATCTCAATCAGCCCCAGTTCGACGACGTGCGGCTCAGCCTTGCCTCGGTGCGCACCAACACGGTTACCCCTCAGCTGGCCGCAACCCTGACTCGCCACGATACCCGTTCGATTACCATTGCGATCGAAAGTGGCTCAGAGCGGGTGCGAAATATCGTCAATAAAAAGCTCGATACCGACGACATCGAGCGCGCCGCCGTCAACGCCAAGGCCGGAGGCCTTAGCGCTATGAAGCTCTACGGCATGGCTGGCATCCCTGGCGAAACCATGGCTGACCTGGAGCAAACCGTGGCCCTGATGCGGCGGCTGAAAAAAGCGGCCCCTGGCCTGCGCCTCACCCTCGGGTGCAGTACCTTTGTGCCCAAGGCCCATACCCCCTTCCAGTGGTGCGGCGTCGATCAAGCCGCCGAAAAGCGCCTCAAATACCTGCAAAAACACCTGCGCCCTCAGGGCATCGACTTTCGTCCCGAGAGCTATAACTGGTCGGTCATTCAGGGCCTAATTTCGCGGGGCGATCGCCGTCTGGCCCCAGTACTTGAGCGCGTTCGCCACTACGGCGACTCCCTGGGCAGCTATCGCCGCGCCTTCAAAGATTTCCAGGGCCAAATTCCGCCCCTAGAGTACTACGTGCACGAAAATTGGGATCTCGATCAACCCCTACCCTGGGATCATCTGCTGGGGCCACTACCCAAGGCCACGCTGCAAAAACATTTTTACTCGGCAGGCCTGATTGCCCTACCCGTGTAAGCTGATCGCAGGTCGCGCCAGGGCAATTCCTGATTTGGAATGAGTTTGAAGACGCTTGACCCACGCTACTTCCTTTATCCCCTCACCTCCTCATCTTCCCCATCTCCTCACTCTCCCATCCACTCCCCCTCTACCTACCGACAGCCCAAACTATCCCGGGTTGCTACGCCCGTGGTCTCATTCACCCCATTGGCGTACTTGCACATTTGAGCAACCTGAAAGCGATCGACAATCGCCCCCGAAAAATCGGCCCCGGTAAGGATGGCGTCGTTAAAGCTACTGCTGGTGAGTAGGGCCTCGGTAAAGTTGGCGTTCGAGAGGTCGGCCCCGTCAAAAATGACGCGATCGGCAAAGGTGCGAGACAGATTGGCCCCAGCCAGGTTAGCCCGCAAAAACGAGGCTTTAGTGAGAATTGTCTGGCTGAGGTCAGCTTTCTCAAAGTTGGCCTCCCGCATTTCGGCAGCTGCAAACGAAGTGCCCGACAGCTGCTTGCCCGAAAAGTCGCGGAAGCTGAGGTCGGTCAGGGTATAGTCAACCGCATTGTCTTGGGCGTGGGCGGCAGGAATGGCACCAACCCACCCAGCTCCCATCACAACCAGAGCGCAGATTAGAACAAAAAATCTGGAGAGTAAGGCGGGCATGGCCGAGTAAACCGTTGAATGGGCAAGGGACGTAGACCATGTCCATCACAGTTAACCCTTGCGGCCAGGATGGGCAGGCTTTGCTTTGCCCATCCTACAAATTTTTGGGACGACATTATCGCTGAGCATCTTCAGGTCATAGCTTCGAGAGCGGCTTGCAAAGGCTGGGGCAGGCGACGCAACACCCGACGGGTTTTGACCTCTACTAGGGCTAGCGTAACGCTGCCTTCGATGCAGATCTCCTGGTTGAGGGCATTTTGAATGACGTAGTGCCACACCATGCGTACCCCTTTGGGTGGCCCCAGATGGACTTTGACCAGGGCGGTGTCGCCCAGAGTGAGCGATCGCCGATACTTAAGCTCCAGGCCGACTACGGGCAAATCTACCCCGGCCTTTAGCCAGTCGGCAAAGGTCAAGCCGCTGTCATGGAGATAATTCACCCGGGCTTCCTCCATCCAGGCAATATAGGTGCCGTGCCAAACAATCCCAGCGTAGTCGGTGTGGTACGGCTGCACGACAACTCGATGCTCATACCAGGGAGAAGGCTCCATTGAGGTTACTCCATGTATTGACCTGACTGACGGGCCAACTCTACTACAAATTATGAATCGCACCAAAATAGGCCCAAAGCCAGTGCCTATGATGATTGAGAACACCGTAATTTCAGTTTTGTATCCCGTTGATTCGATGGTGATAGATGAGTCAGGTTGGCTTTTATCACGGGATGCCTAAACGTTCGGTGATCTAGCCATGCCGATTTAGCGCTCTACCATCGAGCGCAACACTAGGAGGACTCATGATCGAAAAAATTCTTTTAGCCGACTCTGGCACGGGTAATACCGAGGCCATGATGAAAGCGCTGATGGAGATTCCCCTAGTGCAACGGGCCTCCGTGACGGTGCTGCACGTCGTGCCTTCCCAGGTCTCTGCCGAAGCCATGGCGGCCAAGTGGGAAGCCGGTGGCCGCACCCTGGCCACCGCCATTACCAACCTCAACCTCGACCCCAGCCGAGTCACGGCAGTGCTACGAGAAGGCGATCCTAAGGATGTGGTGATTCAGGTGGCTGACGAGGTCGACGCCGACCTCATCATTATGGGGTCACGGGGGTTGCAGGGGCTCAAGGCAATTCTCGAAAACTCTGTTAGCCAGTATGTGTTTCAGCTCTCGTCGCGGCCGATGCTGCTGGTCAAAGATGACCTCTACAGCATTCGCCCCATTAAGCGAGTCATGGTGGCGATGGATAAATCTGATTCAGCTAAAGAGGGGCTGAACATTGCCATTTCGCTACTCCGCGATGTCAAAGGCAGTGAACTCACCCTGGTACACACGGTCTCTAGCCTCAAGGCTAAGCCCTTCGATGTCGCCAGTACTGACCCCAATCAAGACCCAATCTTGATGGATGCTCTGACAGAGGTCAAGCGCTACGGCATTGCCTATAAGCTAGCTGCCCCTGAGGGCAAGCCCGGTCGTCGTATTTGCGAACTGGCCGAAGAGCGCAATATGGATTTGATTATCTTAGGGTCGCCCGATCGCCGCCCCACCATTGCCAAAGGGCTGCCCGATCTAGATAAGGTGCTGGGCGAGTCGCTGACCGATTTTGTCCGTGTGTATGCCACCTGCCCGGTGCTGCTGACCCGCATGGCGGCCTAGCCCAGTCGGGGCCGGTAGTTCTTTGCTGCGCCATGCCTCTGCGATCGCCCATAGAACCCTTGCCGTTGGGTACTGGCTAACGCCTAACGGCTTGCTGGCCTGGCCCAACCGCTTGACCGCTGCCTGGAGTGAAGGGTCAAAAACTGCGATCGAGCCGTAAAAAATCGTAATAGAAACGGGTCTCAAATCGGTCTAAGTTAACAAAAGTAGCTGTTTAATGAGAGACCGTCAGCCTAATGTGAGGCTGTTTTTTTGAGAATGGGCTATCTTGGCGTGCCACCGCCCCACCCCTCAACTTTTGTCTAAACTCACCCTTAATCAACCCTAAAGCGAGACAGTCAGCATGAGTAGTCACCTATCCACCGAGCTACGCGAAGGCACCAAAAAAGCCCATACCATGGCCGAAAATATGGGCTTCGTGCGCTGCTTTTTGCGGGGCGTCGTCGAAAAAAATTCCTATCGCAAGCTGGTGGCCAACTTTTACTACGCCTACGCGGCTATGGAAGAAGAACTCGAGCGCCACAAAGATCATCCGGTAGTCTCTAAGGTTTACTTTCCTGAACTGCACCGCAAGGCTTCCTTAGAGTCTGACCTGGCCTACTACTACGGCCCCAGCTGGGCCAACGAAATTTCCCTGACCCCTGGTGGGCAGCGCTATGTCGATCGCATCCGCGAAGTCGCCAATACCCAGCCCGAACTGTTGATCAGTCATTCTTACACTCGCTATATTGGCGATTTATCTGGAGGGCAGATTCTCAAAGGCATTGCCCAGCGAGCGATGAATCTCTCCGAGGGCGAGGGCACAGCATTTTACGAATTCCCTGAAATCTCTGACGAGAAGGCGTTTAAGACCCAGTACCGTGAATCGATGGATGCAGCTCCAGTCGATGACGCGATGGTGACGGCCATTGTTGAAGAAGCCAATGATGCCTTTGGTCTCAATATGGAGATGTTCAAAGAACTAGAAGGCAATCTAATTAAGGCCATCGGCCAGATGCTATTCAACACGCTTACCAGCCGTCGCCGTCGGGGCAGCACTGAACTTGCCACGGCTGAGTAGTGGGCGGCTCGATAGACCAATGCCCTAGCCATCATTCTCCATCAGAGGAAGCAGCACAATGCTGCTTCCTCTACGTTTTTCCTCTACTTTTATGGAATTGACCAAGGTCTACAACCAACAAAACCGGGGAGACATCACTATCGCCCCGGCCTGGGTGGCGGTTATAGCGTTAGGCGAGATCAGCCTAATCTAGGTCAGCCTTGGTCACCAGGTGAGCCTCTAGGAACCACAGTCGCATATCTACCGTGCGAGAGATCTCGGTGTAGAGGTCGGCGGTATCGGCATCGCCGAGGTCATCGGTAGCGTCAATGGCGTCGCGGACGTGCTTACCGTAGGCCGCAAAGCGCTCAGCGAGGGCCGTGACATGCTCGGCACCGTCAATGGCATCGAAGGGATACTCCGGCAAAATTGAATCGGCGGCAGCAACCCGGGCGGTACCCATGGCGGTACCCCCTAACGCAGTGACGCGCTCGGCTACCATATCAACATAGCCTTCAAGCTCTCCGGCCAGTTCATCAAACAGCTCATGAAGCTGGAAAAACTGCATACCTTTGACATTCCAATGGGCCTGCTTGGTCTGGGTTTTGAGATCGAGGGTGGCAGCCAGGGTCTTGTTTAAGATCTCACAGACCTGCGATCGCACGCTGGCCGCCATATCAATGCGGGTCGGGTAAAACCGGCGCTTAGCTTCAGCTTTTACGGGAGTTGCAACCATAGGGCCTCTCTTTTTATCTAACAATCGAATGCGTAACCAACACACTTGTATGGGCTGTCGGCCTGATCTTGAAATCGTACCAGCCTCAATCAGGCACTTCTAAATCATACTCGTTATGAGTATGACTTGCAACGTCGTCTAGGCTATTGCTTCAGCTCTGGCCTAAAAATCGACTATTCGAGGGTATCAACTCAACGCGGGACATGGCTGTCGTCCGGTAGACAGAAGCTAAGAGCCAGCAGGACGGTCAATACTGACTTCTGGCTCCTGCCTCCGACTTTCCCAGTGCTGCTAGCGTCCCGGCTTAAATGGATACCCCTACTTGACCTAGGGAAGTTGCCTTAGGCTAGGTCATTACTCTACTGCTAACGCTAGACGCTGGCCTGTATCTCCAGGTAGAGGCTAATGCCCCCATCACCTACTGGCCCAGATCGAGGCGGACCTGGTCAACTAAATCTGCGGTCACTTGTTCGGCGGCCAGTTCACGAGCTACGTCTTCGATGCGCTTGCGAGCCTGGGCCCTCACAAAGTAAGGAATATTTTTCAGCTTGGCCTGGGCATCTGCCGTCCAGGGAATACCGTTGACCATGGGTGGAGCTGGTTCCGAGTTATAGGGTATATCCACATCCTATAGGCAGTAACGGGCGTAATGTGAGGTTTTTGCCAAGGTGTAATGTTCTGTCAGGAATTGTCGCGACTGACGGCGTAGATTAAGGTGTCGGTTAACCTTGGCTGCGCCACAGATAGGAATACACCCTGGGTGAGGCTAGCACCATTGCTTAGGGCAATACTCGCTGCCTGACTGGGGTATGTTTACCTGACCAATCTGGGGGGCACCTCCTAGCAGAGCCCTCTGGCCCGGAACTCTAGCCTCTGTTCTAAAGTCCAGATGGTTTGGGAACACTGAAACCACGTTGGCACAAGGCCGATCGGCACAATTAGTACCAGTTACTAGAGAGCGTCATGGTAGCAACACCCCACTACAGTAGAGACGAAGCCTCCATTCTACCCGATCAGGAGTTTGGCCTGGCTGCCCTAGGCGATGCTGACGACAGCAGCGCCCTTAAATTCCATGACTTCTCTAGCCCAGACTCTGACAGGGATTTTGAAGCCGATACAGCAGAGGCCCTCAAGGGTCGCCGGACGACTGATCTGGTGCGCCTATACCTCCAAGAAATTGGCCGTGTGCGGCTGTTAGAGCGCCACGAAGAGGTGGCTGAGGCTCAGCGCGTACAAACCTATATGCAGCTGCTCGACAATCTCAACAGCGCAGCTGAAACCAGCGGTGGCATTTTGGCTACCTATAGCAAACTGCTGCAAACCCGCGATCGCCTGTCATCTCAGCTGGGCTATCGCCCTTCTCTAGAGCGCTGGGCAACTGAGGCCGAGGTGCCGATTACTGAGCTAAAACCCACCCTGGCCGAGGGTAAACGAGCCTGGGCTGCTCTCAACAGCATAACCGTGCCAGATCTAGAGCAAGCTATTTCCGAAGGCATTCGAGCGAAGGAACACATGATTAAAGCCAACCTGCGCCTGGTGGTGTCGGTGGCTAAAAAGTACCAAAATCGCGGTCTGGAGCTGCTCGATCTGATTCAAGAGGGCACCCTGGGCCTAGAGCGGGCGGTCGAGAAGTTTGACCCCACCAAGGGCTACCGCTTTAGCACCTATGCCTACTGGTGGATTCGTCAGGGCATTACCCGGGCGATCGCGACCCAGAGTCGCACCATTCGTCTGCCTGTGCACATCACCGAAAAGCTCAACAAAATCAAAAAGGCCCAGCGCAAGCTCTCCCAGGAAAAAGGCCGCACCCCCTCGATTGAAGACATCGCCCGCGAGCTGGATATGACCGCACCCCAGGTGCGGGAAGTGCTGTTGCGAGTACCACGGGCTGTTTCCCTTGAAACTAAAGTGGGCAAAGATCGCGATACCGAGCTGGGTGATCTGCTCGAAGCAGACTCTATGTCGCCCGAAGATATGTTGATTCGCGAATCGTTGCGCATCGACCTGCAACAGCTGATGGCCGACCTTACGACCCGTGAGCAAGATGTGATCAACATGCGCTTTGGTCTGGGCGACGGCACCCCCTATTCTCTAGCTGAGATTGGCCGTGCTCTGGAGCTTTCCCGCGAGCGGGTGCGCCAGATCGAGTCGAAGGCGCTACAAAAGCTGCGCCAACCCAAGCGCCGCAACCGCATTCGCGACTACCTCGAAGCGCTGAACTAGACCATCTCGGCAAGTAACCGGGTGCCTATGGGACAAGCTCAAGACCTGAGTGATTGGCCCAGGCACTCGGTTCTTTTTTTGGGGCTGCCGTCGCTACCGTCAGCTACTCCCCGACCCAAGGGCTCGGCTTCATACCAAATCAACTGAATACCTCTGTAGGGGCGTAGCATGCTACGCCCCTACAGGGGGTTCTAATCAGCTCGCATTGAGCACCATCAGCTGGCTGAGGAGGGGATCGACCAGGTTTTGGTGTTTGTCGGCCAGCAGGCGCTCCATGTAGGCTTGCAGCCGCTGCCCCTGCTCCAGATTGGGGACATACACCTGGCCACTGGGATGGGTGAACAGGGGCGTAGTCGCCAGGGTCGCCATCTCCTCATTGGCGGGGGCAAGCACCAGAGGGGTACTCGCTGATCTGGGCAAAAGACCAGGGGGCAGACGACCTTCTAAGAGCGCCAGGAGGTGGGCCTGGCAGGCGTCTACATTCAGCCCCCGCTCCTTGAGCAGATGCAAAATACCGCTCAGGGGCATGGGCTGCTCGGGCAGGGTGCGCAGTACCTCCATCAGCAAGAACATATCGCTGTACTGGTGACGGGTGAGATCGAGTACTTGGGGGTAGCGGACTAAGTTGACCAACCCGTAGGCCACGCGGCTACAGCTAGGGGGGCGATCGCTCTGGTAGGTATCTTGCACGATGGTGGCGTTGGGAAATTTTTGCCGCAGCCAGCGGGCGATTTTAGGCAGTGACGCACTGCCGCCGGTGCAGATTACCTGGTTAATGCCCTGGGTGGTGGAATTCGCCTCGCTCAACAGCCGATTGAGCTGGCCGTTGATGCGCTGAATATAGGGCAGAATGATGCGGTCTTCGAGATCTTTGCTGCGCACAACCCAGCTCTGATCGGCGAGTTCTAGCTCAAACTGCGGCTGGTGCTGAAGAATAATTTTCAGGTGGCGAGCGGCTTCTAACACGCTCTGGCCAAGCAGGGAGGCCTCTAATCGCTGGTAGAGGTGCTGGCGACGGGCGAGATCGGGCTCTGCCGGGCGAGGAAACTCACAGTCGTCTAAATTTAGGTCTTGCCAATGGGTGCCGTCTAGCTCGGACAGGGCGGCTTGCCAACCCCAACCATCTGCCTCAGCCGCGCGACCAGAGGACGCCGATGGGCGAGTCTGGCGACGTTCAGCGGGGTGCAGCAGGTGACAAACGATATCTAAGTCAATGGCATCGCCAGCGTAACCCATAGAGGTCAACGCGAAATCGTCGTAGGTGAGATCGCTCAGGGGGCTGGGTAAATTGACGATGCCGATTTCCGTCACCGTGGCTCCAGCTGACAACACCACAGTGCCCCCGGTCCAGGAGCAGGCGTAGAGGGTCTGCTGCTGCATGGGCTGGCCGCTGCCCTCGGCTAGCGACGTAGCCGGGTCGGGTAGGCCTGACAGCACCGCTGCGATCGCATCTTCGACAAAATAGATATCGTCAGGCCGCTCCATGAGACCAGAGCCCAGCACCGCCTCCCGCAGGTTAAAGGTATAGGTGTCGGGCCAGTTGGCTGGGTAGCTGACGATGACACCCTGCAACTGCTCAAAGGCCAGGCCAATGGCACTATGATCTAGGCCCACGGCACCTACGGTAAAGGCGGCTCCGGGGGCCAGCCCCTGGGCGAGGGTAGACAACAGCTGTTGCAGGCTATCTTGAAAAATGTGCAGGGGCAAGCGATCGCCTTCCGACCATTGAACCTGCGGTTGAGCCTCGTCTGCCGCCAGGGGAATACCAACCTTGAGATAGGGTTTAATCGCCTTCAGCAGCACTGTGCCCTGGTCGGTGGCGTCAGCGTCGCCCCAGCTGACTGTCAATGCCGATGACCCCACCGCATGGATCTGTCTGTCGCCCCTATCGTCGGCTGCTGTAACCGATGCCATGGTTGGCAGACGGAAGAACTTATCGGCGGTGGCACCGGAAATGGCGTTATCAATCCAGTAGAGCGGATAAACATCGCCCTCGCGACGCTCTAGCAACACTGCCGAGAGGCCTGTGGTCCCCACATCTAAAGCTAAGAACCACAGTGGCGTCGAGGGTGTGGGGCTGGGCTCATCGCCGCCTGTCGGTATGGCCACATCAGGCTGGGAGAGGTCTACGGGTGCGCTTGCGTCTCGGTCTGCCTCAGGGGCGATCGCGGCTAAGGGCAACGGTGCCACCGGGTCTGGCACTGGAGTAGCGATCTCATCAGCATCTGCCCTCAGGATGGGCTCAGCCTGATCGCCAAAGACGTTGCCCGCCTGGGGCACGGTCGCCTGCTCAAGATCCTCGGGCAAGTCTATCGTCAACGCTGCCGCCGTATCTTCCGAGAGCGTTGCCGCTGCTTCAGAGACGGTAGGCAGCTCCATCGCCAGCAGGTCAGGCTCAATCCCCTCGGGTTCATCGGGCTCAGCCGTAAGCGATAGGTCAAGGGCAGTCTCGTTAGCCTCATCGAGATCGCTCTCAAGTAGCTCGCCGAGATCCGTTTCAAAAGTAAGTGCATCGTCTAACCCGGATGGGGACTCCGGCGTGGCAGACAAGTCCGTCGTCAACAGGTCAAGATCCAGCTCATCGACTGCATCGGGCGCAGTCGTGGCCGATCGGTCAAACGGAGTGCCTGCGACGTTGTCGGGCTCTACGGCGGGGCTAGCGTCTAAGTTAGCGGTAGACTCCGGCACAGCGGTGGCCATTTCCATCACTAGCGAGTCAAGCCCCTCGCTGGCCTCAACGGGCTCTGTCGCAGGCAGTGGCGTAGTCGCTAACAGCGACAGTAGCGAATCTGGGCTGTCGTTCTCCTGATTTTCGCCCTCTGGCGGGGAGGCATTGGGGAGGGTAATCGCATCCTCCTCCTGAAATAGATCGAGGGCATCTGAATCTGAAATCGTCTGATTTAATCCTTCACGGGCTGCCGTAGCACCTTCAGCCTCGGACACACTATCAGCCATTGCCTGCGGATCGTCAACCTCAAGATCAAGGCTGAGATCTAGAGATAGGTCGAGGGTGGGGGACGTTGGCGCTGGCAAATCGTCCTGAACCGTGCTTTCAGTTTCTGGAGCCAAATCTAGGCTGAGATCAGTGTCAGCCATTAGATCGAGGGAATCGCCTAGTAGCGTATCTAGATTAATGAAATCAATCATGGCTTCCATCGACTCTGCTGCATCATCTGCAGCGGCCTGAATCGGGTCAGCCGCGGCTGGCTGAGGGCTAGGGCCAGCCATATTGTTAGCCCCAGCCGCATTGAGAATATTATCGAGACTGATTTCTCGCTGCCAATCGGTAGTCCCTCGGTTGGGTGACGATGTTTGGTTAGGCAAACTGGGCCCAGTGGTTGTGGCCCAGCGTTCGCCCAGGGCGGCCAAGTTGTCTAGGTTGGGAGGAGATGATTCTGTGAGGTCAGACCCCAGGACATCACTACTGTCTAGACTCAGATCTAAGTTGTCCAGACTGAGAGAAAGCGGTAGCTCCTCAGGGCTGGGCTGATCGAGGCCCCAGTTATCTAGGGTTAGGGCAGGCGGTTCCTCAGGGCTGGGCTGATCGAGGCCCCAGTTATCTAGGGTTAGGGCGGGCGGTTCCTCAGGGCTGGGCTGATCGAGATCCCAGTTATCTAG
>NZ_JADEWX010000348.1 GCF_015207395.1 Nodosilinea sp. LEGE 07088
CCGGTGCCCCCGCCGACCCCGTGCCTCTGCCGCCCTCGCTTCAGGCTGAGGAACAGGTCGCCCGCGCCGAACTACTCGAAACCCTGGCCGACTACGACGACCACCTGCTGGAAGAACTGCTGGAGGATATTGCTCCCCCCGAAGACGAAATCGTCCGCGATCTCAAAATGGAGCTGGGGGCCGACCTGGTAGTGCCTGTATTCCTGGGCGTGGCCCTGGCCGACTACGGTGTGCGGCCCCTGCTCGATGCCCTGGTCAGAGAAGCTCCCGCCCCCGAGGTTACCCGCGACAATCGCGGCATTGCCTCAGGCGACGGCACCCTGGCCCAGGTGCTCAAAACCTACTACACCCCCCAGGGTGGCAAGCTGTCGCTGGTGCGAGTATGGTGCGGCGAACTGCAAGACGGCGATAGTCTCAATGGCGATTCCGGAACGGAGCACTTCGCGAATCGCATGGGCGGCCTCTACGACCTGATGGGCACGCAACAAACCAGCCTCAGCCGAGCCGAGGCCGGGCAGATTGTGGCCGTCGCCCGCCTGGAGGGCGCGCAAACCGGCGACACCCTCACCACCCACGGCGACCCCACTACCCTGCTGCCCCGTGCCCCGGTGATTGACCCGGTCTATGCCCTGGCCATTACCCCCGCCAAGCGCAGCGACGAGGTCAAGCTCAGCGCCGCTCTGACCAAACTACTCGAAGAAGACCCCTCTCTATTTTGGGAGCAGCACGGCGACACCCACGAGGTGATTCTCTGGGGCCAGGGCGATGTGCATTTGAGCCTGGCGATCGATCGCCTCAGCCGCAAATACAACCTGCCCATGACCACCCACCTGCCCCAGGTGCCCTACAAAGAGACCATTCGCCAGGCCAAAGATGCCGTGCACGGGCGCTACAAGCACCAGAGCGGCGGCCACGGTCAGTTTGGCGATGTCTATCTGTCGATTAAACCCCTGCCCCGGGGCAATGGCTTTGCCTTTGACAACACCATCGTCGGTGGCGTGGTGCCCAAGCAATATATTCCCAGCGTGGAAACCGGGGTGCGCGAATATCTCGACCATGGTCCCCTGGGTTTTCCGGTGGTGGATGTGGCGGTGACGCTGACCAACGGGTCGTACCACAACGTCGATAGCTCTGATATGGCCTTTAAGCAGGCTGCCCGCATCGCCATGCAGGAAGGGCTCGCCGCCTGCACCCCCACCCTGCTAGAGCCGATTGATCAGGTCGATATTTCGGTGCCCAGCATCTACACGGCCAATGTGCTAAAGCTGCTGAGCGGGCGACGGGGACAGATTCTCGGCTACGAAGCCAAGGCTGACTGGCCCGGTTGGGATGTGGTCACCGGGTACCTACCCCAGGCCGAAATGCAGACCCTGATTCTAGAACTCCGGTCGCTGACTATGGGTGTGGGCTTCTTTAAGTGGGTCTACGACCACCTCGACCCGGTGCCCGAGAAGCTGACCGATCGCATTTTGGCCAGCACCGGGGGCGATCGCTAACCCCATCTCACAGCTTAACGACCCAAAACCGGGTTTCTGACCGGGATGCTCAGAGTCATCTGACCCACGTCTCAGAAACCCGGTTTTTTGCCGTCGCCATGACTAAAGGCGAGTAGTTGCAACGTATTGACCAGACCGCCGCCGATAAGCCGAATTGACCTAATGACTACACCCGATGGGGTTGATTTGGCCACCTGCTCTGTCAACGGTCTTACAGTGAAGGCGGAGATGGCGACGGTACAATAGCAGATAGATGCCTTGGGATATGAGCCTGGTTCAAGCGACAGACCATCTTTATGTAGCGCGGGATGATGATTAAACCCATTACACTTCAGATCGATGCAGATGTCGCTGATGCGTTTAATCGAGCCTCTTCTAGTCAGCAGCAGGCCATGCAGACCATTGTGAGCTTGTGGCTAAAGCACATGGTGCAGCCAGATAACCTTGAAGTCATCACTCAGGAAATTCGCCAGGAAGCGGCTGTAAACGGTTTGACCACCTCTATTTTGGAAAATCTATTAAAGGATGACTAAGCTCAGATTGGTGCTAGATACCAATGTGCTGGTCAGCCAGGTAGGGTGGGCACTGCCCACCACCCACCTCATTCCCCTACATTCAACCCCTGCCCCACAACATCAACCTCCCCACATCCCCAATCCTCCGCATACATTC
>NZ_JADEWX010000103.1 GCF_015207395.1 Nodosilinea sp. LEGE 07088
TTTTCCCAACAGTCCGCCCACTCTACTTTTGTCTAAATTCATCGCCGCTAAGCTAGACTCCTGCCCCAGCGCTGGTGCACCTGACTTGGCGGCCTAGAAATCCAATCAAGAACTTAGGACTGCCCAGTTTAAGGACAGGACGAAGAAATTGGCGCTGCGGCTTATTCGGCTGGTAGAAGCGTTGCCCAGGAAGCGATCGACTGAGGTGATAGGCAAACAGTTGATTCGCTGTGGAACGTCGGTGGGAGCAAACTATCGAGCGGCTTGTCGAGCGAAATCGTTACCCGATTTGATCGCCAAACTCGGTATTGTAGAAGAAGAGGCGGACGAATGTCTCTATTGGATAGAACTACTAGTGGAAGCAGGGGAAGTGCCTGAAAATCAGGTGAAGAGCCTGATGGCTGAAACAAACGAAATCTTGGCAATGACAGTTGCCTCAATCAAAACCCTCCGTCACAGAAAAAATAATCCAAAATCCCAAATCTAAAATCCAAAATCGAACGTGCCAGGTAACGGATCGCTGAAAGGACGGTAAATGGTGTAAAAAGCAGGCGTTTACAAACCTTTAAAAACCCCTAGAACTGGCTCGTGCTACAGTTTACAAGTCTCTGCGCGAGAGAAGAGAGACACACACAGCGCGACCACACCCCCCCACGAAACGATAAACAACAACCACCCACAGGGAAATTCTCCCGTGGGAGATAAAGAGGGATTAGCTTTTAGGTCGCTGTAGTTCAAATAGTTACCCGCTTTGCGCCAGCCGACGCGATCGCAAAATGCTTCCCAAGTCTCTTTATGATACTGGCTGTCGAGCGGGTTGCCGGTTTCTACATAAATTTGTTTCTGCACACTAAAGCCAAATTTGCCCTGGCTATAGTTCACCCACAGCCGATCAATGGTCAGCAGGTCAGCACAGGGAAAGTTCAAAAGTTCGTCTTCGGTGAACCAGTCGCCCGACTTTTTGCCCACAGCGCGGATCATCACCTCGTAGGTTTCCCGATCAGCGGCGCGCCAGTCCTGGGCTTTTAGCAGGTCGCGCAGGCGGGTGTAGTCGATGCCTTTTTCGCTGCTGAGGTCGTCTTCAAGACGTAGGTCTTCTTTTTCTGCCCCGAATGATTGACTGGGATTTATCAACTCTTTGAACTTTTTCACAACAAACTGAATTTGACCTTCAGCTTCTGACCGTAACTTTAGCTTGTGAGTCTCAGCTAATTTTTGAGCAGCTCTAGGATGCCCCATCTGATCGGCTCGGAAAAAATCGGCAATTGCCTTGTCATAGTTATCTTGGCTTAGGTGATATCGACCACTTTTGTAGTGTTCGGCAGCTTGGCGCTGTTGCTCGGCTTCAGCTGCCCTCCGTTTCTGCTCAGTCTCTTCCTGTTCGCGCTGTTTATACTCAGTTTCGGCTTGGGTCTGGCGCTGCCGCTCGGCAGTCGCCAGGGCTTCTCGATGTCTAGCTTCGGCGGGCTCTCGGATAGGTCGCTCAATGGGGTCAATATCGTCATCTTGTAGCCCTAACTGTTGCTGCAAAGCTTTGAGTTTACCCAGAGCGGCCTGGCTGAGGGGATAGCCTGCCTGCACAGCGTCAGCAAATATCTGCCCATAGTGCGCCAGGTTGGCGGCATAGTCTGCCTGCACCTGCTCTTGCCGCAACTGCTGAATTTTGTCGTACAGCCCTTCGGCAATGCTGGTATAAGCGGCATCTAGGTAAGCCCACTCCCGGATAGGTTTAGCATCCTTGGGCAGCGCCTGGAGGTCGCCTAGGTGCATATCGCCCACAGGTACATGCTTCCATAGGCACGATCGCAAAATCACCGGAATTACGCAGGCAGTTCCAGCTTTGTGTCGGGCGATCGCACGGCTCAGCTCCACGGTGTAGCAGTAGTCTGAGTTGATAAAGTCTACGCTGACCAGCAGCAAAATAATCTGCGCCTTCTCCAGATTTTCTTTGATCTGCGGCTCCCACTCTTCGCCGGGGCCAATGCAGCCGTCATGCCAACTGTGAATGAGCTGGCTGCGCCTGAGCGGCTCCAGGTGGCCCACTAGGTCTTGCATCAGATCTTGATCTTTGCGGGAGTAAGAGAAAAAGATCGGGAGGGGTTCGCTGGGCATCCGCAAGTGCCTGTACTGCCTGGATTAGCCCCATGATAACCCGGCTTCAAACTTAGCGGGGTCGGGGTGGTTAAATAACTAGGGCTGGCAGATCCTAGAATGGGGCCAGAGCTGCGATCGCCCGTACACGTTCACCCATGGCCGCCAAAGACTTGTTTCACGATGCTGTCAAACGCGCCCTCGAAAAAGACGGCTGGACAATTACCCACGATCCGCTTTTCATCAGCTTCGGCGGCGTTGAAATGTACGTTGATTTGGGGGCCGAAAGGATTTTGGCGGCCCAGCGGGGAAACGAGAAAATTGCAGTAGAGATCAAAAGCTTTGTAGGCGCTTCGGCCACAACCGAGTTCAGCATGGCATTGGGTCAGTTTCTCAAATATCAGCTTGCCCTAGAAGAAGAACAGCCCGATCGCACTCTCTACCTGGCTATTCCTGTAGATGCAGAGCGGGAGTTTTTCGGCTAGAGCTGCCCCGCCGCCTGGTTGAGCGCTATGGAGTCCGGTTAGTGATTTACGATCCAGAAGAGGAGGTGATTGTGAAATGGGCAGCGTAGAGCACTATCGTCAGCTGGTTCGAGAGCTTTTGACCGAGTACAGCCAGGTCGACTTTAGCAATCCACAGCTAGAAACCGAGCTAATTTTTGACCTTCAGCGCGATCGCTACCAGGTCGTCCACGTGGGCTGGTCAAACAAGCGGCGGGTCTACGGCTGCGTGCTGCACCTCGACATCATTGACGGCAAAATCTGGATTCAGCACGACGGCACCGAGGGCGGCATCGCCAACGAACTGGTCGATCGCGGCGTGCCCAAGCACGACATTGTGCTGGGGTTTCACTCGCCGTTTAAGCGCCAGTTCACCGAGTTTGCCGTAGGCTAGGGTGCCAAATCTGCCCTACTCACTGGAATAAGGTAAGCAGTGCTCACCAATGGAGAAAATACTCTCACCCATCCACTCATCCACCCATTCATACCAAATCCTGACTGAATACCCCCGGTTCGTAGGGGCATAGCAAGCTATGCCCCTACGAGGTTCCTGATGATGAATTAGGGTTTCCCAAATCGGATTTCGTATCACTCCCCTACTCCTCTGCTGCTTGCCGCACCCACAGCTCCACCCCCTCCGCCAGGGTTTCCGCCAGCTTCGCCTGCTCCTGAGGGTCCACAATCCACTCAAACTCGGTGGGGTTGATCATAAAGCCCAGTTCCAGGAGCACTGAGGGAGCCACATGGGGGCGGGTGAGGGCGAGGTTGTTCCAAAAGACCCCGTAGGAGGGGCGATCGAGCTCGGTGACCAGGTAGTCGTGGAGAAACTGGGCCAGGCTGTGGGATTGGGTGTTGAACCAAAAGGCACCGATGCCAGCGGTATTCTCGGCATCACCGGCATCGGGGAGGGCGTTGTAGTGGATGCTGAGGGCCAGGGTGGGCTCGACCTGGTTGATCTGGGCGGGGCGATCGTTGACGCCAACGGTGCTGTCGTCGGTGCGGGTCATGATCACGGTGGCGCCGCGCGCCTCTAGGGCGGTTTGCAAGAGGCGGGAGACGGTCAGGTTCACCGCTTTTTCGGGGGTGCCATCGGGGCCACGAGAGCCCAGTTCGTCGCCGCCGTGGCCGGGGTCAACCAGAATGGTGGTGCCTGCTAAGGGACGAGAGACTTGGACGGCGGGAGGCTGACGTAGGGAGAGTATCAGAGTGGTGCCCTCGTAGCGGAGCTTGTAGCCCCACTGCTGGTCGGTTTTGAGATGAAAGCGGTATTGGGCCTGGTCGGGCAGCACAGGATTCCAGTCGAGGCGCTCGACCAGACCATCGTCGGTGACGTAGATGGTATCGGTTTGGGGCACGGTGTTGTGCAGGGTGAGGGTGAAGGTGTCGGTGTCTTGCTGAATGCTGACGGGCACCGACACCTGCAGCGGGAAGTAGATTTCTGTCCAGCCGGGTACCTGGCGGGAGGTGACGCCGCGAATCAGCGATCGCGGCAGCGCCCCCCCATCCACCGCCTGGGTTTCGCTGGCTCGAATCCAGCCGCCGTAGTCGAGGCGCAGCCAGTCGCCCTCGCGGCCCGTGACGCGGGCGCGGGTGCCCTGGGGCAGCGGGGTCAGGCGCGAATAGTCGGTGCTGGGGCCGGTGCGGGCCACGCCAGCGGCGGCGGTGATTTCCACCACTGCAATGGTGTTTGGGTTCAAAATGCTCACCGCGCCAGAGGCCTGGGCGGTGACGGTGGCCCCGTTTTGGGTGAGTCGATAGGTCGGTTGCCCCAGATTGCCGGGCTCTGGGGCCATAAAGCAGCTTTCGTAGCGGCTGGGGCCAGCGGTAGGGCTAGCCTGGTCGGTGAGGACGGCGGAGTTGGGGGGCAGATCGGCGCGATCGCCCTGGGGCAGCAGGGTATAGCTCTCCCCGGCTAGGGTTGCACTGACGGTAGCGTTGGCTGGAGCCACGGCCCCCAGACACACCCAATCCCCTGGCTGGCGCGCAATATTCACACCGGGCACCAAAGAGTCTGCGGCAAAGCCCAGGGTCTCGGGCAGAATTGGCCCCGGTGCAACTCGCGTCACCGTAATCGACAGGGTTTGCTCACCCTGAGTGAAGGTAAACGTGTTAGCGCCTAGCTCCAGGGCACGGGTCGGGGCAAAATGGCCCGATGCGCTCTGGTCTGCAATCGGCTCGCCATTGAGCAACACGGGCTGATTGGCTGCCGCTGTGCCAATAAAAAAGATCTGGGCCGCTATCGTTTGGTGGCCATCAGGCGGATACACCACCTGGAGCGGTGCCTCTGCCCAGGCAACGGTGGTCATGCTCAATGTCCCTAGCCCTGCCAGCGCGGCTGCGCCCCAACTCCATTGCGCCATAGACGGCTGACCCACTGCGATCGCTACCCAGTCAGTCTACGCCCCTGGGCCGCGATCGCCCAACCTCAACCGCCTAAAACGACTCGCCCAGCCCCTGCTTCCAGTCTTCACCCAGCTGAATCGTGATGTCAGAGTTTAAGGCCCCGGTACTCTCAATGCGCACTTCACCCAGGCCCAAAAAGCGATGCACCATTTCAGCGGTGGCGCCATCGCCACGCTGGGCCACAATTCGGCTAATGGGCAGGGGTTCGTTAAGCGTTTTGTCTACAAAAATATTAGAGTAGCCGCTGTCGCGCAGGGCTGTCGTTAAGGCCTGCACCGCCGCCGGGTCGTGGGTGCTGTCTTGAATCGCCACCTTGACCCGGCTGGGTTCACGAGTCGTCGCCACCTGCTGAGCGCCAAACCCAAAATACTGATCGACCATACCGTCGATATCGTCGTAGCTGGGGAGCCAATAGCTGGCAGCAAAGTCTTGGGGGCTGCTAAAGTTACCCGGCAACATCAACAGCTGGACGTTGGAGCGGTTGATCTGTGACCCATAGCCCACCAGGGCCAGCAGCTCTTCCACCGCTAGATTAGTGTCAACGTTCTCTTGAATGACCGACAAGATTTTGGGCAGTCGGGTAATGGTGGCCGGGTTAAGCACTTGTTCGGCCATAGCCCGCATAAACATCTGCTGCCGCTGAATGCGACCAATATCGCCCTGGGCATCATAGCGAAACCGCAAAAACTGTAGCGCTTTATCGCCGTCTAGCTTTTGTTCACCGGCCTTGAGATCGATATATAAGTGCTGGCTCTCGTCGGTATACTTCATGTCACTGGGTACGTTCACCGTGACCCCACCCAAGGCATCAATCAGCTTTTCGACCCCCTGTACGTTAATGCGCACATAGCGATCGATACCCACTCCACCCAGCAAGTCACTGACTGATTCTGCTGCCAGAGCTGGGCCACCGTAGCGGTTAGCCTCATTGAGCTTGGTCAACTGACCCCGCACATAGGTACGTGTATCGCGGGGCAGCGATAGCACGACTAACTGCTGGGTTTGCGGGTTAAACCGCAGCAGTAACATCGAGTCTGATAGGCCATCAAAGGAATTGACCAGAGCGTGGTAACCCACGCCTTCCAACTCGGAGGGCACCTCATTAACATCCGTCGTCAGCACCTTAACGCCCAAGACTAAGATGTTGACCGGACGAGTCAGGCGCGGTAGCCGTAAGCTACCCGTCGAGGAGATCGACTCTTCCTGGTTGAAAATCCCGGCTTCTTCAGCACTTAGCGGCTGCTGCTGGAGAGGGGCCGCCGAGAGCGAAACCGCCAACAGGGCCCCGCCAATGCCAGATACCCCAGCTACCCCGGCCAAAGCAACGCCCAGCGCTAGCATGCGTGGAACGCGTCGCTGGCGAGCCTGCGTTTGAGGTGGACGGCCCTGGGGCGAACGGGCGTTGTGATGTTGGGGATTACGTTGAGACACCAGAAACCTCAATAAGGCAGTGAGAATTAGAAATCTCTACAGAATACAGGCCCAGGACGAAGGAAACCTGCAAAATTTTTAGCTGCATGTTAACAGCAATTTAGAGCATCGGCCCAAATAGTCTAGGCCAGCGACAATAACTTACGTTAATTTTGGCTCTAGAAAGCCGCGATCGCCCCGAACTAATCTCACCCTCGCGCACAAAACCTCTGACCATTGGCTTAGGGTAGACGCTTACTCAGCTGGCTAAAGCCGGGCAAATGAACCGATTTACCCTGCAACAGTCGCACCATCAGCACCAGATTAGTCAGGGTATAACCGGTCGTTACCAGCGTATTTGTGATCAGCAAGCGCAACGATAGCCCCGGCGCTAGATGACTGCCAGCACTCAGCACACCGTAGGCCACAATCCAGGTCAGCGCCAGGGTGACTACCAGGCGACTCACCGCTAGCTCTTGGCGGCTACCCTGCTTTTGCCACAGGCTAAACATCGCTGGCACTACCCCAAAAACAGGCACCAAATAAAGAGTCAGCTTCAAACGTTCGAGGGTTTCACCCGAGCTGGGGCTAGCTTTTTTCATGGTGGCAATGTGTCTTAAGGGAAAGGACAGCAGCAGTGTAGTAGTTGGGCGTTATGCCCAAAGCTTGACCTAGGTAACCAGCATACTCCTACGACTCATAGGTCTAATCTACCCGGACTTGATCTGAGATTGCGATCGCTGATCATAGTCGATAACGCTGGTAGGCCTTAAGTTTCGGGTAGAGGATAACTCTTGGTAATCACGGTTGCGATTCGGTAAGGCTGGGATGAGAGCCCCCAGACCCGCTTAAATGGCCTTGCCAATCAAGGTACGGTGCCGAGGGCTGTTGAGGGCGATCGTCGGTTGCTCAAACCCAGCGGCTAGGAAGGCCGCCTCTATATCTAGGGTGAAATACTCATCTAGATAGGGTTCAGTGCTTTTGAGCAGGGTCAAGACAACGGGGGGCAGCGTTTGCATCACCTCCGATCGCGGATTCATATCCATAATCGCCAGGTGACCCCCAGGGCGCAGCAGCCGACGGGCCTCTTGCATGATGGCTCGAGCCGCCGATTGCGGCAGCTCGTGGAAGACCAGGCAGGCCGATACCAAATCGTAGGTTGCCGCTGGCAATCCGGTGGCCTCGCCAGCGGCATGGTGCCAGGTGATGGCAGCCGTCTGTGATGACGCCTCGCCGTTTTCCAGGCGTTCCTGCTGCCGATACTGGGCCACTGCCAGAAAATAAGGCGACAAGTCTACCCCGGTCAAACGGGCCTGGGGAAATGTTGCTTGAAATGCTTCAGTGCTGAGGCCCACGCCGCAGCCGATATCCACTACGGTTTCGGGAGCCTGGGGGAGTTGTGCAATCAGCACATCGTGATAGCTCTGGCGCAGACATTCATCGCCAGCGGCCCCAGCTTCTGGCCAGATTTTGGCGTGCACCGCCTGGGAGGCCACCTCTACTTCCATGGCCGGTTGCCAGCCGAGGTTGCCCTCGTCGTAGGCGTGAAAGCTGGTGGTGTAGTAGCCGGGGTAAACTAGCTCGGGGTTTTGCAGCGCCGCCAAATCAGCCTGCCACAGGGGGGATAGGGTGGCTGTGCCACCGCTAGAGGTGGGGCCGCCGCGACGTTGTAACGCCTGCACGCGTTCTCGCCAGGGCACACCGATGGTTTCGGCCCGGGTCACCATCATGTGGCGGGCGCGTCCCTTGGCAAAATTCCACAGGGGCTTGATCGAGAGCACCTGATTTACCATGCTGGAGAGCAGGTTGGGTGCGGGGGTAGCAGTCATAGCAGCCAGCAACAGAATGAGCACAGCCCTATTGTAGGGGGTGGACGGGGGCCGAATAAACCGGGTGTGGCACCCGTTAGAACCCGGCCCTCAGCAGCGCGTCCCAGAGCTGGTGGGCCAAGTTCAGCTTGGTGCAGGGCGGAATCGTCAGCGGGTCGCCGGTTTTGGTCAGCAGAATGGCCTGGTTGCGATCGCCCCCAAAGCCACTCCCTGGCAGGTCAATCGGGTTGGCCACAATCGCGTCTAACCCCTTGCGTCGCAGCTTGTCCAGCGCAGGCGGAATAACATCTCCCGTCTGCGCCGCAAAGCCAATCAGCCGCTGGTGCGGCTGCCGCTGGTGGGCCAGATCGGCCACAATATCGGGCACCTGGGTCAGGGGTAAAGATGCTGGCAGGTCGGCCTTGGCCAGCTTGGTAGATGCCTGGGTAGCCGGTTTCACGTCAGCCACCGCCGCCGCCATCACCACCCAGTCGGCCTGGGGTAGGGAGGTGAGCATCGCCCGGTGCATTTCCTCGGCAGTTGTGACATCAATAGTTTGGATTCCCTCCAGACGGGCTTTAAGAGAAGCTTCTACTGGGCCGTGCACCAGGGTGACCGTCGCGCCGCGATGGAGCGCCGCCTGGGCTAGCGCGATCCCCATTTTGCCGCTGGCGGGGTTGCCGATAAAACGCACAGGATCGAGATATTCCCGCGTGCTGCCGGTGCTAATCAGCAGGTGCTTCCCGGCCAGGTCACGCTGCCCCCCGGTGTGCAGCAGCGAGTGCATGTGGGTGAGGATGGCCTCGGGTTCGGCCATGCGCCCGGCCCCGATGCGATCGCAGGCCAGCACCCCACTGCCTGGGTCGATGGCGTGATAGCGGGCATCCTGCAACAGCAGCTGCCAGTTGCGCTGCACCGCCTGCTGTTGCCACATATCGGTGTTCATCGCCGGAGCCAGCAGTACCGGGCAGGTTGAGGCCAGCACTGTATTGGTCAACAAATTATCGGCCAGACCCTGGGCCAACTTGCCCAGGGTGTTGGCGCTGAGGGGTGCAATAACTAATAGCTCGGCCCATTCGCCCAGCTCGATGTGCAGGGGGCGGCCCTGGGTGGCCTGCCAAAATGCTTCGTCGGTGTAGGCTGGGTGCCGTGACAGTGTCGCCACCGTCAGCGGCGAGATAAACGCCTGCCCCTGCTGGGTGAGCATTACCCGCACCGCGATCCCTGCCTGGGCCAGCGATGAGATGACGGTACAAACTTTGTAGGCCGCAATACCGCCGCTAATGCCCACCAACACCCGCCGGGGAGCTGCCACCGTTGTAGAACGACCGGTCATACCAAAGCTAAAATATCGCTGCCAACAAACGATACCCTAGGGGCGAACAACGCAGTGCCCCTAGGGTATAGGAGAATTCATAGACAGGATTTGGCCCCCGAAAATCTACGACTCGTCGTAGGCTTCTAGATCGAGCAGATAGACGTAGGACTCAACCAGTTCAGGCCGTTGAAATGCTATGGCCCGGAGCAAGTGCCAGTCTTGCAGGCCTTCAAAGGCATTATCGTAGGCATCGGTCTCTAGTCGAGAGGCGAGTTCAGCCACCGTATCCGGCGTCATATCTGAAACAGCCTGCTGCGAAACATGTAGGCTCTGCATAGTCTTTTCCCCCTTAGCGACATTTGCCCTGCCACTGCGCGATCGCCCCGGATGGGCAATCTTTGACATCGCAGCCCAGGGTCAGATCACCTTCCTTTATCCTAATGGGTTGACCAGGGTATTCTCCCCGGCCTGCCTCAAATCTTCGCAAAACTGACTGATTAGTGCCATTACCTGGGGCGGGATTTCATGGCCCATGGCGATCTCATGCCAGGTGATCGGCTGCCCGACCGCCGCTAGGGCTGTCTGGGTCTGGTGCGCCAAACCCACGGGCACCACCGGATCAAACGCTCCATGTACCACCATGACCGGGCGATCGCTAACGGGCGCTTGGGCCTCGCCATGGAGATAACCACTGAGAATAATCTGACCAGCCAGCGGCAATTGCGGCCCGATATCCAGCGCCATCGCACCGCCCTGGGAGAATCCGGCCAAAATAGTGCGTTCTAAAGGCACTCGGGTGGTCTGGGCTAGGTTGATTAGCCATGTCTTCAACTGTGCTCGACTGGCTTGCAGATCCTCCTGCGCAGCAAAATCATGGGCAGAGCGAAAGTCATACCCGACCGGAAAGCTGTACCACATACGCCCCCCGGTCACCTGGGGATGGGGCCAGGGGGCGTCGGGAAAAACCATAGCAAAATTACTCAACCCCAGGTAGGGAGCTAACCCCACCAGGTCGGCGGCATTGGCTCCCCAGCCGTGGAGGGCGACCAGACACCAGTCGGCGATGCCATCGGTGGGGCCATAGGTGAGCGATTGGAGTGATTGGAGCGATTGGTCGGGAGTAAGCATGGAGAACCGAGCGTTTTTGGATTTTGGATTTTGGCGGCTAAAAAAGGGGGGCAGCGATCGCGTTGGCGGGCCTCTAACCGGGCCTGCTTGGCGGGCGTTAGGGCGGCGTAGCAGTGGGGGCAGCTAATGCCCACCTGGTAGTGGGGTGAGGCCTGCTCGGTGGGGCTAACGGGGTAGCCGCAACCGAGGCAGAGAGCGTGCTCGGTCGGCTGGAGGTGGTGATCTACGGCGACGCGATCGTCAAACACAAAGCAGTCGCCCTGCCACAGACTCACCTCTTTTGGCACGGTCTTCAGGTAGTTGAGAATGCCACCCTTGAGGTGGTAGACCTGGTCGAACCCGTGCGATCGCAGGTAGGCGGTGGCTTTTTCACAGCGAATGCCACCAGTACAAAACATCGCCACTTTTTTGTGCTGGGTCGGGTCAAGGTGGGTGGCTACATAGTCGGGCAAGTCTCGAAAGGAATGGGTTTGGGGATTTACCGCGCCCTTGAAGGTCCCGAGTTCAACCTCAAAATCGTTGCGGGCGTCGATCACCACAACGTCAGGATCGGTGATGATCTGATTCCAGTTGCGGGGATCAACGTAGGTGCCCACCTCCTGCTGCGCGGGGTTAATGTCGGGCCTGCCCAGGGTGACGATCTCTTTTTTGAGCTTGACCTTCATGCGCTCAAAGGGGGCCTCTGCAGTGATGGACTCTTGATGGGGAAAAGGCCCAATCTCGGGATGGGTTTGCAGCCAGGTTAGACACCGATCGATCCCATCCCGCGCACCGGCAACGGTAGCGTTGAGCCCCTCGGGTGCCAGCAGAATGGTGCCGCGCAGCCCCCAGCCCAGGCATTGCTCCAGCAGTTCAACCCGCAGTGCCCCCGGCTCGCTCAGCGGCGCAAATTTGTAAAAGGTGGCGATCACCCAAACCATGACAACATCTCAACGGGCAAAGCTCCAATTATAAAGCTTGAGGCTGGTACGCCCCGGCAAGCATGTCGCGCCAAAACTCCCAATTATCCGTAGGGTGGGTCATCGCTATTGACCTTAGCCCTGCACTGTAGCCAGCCACCCCGACCCACCGCTCACCCAATAGGAGAATCTTACTATGGGTAAGCGAATGCGTTGTGTCCCAGCCACAGCCCTTCACAGTTGCCCAATTGACCAGGGCCGGGAACACACCCTACCCTTGCTAGTTCCTGGCTCCTAGAGCCTGTAACAGAACAACGTCCTGGTTTAAGTTGCTATCCCAAAAACCATTCCAGGGACAAATTAAGCTACCTTAGCCATATAGTTTTTTGCTTGAGCTGATGTCTTCGTCTGCCATTACAACGGTTGTAACCATGATGGAGTTCTTGCCTGCGGCCCTCCAGGAGCAGGTAGCTGAGCATCTGCGCGACTATATTGCCGACTTACAGGATGAGCAACGCTGGGAAGCGTCTTTTCAAAATTCCCAGCATAGTTTAATTGCCGCTGCCAGAAAGGCCAAGCAAGAAATAGCCGACGGTCATGCCACCCCGCTTGACTACGAGCAACTGTGAGATCAGAGGTTCTGCCTTCGTTTTGGGCTGAATATGGACGCTTAAACTCCAAGATTAAGCAAAGCGCTAGGAAAGCTTATCGACTGTGGGCGGAGAATCCTTTTCACCCATCGCTACATTTCAAGTGCATCAATAGCAGGAAAGTATTTGGTCTGTCAGAGTTACGCGCGGCTATCGCGCCATCGGGATTCTGGAGGGTGATACGGTCACGTGGTTTTGGATTGGTAGCCACGACAACTACGAACGATTCTTTGGCTGAGGCGCTACCGCCACCCTCAAGGGTATGACCGAAACCCTCACCGATGCCTCAAAACTGGCTGACGCCTGCACCAAGCTGCTGCCCCTGGTACTTAGCCTGTTTGCTCTGCTCTAAGTTCAGAAACCCACATAATTGATAGAGCGTTGTTGGGTCTTCAGAGCCACCCAGGATAGGCAACCGAAGATGAACATTTTTTGGACAAAACATGCAGAGGAGCGGCAACAGCAGTGGCAGCAACGCTTGGGCATTAGCCGTGAGGAGGTTGAGGCAGTCGTCAAAGTACCTCAGCAGATTGTCATTGAAGACGATATTTATGTGGCCCAGAGTAAACGAGGCAAGGGGCTATTACGAGTACCCTTTGCTGCTGTCGGCGAAACGAGACGAATTATCACTCTGTATTGGACAAATCAAGTAAACCGGTATTGGCAGGACAACCAACATGAAGGTTAAATACGACGCGGAAGCCGATGTGCTTATTTTTGTTATGAAAGATGCGCCGCCCTGCGATGCCATTGCTGAGCCGGGTGGGGTAGTCGTCAGCTATGACGAAAATGCTGAGCCAGTCAGCATCGAGTTTCTCAATGCGTCCAAACGGGAGTTATTCAACCCGAATGAGACTATTCTGCAAGTGCTGAGATGACGGATCAATGGCTCAAGGCCCACACTTCGATAGCCTACAGCTCGATCGTATAGCGGCAGTTCCTGGTCTGTTGCCAGAGAGGGTGGTGGGCAGTGCCCGTGGCTAGAGCCTATGGGTTTGGTACACCTCGGCAGCAGCCCGGTGCAGCAGGGAGTGGCGAAAGATCAGGTCAGGCATCGATTTGCCGTAGCCGCCGCCGATCACGCAGGCGACGGGATAACCGGCCTGGGCACAGCAGTGGAGCACGTAGCGATCGCGCTCATAGATCCCGGTATTCGTCAGCGCCAGTTTCCCCAATAGATCATCCCGATGGGGGTCTGCCCCGGCGTCATAGAGCACCAGGTCAGGGCGTACCTGGGCCAGCAGGTCAGGCACATACTGGGCTAAACAGTTCAGGTAGGCATCGTCTTCCATGCCCAAGGCCAGGGGCACATCCAGATCGCTGGCCTGCTTGCGGGCCGGGAAGTTGTCGTGGCAGTGCATCGAGAAGGTAAACACATTGGGGTCATCCCGAAAGATCCAGGCGGTGCCATCCCCCTGATGCACGTCCAGATCGAGAATCAGCACCCGATTCACGTGGCCCTGCTGCTGGAGGACGCGGGCGGCGATCGCCAGATCGTTAAAAATGCAGAACCCAGAGCCATGGTCGGGAAACGCGTGGTGGGTGCCCCCGGCTGTGTTGCAGGCCAGCCCGTGCTCCAGAGCCAGCTTGGCCGTGAGAATAGTGCCCCCCACCGCTGTACAGGTGCGTTTCACCAGGGCGGTACTCCAGGGCAGGCCAATGCGGCGCTGGGCCTGGGCATCGAGCGTACCCTGGCGATAGGCGTTGACGTAGGCGGGGTGATGGACAAATTCTAGCCAGTGTTGGGGTGGTTCGCCCGGCTGGTAGATCTGGTCAGAGGTGATTACACCATCGCGCAACAGGCGATCGCACAGCAGGCGAAACTTCGGCATCGGAAACCGATGTCCGTCGGGTAGGGGGGCCACATAGTCGGGATGGTAGATAACGGGTAGCTGACTCAAAGCCCCTAGGGAAACGGAATGGCTGAACAGTATCTACATATAGGATGACAGCGATCGCCGCTGACGCATGTCTAGCGCGTGGGCCACACTACCCTCCGGCCAGTCGAGGGGTAGATCGGCCTGGCGAGGTACGACTGCTGGGGTCTGGGCTGGCACCGCTGGTGAGGCCAGGGGCCGACGGCGCGCCGACCTTTTGATGCGTCGGGGCCAGGGCGCAGTACCGGGTTGAGGTATCTGGGCTGCCGATCGCGAAGCCGGTGCCGCCACGCTCCTCAGATCGGGTAACGACTCCACAATCCTAGCGCCAGGGGCAACGATGCTATCTCGCTCCGGTGAATAGGGGGCCAAACGCTTGGGCTGCGGAGGGCGGAGGGAAGCTGCAGATTTAGCCTTTAGGCGAGGCTGAGCAGATTTTGGTTTGGGCCGGGCCGACAGTTTAATTTGCTGGGTGAGCACAAAGCAACCAAAGCCACACAACCCCAGCAAACTAACCAGCCCCCAAAGCGTTACCGCGCTGAAATGAGACGTTTCGGTAGCGGCGGGCTCAACTTGAGGAGCCAGATCGACTCTCTCCGGGGGGGCCACAACCGAGAGGGGGGCCACTGGCATTGTCTCTTGGGGAGCACTGTCTACCCTCTCGTTAAACATCAACCCGTGATAGGCAATCGCGGCAACAAAGACCAGCACCACCCACAACCCACCCAACAAAAACAGTGGCCGATAGGCTAAGAGCCGCGCCCAAAACAGGCTCGATACCACGGCTGGCTCGCGCGACTCAGAAAAAGGCTGGGGGGGAATAGGCAAGGACTGCCTAGAAACATGCTGCGCCATCGGATTACCTGGGGCCACTGGTTCACAAACCTCGGCATTGCCAATACACCCATTAGAGGCAATTGTAGGCGGTCTTGCCCGCAGGCGCTAGGGCTAGCTGGGGGGGATCGCAGCCGAGATATAGGGTCATACTGCCCGTCTGAGGCAGAGACCTACCGCAGTACCATCGCTGGCACAAAATCTTGGGGATCTTGGGCCACCCAACCCATCGGCGAGTTGAGGCGAACCTCAAAGAACACAAACGAGTCGTCGTCGTCGTCGTCATCGTCAGCAGCGGCGGCAACGGGGCCCAGCCGATCGCCCTGGCGTACCGTTTGCCCCGCCCGCACGGCTAGAGTATCTAAATTGGCGTAGCGGGTCTGCAATCCCTGGGCGTGGTTAACCACCACCAGGTTGCCGTATACCCCATCAGACCCGGCAAAAGCGACGGTGCCAGCACCCACCGCCAACACGGACGTACCCGGTGAGCTAGCCAGGGCCACCCCCGTGTTGAATATCAGCTTGCCCTGGGCCGGATCCGGCTGCCAGCCATAGTTGACAACAATTTGCGATCGCTGCGGCAGCGGATAACCCTGGAGCGGGCTGGCTGGGGTGGTCGGAGTCGCCGTCGCCGTGGTGCGCACCCCTGGGAACCAGTTGACCCCCGGCACAAAAACGCTCGTGGGTACTGCAGTGACGCAGCCATTCACCTCAAACAGCACATCGGCGCGGCTATTGTAGGTCTCAGCTACCTGCTGCCAGGTCTGCCCCGGGGCGACGCTCACTCGCAAGCCGTTATAGGGAGGAATCAGCAGCTCTTGCCCCGGGCTTACCGTGCCGCCTTGGGTAGCAGCGTTAAAGCCCATAATCGTAGCGGGTATGAGGCCATAGCGTTGGCCAATAGTTGCCAGGGTTTCACCAGCCGCCACCCGATGGCGCGTCAGCCGCGATAGAACCGGTGGCGGGCAAGCCGCCGGGCTGGATTGTGCGATCGCCCTGGGGGTAAACAGCCCCGTAGCTACCATAGCCACCGTCAAAGCTACCCCTAGCTGCCCCATCGGTGGCGATCCCAGCAGGGGTAGAGCAGCTACCTGACCGATGATCCGGCCAACCAAAGAATCCTGACAATCTATACCCATTTTTAACCTAGCCCATCTAGCTGGGGCCAACTACTCACCCCAGTTACCTATCAGGGGTATAGCCCCTATAATAGGCAACATAAGACTGCTTTGTTCAGGGGTAACTGGAGACCCCTAGCCACTGACTTCCCAGCCCAGACTGGCTACCTAAGGAAATTCTTTGATCTAAAGAATATTCGGTAGCTTAGCTCTAAGCTAGTAAACTCAGCGGTTCTGGGCCAATTACCCCAGGCCTGCCCAGAGCGATCGCGGCAAAAACGGGCAACATCACATCCGGACAGTAGCAGAGGGCATAGAACCATGGACTTGTCGCCAAAGCAGTTTCCCCGGCAGCTTGCGTGGGTAGCCGCAGCCTTGGCAGTGGGGTGCGGTGCAGGCTGGACGGCGCATCGTCACATCTCTCAGCTCAGCCCCGACAATATTGCAGCGCTGGTGCCTGAGTCGGCCTCAGCTTTGACTACCTCCCTCACCCAGGTTGCTGAGCCCACCCCAGAGCCCACTACCCCCAATCAGTTGGGGGGCACCAACGAAAATTTTATTGCCCTGGCGGTAGAGCGGGTCGGCCCAGCGGTGGTGCGCATTGACGCCGAGCGCACAGTGCCCGAAATTTCTCCCGATGCGTTTAATAACCCCTTCTTTCGACGCTTCTTCGAAGAAGACGAGGTTCCTCAGCCTGAGTTGCCCGATCGTCTAGAGCAAGGCACCGGTTCAGGGTTTATTCTCACGGCCAATGGCCAAATTCTGACCAATGCCCATGTGGTAGAAGGTGCTAAAACCGTGCAGGTGACCCTGCGCGACGGGCGCCAGTTCGACGGCCGCGTGGCGGGGGTAGATTCGGTTACCGATGTGGCGGTGGTTAAAATCCAAGCCGAGAGCCTGCCTGCCGTACAGCTCGGCAGTACCCAAGATCTGGCCCCCGGCCAGTGGGCGATCGCCATTGGCAATCCTCTGGGTCTCGACAACACGGTCACCGCCGGTATCATTAGCGCCCTGGGGCGCAGCAGCAACCAGGTAGGTATTCCCGATAAGCGGGTGCAGTTCATTCAAACCGATGCCGCCATTAACCCCGGCAATTCTGGGGGGCCTTTGCTCAACGACCGAGGCGAAGTCATCGGCATGAATACGGCCATTCGCGCCAATGCCCAAGGCCTTGGGTTTGCGATCCCCATCGAGACAGCCAAACGCATTGCCGATCAGCTCTTTGCCACCGGGCAGGCGCAGCATCCCTTTTTGGGCATTCAAATGGTTGAGCTATCGCCGGAAATGGTCGATCGCGTCAATCAAGAGCAAGAGCTCGATTTGCCGATCCCCGAGGAGGACGAACTGGGCGTACTCATTGTTGGCGTACTATCCAACAGCCCTGCTCAAGAGGCTGGCCTAGAGATTGGTGATGTGATTCGCGAGATTGAGGGCTCACCCGTGGTCACCCCCCCAGATGTGCAGACCCGGGTAGAGGTGAGCAAAATAGGCGACACCCTCAACCTGAAGATCAATCGCGATGGCCGCGATCAAACCATTGCCGTTAAGCCCGCCGCTATGCCGACCGATCTGCGGTAGTCGTAGGCGCAGGTGGGGCCTGTATAGCCTGGGTGGTAGGTAGCTCGCAGGAGTAGCCTGTTCGGCAGATGGTAACCACTGCACTGACCTACTCGCCAGAGCATCGGTACAATATGGCTAAAAACCCGGTTTCTTTGTCACCGCCCCAACGGCGTGACTGGCATTCTGGCCAAGAAACCGGGTTTCTGTACCGGCGTTCTAGCGGCTATTCTTCCAGCGGTTATCCGCAAGCCGTGCTCCGGTGCGCAAAATTTGCCCCGCTAGCACCGCTGCTCCAAACCCATTGTCGATATTGACGACACCGATACCTGTCGCACAGGAGTTGAGCATGGTCAGCAGGGCTGAGAGCCCATTAAAGCTGGCCCCATAGCCAACGCTGGTGGGTACCGCCACGATGGGGCAATCGGCCAACCCTGCCACCACGCTGGGTAGTGCCCCCTCCATGCCTGCCACCACAATCAATACATCCACGTCGCGGATCAGCTGGCGATGGCGCAGCAGGCGATGGAGCCCGGCTACCCCCACATCCCACAGGCGTTTGACCGCAAAGCCGCATAGCTCAGCGGTAATGGCGGCCTCTTCGGCTACGGGCAGGTCAGCCGTACCCGCTGTCAGAATGCCAATGGTGCCGGGATGCTGGGCGGCCCAGGAGGAGGGTACCAGGGCGCAGATACGGGCTATGTCGTAGTACACGGTCGCCGGGATGTGCTGCTGCACCTGGGCATAGACCTCTGGCTCGATCCGAGTCGCCATGACCACAGGGTTGTGCTGGTGCAGACTGCGCATAATCTGCACGATCTGATTGACGGTTTTGCCGGGGCCCCAGATCACCTCAGGAAAGCCAGTGCGTAGGGTGCGGTGATGGTCGATTTTGGCAAAGTCGTCGATGGGTTCAAAGTCGAGATACTTGAGTTGGTCAAGGGCGGTCTCGGGGCTAAGCTGCCCCTGAGAAACGGCTTGAAGCAGAGCGCGTAGGGTGTCGGGCTGGGTCACAGAGGAAGTCGCTTAAAAATTAATTGTCACAGGGCTGACATACCCAGGCTACCGCAGTGACACATGGGGCTCTTATCTTAATTATTAATCGTTCACTCCTCAACACCCCAAGCACCGACGTTAGCGTCGGTGCTTTTTTGTGTTGGGCCATCCGGAAAGCAGAGCGGCCATCTGTAAGAAGTAAACAGGCCATGACCAGATAACCTGCTGCGAGCTTGCCTTGTGGTGCGGCGGCCTGAGATGGTATCTGTCCTCGACATTACGCAAACTATTATGAAACGGCATCTATATGCGATCGCCCTAGCCAGCCTGGGCCTGGCCTGTTTTACTCAGCCCGCCACCGCTCGGCCCGAAATTGCCAGTGGTGATCAGCTCTTGACCACCGATGTAGACGGTTGCCTAGCGCGCGCCGACCAGCTAATTACCGACCTGGACGTCGAGTTTGATCAGGGCACGATTGACCGGACGGGCTATTTTGAGGATGGGGCCTTTCGTATTCTGTGCTACGGGGCTGGAGACGACAGTAGCCTAGCCATTGTGTTTGCCTCCCACGAGCAGTCGCCGGATGTGGCCTCAAACTTCATTCAGATGATGCTGACCGAACTCTCCCAAGAAGAGGCGGCATCTCAGCAGTAGAAGCTAGCCGTCGGCGGCGTAACTTTAACGGTGATGGCGTATAGCCGAGGGCTGCAGGCGCTAGGGGCTCGGCAGGCTGGGATGGTGGCTGAATGGCACAAACTATGCCTATAAACCAGAGACTTGGCAGCGTTAAGTCTCTGGTTTATAGGCAACTGCCACAGTGAATGCCAGTGGTTAGCGGCAGCCCCCACTCACTCTATTCGTAGATATTGGCGGCTTTGAGCATGTGGTACGTGATCAGTAGCTGAGTGAGCGCCAGGGGGTAGCTCTGGAGGGTTTCGCCAGTGGTGCCCACCACCTTGCCGATGTCGGTGTTGCCCTGAATGCTGCAAAATTTGCCCAGATAGGGAATTTCGTCGCACAGGGTGCGCTCTAGTTCCTGCACGGGCTTTTCGGTGGCATGGCCGTCGATTTCGAGCACGTCAACGGGCTTACCCATGTCGCGATCGAGATCCAGACGCACGGCATCGCTCAGGAAGCCGCCATTTTTGTCTCCCAGCAGGTGAGTAAAGTCAGGATGGGGAATGGTGGGGCGCATCACCAGACGCACGTTGAGCAGCAGTTCATTTTCACTTTTTTCGTCAACGGGGGGATAGAAAGTCACCACCACATCGGCCCACTGGCGCTGGGGACGAATAAAGGCTTCTGAGTCTTGTTCCCGAGCTTTGATTTGCTCGATGACTTCTTCGGGGGTGTAGCCGCGCTTGCGGGTATCGCGCTTGATTTTCCAGTTGGCGCGCAGCTCTTCAGGCGGGGCAAGATAGACCTTCACGTCGTAGGCATCGCGGCAGGCGCGGGTGGAGTAACCCAGCAGACCTTCCACAATGACAAACCGCCTAGGTTCAATGTACTCAGGGGCGTCAAACTCGCCACTGGTGTGGTTGTAGATGGGTTTGAGAATGGGTTGCCCGGTGCGCAACAAACCTAAATGCTGCTGAATGATGTCGATGTAGTTGCAGTCGGGGTGTAGGGCCGAAATGCGCATCTCTTTGCGCTGTTTGCGATCATAGCGGTGATAGTCGTCGGTACAAATAGTTGTGACCTCGTCTTCGCCTAAAATCTGGGCAATACCCCGCGTCAGGGTGGTTTTACCAGCGGCGCTATCGCCCACAATGCCGAGGATTACCGGACGACTCATAATTCCTCCAGGTTTTACAACCAATAGTTAGTTCACTCATTGTAGGAACCTGGGGGGTCATCACCAAATATTTATTACTCTGCGGACAAAGTCCCGATGGCAAAAATGAATGCAGTTGGGCCGATTGATCAGCTTTTTTAGATCTGTAAAAATAGAAGACATCGCTGATTATCGTCGGGGGTTGCCCCGTGCCCCGTGAAGCTACCATGCCTACGCCCGACCCCACGACCGGCCCACCCTTGTCAGATCCTCGGCTGAGGTTACCCGATCTTTTGGCTCCGGCAGGTAATTGGGACTGCGCTAAAGCGGCGGTCGAAAATGGGGCCGATGCCATCTATTTTGGCCTCGATCGCTTCAATGCCCGGCTGCGGGCCGAAAATTTTACTGAGGCTGACCTGCCAGAGTTGATGGCGTTTCTCCATCGGCGGGGGGTAAAAGGCTATGTCACGTTCAATACGCTGGTCTTTCCGGCGGAGCTAACCGAGGCCGAGCAATACCTCAAAACCATGATTTCAGCGGGGGTAGACGCGGCAATTGTGCAGGATATTGGCCTGTGCCGACTCATTCGCCATCTCTCGCCCGATTTCCCGATCCACGGCTCGACTCAGATGACGGTGACCAGCGCCGCCGGGGTCGAGTTTGCCCAAGACTTGGGCTGCCAGCTGGTAGTGCTGGCGCGGGAGTGCTCGATCAAAGACATCACCAAAATTCAGGCTCAGATGGGCGATCGCAGTCTGGCTTTGCCCCTGGAGGTGTTTATCCACGGCGCCCTGTGTGTGGCCTACTCAGGCCAGTGCCTAACCAGCGAGGCCCTGGGCGGTCGGTCGGCTAACCGAGGCGAATGTGCCCAGGCCTGTCGCATGCCCTATGACCTGATTGCCGATGGCGAACAGATTGATTTGGGCGATCGCGCCTATCTGCTCAGCCCCCAAGACCTCTCTGGCCTAGATGTGCTGCCAGACTTGATTGCTACAGGCATTAGCTGCCTCAAAATTGAAGGCCGCCTCAAATCGCCCGAATACGTGGCCAATGTCACCCGCGTCTACCGTCAGGCCCTAGATCGCTTGTCCCGTGTCAGCGTCTCAGCCCCCCGTCTCCCC
>NZ_JADEWX010000349.1 GCF_015207395.1 Nodosilinea sp. LEGE 07088
GTCGCTCGGAACTTCGCGCTCAACCTCTATCGCTCCAATGAGTTCTCCAACATGGCTCAGGCTGAACGACTCTGCAAATTTGGCCTAGATACCCTCAAGGCCATTTTTAGAATGAAATAGCCCTGGTTAGTATCAGCAATCAAACACTGCGTTGGTGCGGACGGAACAGGGGCTATCAGTGAGTGTTCGAGATTACTTGCTGCTGCATAACTTCATCGCTGGATAGAAAGGGAATACGGAGAGGCCGGGCAATTTCGTAGGGGCCAACGCCGTTGGCCCAGCAGCCCCAGATCCCGTAAAACAGACTTTAGATTACCGTTCTAAGGCCTGCTCTAAATCGGCAATTAAATCATCCTTATGCTCCAGGCCAATGGAGAGGCGCAGCAAGTTGGGAGCCGTTTGAGTCCCTTTTTCGATCGAGGCCCGGTGTTCTATGGTGCTGTGGGGGCTGCCAAAGCTGGTGGCGCGGGCAATGAGGCGAGTTTTAGCGGCAACCCCCATGGCGGTAGCTTGGTCACCTTTGACCAAAAACGAGAGCAGGCCGCCGTAGCCCTGCATTTGCCCCTGGGCAACGCTATGGCCGGGGTGGTCGGGCAGGCCGGGGTAGAGCACTCGCTCGATGGCCGGGTGCTCGGTCAGCCAGGTGGCGATGGCTTGGGCCACCTGGGCCTGGGCGCGCACCCGCAGGGGCAGGGTTTGCAGGCCCCGCAGGGTCAGCCAGCAGTCAAAGGGGGAGGGCACCGTGCCGCCAATGGTTTGAATCAGCCGCAGCTGGTCAAACAGCGGGTTGGGTACGCGGGTGACTACCGCACCGCCGATCACATCGCCATGGCCAGCTAGGTACTTAGTGGTGGCATGAATGGCAAAGTCAGCCCCCAACGTGAGGGGAGTTTGCAGCACTGGGGAGGCAATGGTGTTGTCGCAGGCCAGGTAGGCATTGGCCTGGTGGGTCAGAGCGGCAATGGCTCGAATATCGGTGACCGCCAGCTGCGGGTTCGACGGCGTTTCGATCAGCACCAGGCGGGTATTGGGGCGCAGGGTCTCGGCCACCGCCGTCAGATCGGTGGTATCGACCAGGGTGTAGCTTAAGCCCCAGGGGGCAAAGATCTGGCTGAGCATTTGTTGCACGCCAAAGTAGACGCTCTGGGGCGCAATCACGTGATCGGCGGGGCCGAGGGTTTGTAGCAGGCTAAAAGTAGCGGCAGAGCCCGAAGCAAAGGTGGCCGTTGCGCAGCCCTGTTCGAGGGTGGTCAGAGCAGTTTCGAGGGCGTCGCGGTTAGGGTTGCCGCTGCGGCCATAGATATAGCCCTGGGGATAGCTGCCGTCGGCACCGCGCTCGAAGGTGGTCGATAGATGAATCGGTGCCGTAATCGCTCCGGTAGCAGGGTCGATCTGCCGACCGCTGTGGATGACCTGGGTATCGGGTGAGGTGGACATGGCTTCGGCAGACATAGAATTTAGAGAGCGCAACTGCTCTTGATTCTAGGGTCGTTCGCTGAACTGGATTGTTCACCCGCTCGAATCTGGGCATGCTGAAGCTACTCCCGTGGGGGAGGCCTGGTGTATTGCTGCCTGTTTTGTCTACGCTCTGGTCTATGGATGCCCTGGTCACATCAGCGATTGTGTTTTGGTTTGGTGCTGCCGTGGGCAGCTTTCTCAACGTGGTAATCTACCGAGTGCCAGCGGGGCTATCGCTGCTGCATCCGCCCTCCCGCTGCCCCCAGTGCCATACCCAACTCAAGCCCTACGACAATGTACCGGTGCTGGGCTGGCTGTGGCTAAAGGGGCGCTGCCGCTACTGCCGGACGGCTATTTCTCCCCGCTACCCGCTGGTTGAGACCTTTACGGGGGCGTTGTTTTTGGCCACGTTTTGGCTGTCTGGTCTGACCTGGGCGACGGCGGGGCACTGGTTGTTGCTGAGCTGGCTAGTGGCGCTGGCGCTGATTGACCTCGATACGCTGACGCTGCCCAATTCGCTAACCCAGTCGGGTCTGGTTTTGGGTCTGGGGGTGCAGTTTGCCCTGCCGTTCTTCCAGGGAGAACCCTGGCCTAGCCCAATGCAGAGCCTGATGGGGGGAATTTTGGGGGCGGTCTTGGGGATTTGGCTATTTGAGGCGATTACCCTCTTTGCC
>NZ_JADEWX010000104.1 GCF_015207395.1 Nodosilinea sp. LEGE 07088
CTGCTGGGCATGCTGCCCCGCCGCCCCACCTCGCTGCCGCCCCTGCGGCGTAGTGAGGCCGAGGCAGCGGGCCTGCACCCCGAGTTGGCCGACTCAGAGCTGATGAAGACGGTGATCTGGCCACAGTTTCGAGACTCTTTGGACTTAATTGCCAATACCTTGCAACTGCTCCAGACCCGAGCGCCCTCCAAGGCTATCGCCATTACCTCGGCCCTGCCGGGGGAAGGCAAAACTACCCTTACCCTGGGGCTGGCCTTTAGCCTGGCGCGCATGGGGCAACGGGTGCTCGTCATTGACGCTGATCTGCGGCGCTCCGGTATTCAGGCCGGGCTGGGGCTGGCGGCAGAGCAGGGGCTCTCGGGTCTGTTAATGGGAGGCTCAACCCAGGGTCGCCCTCATCGGCTCGACTTTGGCACCGTGTTTGTCGATGTTTTACCGGCTGGCCCCACTCCTGAAGATCCGATCTCCCTGCTGAGCTCGCCGCGATTTCAGCAGCTGCTAACCCGTGGCAAAGAACGCTACGACCTGGTGCTGGTAGATACACCACCCCTGATTGGCATGGCCGATGCCTTAAAAGTGGGGGCTGTTTGCGATAGCACGGTGCTGGTTACCCGGCTCGATCGCATTACCCAGTCTCAGCTCAACGAGGCGATGGCCCTGTTGACCCACCTCAACATGATGGGTCTGATTGCCAACGGAGCGAGGCAGTCGCCCAGTCGCTATGTATATGACGCATTGCCCAACGGCGATGGTCAGCGCATTCCAGCTGGAACCAGTGCCTGAGCCGAGTAGAGCAGGGCCAATCTACCCCAGTAGACCGTTTATCTGAATCGTTGCTTTGCTTTTACTGCTGTAATTCAGGAGCTGATAAATCAGCATACGACCTATGGTTTACTCCACTAAAACACACCCTTTGACCCCGGGCCCAATGCCCGACTCCCAGGCCTCAGCAGGTGTTGTCGCAGATCAAACCCTGTGTCGATTGTTGTGGCGGCAAGGACGACTCTGGGTAGTACCGCCATCTACATCGCCTTACCAGATTGCCCTACCGGCACTGGCCCAGCCCGAATGGTTTCAGTCTTGCCTAGATCGATCTAAGGCCGAGGCCGTGGTCATTGACCCCTGCCTCGGTAGCGAGGTGGTGAGTTTTTGGGCCCAGGCCTGCCACCAAACCGGCAAACCCCTCTACCTGCGGCTGCCCACCATGCGGACTCTGCCCGTCAAGCAAAACGCCTGGGCCTGGCACACCAAATGCATCTTAGAACGCATCATTGGTTTGGTGCTGCTGGTGCTGTTTAGCCCCGCCATACTACTGTTTGCCATTGGCCTTAACCTACAAGACGGTGGCCCCGTTTACCAGTACAGCTGGTGCATTGGCCAGCGAGGCCGCGTCTTTCGCATGGCTCAGTTTCGCCGTACCTCGATCAAAACCGGCCAAACAACTCGCCTGGGCCTATGGCTCGAGTTCACTCGCCTCGATCGACTGCCCCGCTTGGTCAACCTAGTCCGCGGCGACATTACGCTGATTGGCACCAAGCCCTGGCTTATTGATGAAGCCGTTCGGGTACCTGCCGAGTTTCATACCTGCCTCAACGCCCTGCCCGGCATCATTGGCCCCAGACCCATGGGTCTCAACATGCCCACCCTAGACATTCAGGGAATTTGTCAGCGTGAGCGCACTTACATCGAAACTTGGACTCTGTGGCGCGATAGCCGCGCTGGCCTACTGGCACTGGCACAAGTCTTTACGGGCTCTGGCACTAATTAATAGGGCGAAATGACCAATGACCAGGAATGCGCATGAATTTCGTGTGTTCGGCATTCGAAGATCTGGGAACCACGCTATTTTGCACTGGATAATGGACAACCAGCAATCACCGGTTGTCTATCTCAACAATATTGGTCGGCAGAGCGTCGATCCTTACTCAGCCTGGGCCCAAATTTACGTTAAAGGACTTCCCTTTTGGCGCTGCAAACCTAAGGCGAGTAGCTACCTTAAGCATCTAATTCGCCAAGAATCGAAGTTTAGATTCGTTAATAATGACCCAAGCATACGGGTCAACTTTATTCGGAGGTATTCCCCAAAAGAGAATCTTATTGTCAGCTACGAAGACAACTTTCTAGATAATGAGGCTTTTCTGGACTATGAACTGAACCATGATGATTACGTCGGTCACAGCGATCGCAGAAGCGATATCTTAATTCTTCGAGATCCCTATAATCTGATGGCCAGCTTAGTTAAGTCTGGGAGAATGAATCCGGCAAACTGCGATCGCTTTATTCGGCTTTTTAAGCAGTACGCTAGAGCTTTTTTGGATAATCCTCAGTACGGCAGTGTTAAGCCAAAGATTCTGGTTAACTATAACGACTGGTTTGTTTCGACTGAATATCGAATAAAAATCGGGCATGAAATTGGCTTCTCAACCCAGGGTGAAGCCTTTGAGAAAGTTCCTGGGGATGGCACGGGGAGCACTTTTGATAGCCTAAACTTATCTGGGAAAGCAAGCCAATCAAAAGTTCTTGAGAGATGGAAATCCATGGTTGAAGATGAATTTTATCGCAGCTTATTTAAGGATGTTGAGCTCGTTGAAATGTCCAAGCAAATCTTCGGGCTATCAGTAGATTTCTGATTATCAAGTTTTTACCTTCAGTATCGCTTTAGTTAAGGACTCCAGCTATGAAACGCGCTTTAGTGACCGGCATTACTGGCCAGGATGGCTCATACCTCAGCGAGCTGCTGCTAGACAAGGGCTACGAAGTCCACGGCGTCATTCGCCGCACCTCGACGTTTAATACCGATCGCATTGACCATATTTACGAAGACCCACACAAAGCGGGGGCAAAGCTGTTTCTGCACTACGGCGACCTCACCGATGGCACCACCCTGCGGCGTATTTTAGAAGAAGTGCAGCCCAACGAAATCTATAACCTGGGTGCCCAGTCTCACGTGCGGGTGAGCTTTGATTCGCCAGAGTACACCGCCGATGCCGTAGGCATGGGCACCCTGCGCCTGCTAGAGGCCATTCGCGATTACCAAGCCCGCACCAGCAACGAAGTGCGCTTTTATCAGGCAGGGTCTTCAGAGATGTTTGGCCTGGTGCAGGCGGTACCCCAGAGCGAAACCACCCCGTTTTACCCCCGCAGCCCCTACGCCTGCGCCAAGGTCTACGCCCACTGGCAAACCATTAACTACCGCGAGTCGTACGACCTGTTTGCCTGCAACGGCATTTTGTTTAACCACGAGTCGCCCCGGCGCGGCGAGACCTTTGTTACCCGCAAGATTACCCGCGCCGTGGCCCGCATTTTGGCCGGTACGCAGCAAAAGCTCTATATGGGCAATCTCGATGCCAAGCGCGACTGGGGCTACGCCAAAGACTACGTGCGGGCCATGTGGTTGATGCTGCAACAAGACCAACCCGACGACTATGTAGTCGCCACCGGCGAAACCCACTCGATTAGAGAGTTTCTAGATATTGCCTTTGGCTATGTCAACCTCGACTGGCACCAGTACGTCGCCTTTGACGATCGCTACCTGCGCCCGACCGAAGTTGACTTGCTAATTGGCGACCCCGCCAAGGCCAAAACCCAGCTAGGCTGGCAGCCCTCAGTCACCTTCGAGCAACTGGTGAAGCTGATGATCGATGCCGATATTCGAGCTGTGGGGCAAACTCATCCCAACGGGCAGCAACCGGTGTTGGCAGCAGAGGATGCGATCATTCGCCAGATGGTCGGGGCATCGCTAGTTTAGATCGACTCTCTTGAGGGTGAGTAATCTTAGGATTGGCAAAACAAAGTATGCCATCCATTACACGCCCTCGACTGACCCGACGGTCACAGGCCAACACCTTTTACCTTTCTGCGGAGTCAATTTTCGCCAGGCTTAGAATTTCAGGAGGAAGTGGAACGAAGTGTAACCCAAGACCAAACTAGGTTTCATGTTTTGCTGGGTACTACTAGCGCTCGACCAAATTCATTTGAAACCAGAGGTTTTTCATTTTTTAGCAGCTAATCAGAGGGGCTGATGAGAAGTGCCTCTTATTACCTGACCTATTTAGCCAAGCTTTTGGTAGAGAAAACATGAAAATAGCATATGTGACTACCTATGATTCATCCGACATCCATGCCTGGTCTGGCTTGGGTTTAAACATCAAAAATTGTCTTAAAGGTGCAGGCTTCTCAGTTGTAGGAATTGGTGGTCTCCAACAGGCAAACAGTCGAGTCACAAAAATCAAGCAGCGTATTTATAAGAAACTATCTCAGCGATATCTCACTAACCGAGATCCTCGAATTCTTAAGGCTTATGCCCGCCAAGTTGAACAGCAACTTCAGAGTCTTCAGCCAGATCTGATTTTTAGTCCCGGTACTATTCCTATTTCTTATCTCAATACAAATTACCCTATAGTTTTTTGGACAGACGCCACTTTTGTCGGCATGATTGATTATTATCAGACATATACAAGACTCTGCCACGAGTCTATCAGAGCGGGTAATAAAATGGAGCAGCAGGCCCTCAGTAAAGCCAAATTTGCGATTTATGCATCACACTGGGCGGCTAAAACAGCTATCGAAAATTATCAGGTCGATCCAAATAGAGTAAAAGTCATACCTTTTGGAGCTAATGTTGAATGCGATCGCACCCTGGAAGATATAAAAACTACGGTAAAAGCTAAATCTTTTGATCGGTGCAAGCTATTGTTTTGCGGAGTCGACTGGTTTCGGAAAGGCGGTGACGTTGCTCTCAATGTGGCTAAGGTGCTCAACCAAATGGGGCTGCCGACAGAGCTCAGCATAGTTGGCTGTAAGCCGCCCCATGATGTGCCAGACTTTGTCAAAGTCTATGGATTTATATCCAAAAAAGATAAACTAGGAAAACAACAGATCGATCAATTTTTCTCTGATTCGCACTTCTTAATTTTACCATCTAGAGCAGAATGTTTTGGCCTTGTCTTTGCGGAGGCTAGTTCCTTTGGGCTACCCTCTATCTCATCTAATACCGGAGGAATTTCGACTGTAAATCAAGATGGTGTTAGCGGTCAGACTTTCTCAATAGAAGACCCTCCCGAGAAATATGCTCATTACATTAAATCCTTAATGGAATCTCAGCAGAGCTATCGTAAGCTTGCACTGTCTGCTTTTGAGACATTTCACCAGTCGTTTGCCTGGTCAGTAGCAGGCAAACGGATTCTCAGTTTGCTTCAAGCTATGCCATAAATAGCTCTATCCATATCTTGATTTACTAGAGAGACCACCCATGAAAACAGCCTTAATTTGCGGCATATCTGGACAAGATGGAGCCTACCTGGCCCAACTTTTACTCGAAAAAGGTTACACCGTCTGCGGCACCTCCCGAGATGCTCAAATGTCGTCGTTTAGTAGCCTCAAGCGGTTGGGCATTTACAACCAGGTAAAGCTAGAGTCAATGGCGCTGACTGACTTTCGCAGCGTGTTACAGGTGCTTACCAAGGTCGACCCCGACGAGATCTACAATCTGGCGGGGCAAAGCTCGGTGGGCCTCTCCTTTGAGCTGCCGGTCGAAACCTTAGAAAGCATTGCCACGGGCACCCTCAACCTGCTGGAGGCGATCCGGTTTTTGGCCAAGCCGATCAAGCTCTACAACGCAGGCTCTAGCGAGTGCTTTGGCAATACCAACGGCGAGCCCGCCGATGAGCAGACCCCCTTTCGGCCTCGTAGCCCCTATGGCGTGGCTAAAGCGACCGCCTTTTGGGAAGTCGCCAACTATCGCGAAGCCTACGGCATCTTTGCCGCCTCGGGCATTTTGTTTAACCACGAATCGCCCCTGCGACCCCAGCGGTTTGTGACCCAAAAAATAATCGCTACTGCTCAGCGCATTGCGGCGGGCAGCCGCGAAATTCTGCGCCTGGGCAATACAGCTATTCAACGCGACTGGGGTTGGGCGCCCGAATATGTGGAGGCTATGTACCTGATGCTGCAACAGCCCCAGCCCGATGACTACGTAATAGCTACTGGTCAGGCCTTTGCCCTGCAAGACTTTGTAGCCCAAGCCTTTGCCAGCCTAGACCTAGACTGGCAGGCCCATGTGGTGATTGATCAAAGCCTGTACCGCCCCACAGAAATCGCCCACAGTCAGGGCAACCCCGCTAAGGCCAAGCGCCAGCTGGGCTGGAAAGCACAGTTTGCCATGCCCGATGTGGTGCGCCATATGGTAGCAGCCGGAAACAAAGATGCCGGAGCTACCGACTCTTTCAAGTTTTCATAAAGCCCGGCTGACTTCTCCGAAATTATACGGATTGCTCGCCAAATATTGAGAAGTATTAACCAACTATTGAGCCAATCTATGGTTAGCCCCTCTTCCCAAAGCCCAGAGCCGCAAAATCGACTGCGGGTGCCTAAGCGCCCCAGCCAGCCAGTGGCCATTCAGATCTACCGTCCAGCTAGCGAAATGCGTCGCCCCATGCAGCTATTTCGCCGCATGGGGGCCGATCTCCTGGCCTCACGCGAACTGGCCTGGCAACTGATGAAACGCGACATTAGCGCCCAGTATCGCGAGTCGTTTTTAGGCGTTGCCTGGGCGGTTATTCCCCCCATTGTGGCCTCGGCGGGGTTTGCCTTTGCCGCCAGCGCCAAGGTAATCAATGTGGGCACAACCGATATTCCCTACCCGGCCTATGTGCTGATGAGCACGGCTCTGTGGCAGACCTTTAGCGAGGCGGTGATGCTGCCCATGCAAAAGGTAGGGGCCGCCCGCATGATGCTGGCCAAAATTCAATTTCCGCGCGAGGCGCTGATCTTGGCGGCGGCGGGGCAGGTGTTGTTTAACTTTGCCATTAAGCTACTGCTGGTAGCCGGGATGTTTTTGTGGTTTCGCCTAGCGGTGCCGCCGTCGATTGTGCTGGCCCCGGTGGCGCTGCTGCATTTGGTGCTGCTGGGCACCGTGTTGGGCATGTTTTTGGCCCCATTGAGCGCGCTGTACCAAGACTTTCAGAAGGGGATGCAGCTGCTGTTGGGCACCTGGCTATTTTTGACCCCGGTGGTATACCCGCCCCCCAGTGGAGAGGGCTTGTTTGGTCTACTGGTGCGGTTTAACCCGGTCACGCCGTTGCTGGTCACCACCCGCGAGCTGATTACTACGGGCACCATCTCCGACCCGCAGGGGTTTTGGCTGGTAAGTGCAATTGTGTTTACCGGTTTGCCGGTGGCCTGGGTGGTGTACCGATTGGCGATGCCCTATGCAATTGAGAGGTTTAGCTCGTAATGACATTAGTAGCTGAAAATACACAAGCGATGACGGCACCTAAAGATTCAGATGTGGTGCTCTCGGTGCAGGGGGCCTCAAAGAAGTTTTGCCGCGATTTTAAGTCGGCGCTGTTTTATGGCATGCAAGACATCTCTAGTGAGGTGCTGGGTCTGCGCGGCGACAAAAACGACAAGCTGCGCAAAAAAGAGTTTTGGGCGCTGCAAAGTGTGAGTTTTGAGCTGCGCCGGGGCGAGGCTCTGGGCCTGGTGGGCAAAAATGGCAGCGGCAAGTCTACGCTGCTGCGGGTAATTGCCGGGTTAATTAAGCCCGATGTCGGCTCAGTAATGGTCAAGGGGCGCGTGGCCCCGCTGATTGCCCTAGGGGCTGGGTTTAACCCGGTGCTGACAGGGCGGGAGAATATTTATGCCAACATGTCGATTTTGGGTTTAACCAAAGAAGAAATCGACGATCGCTTTGATGATGTGGTGGCCTTTGCCGAAATACCCGATGCGATCGACTCGCCCGTGAGAAGCTATAGCTCCGGTATGCAGGCAAGGTTAGGATTTGCCTGCGCGATTCACACCGATCCTGATGTTTTATTGATTGATGAGGTTTTGGCGGTTGGAGATAGTCGCTTTAGGGGCAAATGCTTCCAAAAACTTCATCAGCTGAGAGAATCCAAGACAGCCTTTATTCTTGTAAGTCATAGCTCGCATACAATCTTAACAGTGTGTGACTCTTCTGTTTATTTGCTAAAAGGCATTAGCAAAGGATATGGGAGAACTCCTGAAATTATCAATCAATATGAAAAAGATCTCTTCACAGAAGACACCAACATATCCAATGGCTTTATCGAGCTAGACCCAAATAGAAAATCAACTAGTAATGGACTAGATATTGAATCCATATTTTTCAGAGATCACCAAGGAAAGATAGTCAATACTCCAAAAACAGGGAAAGAAATAACTTTATGCATAAAGTGTAAATCCGAAAGAACATTTCCCAAGTTAGGAGTCACAGTCGTTGTCAAAAAACTTGCGGATGGCGGTGAAACTATCCTCTCAATGAACTGTATGCAAGACGGGAAATTACTCTCCATAAATTCGGGAAGATATGAATTTCAGACGCGAATTGAAAAGCTTGGTCTTTTAGTGGGAACTTACTTAATGGATATATACATAAAGGATGACGGATTATATTATCTGGACTCCTTTGAAACATTCAGGTTCACCGTTGAGTCAGACATTTTCAGCAACGAAAGCTTATATTTTCAGCCTCGAGATTGGGCAGTAGAACCAATAGAGTAACCGTAAGCTAAGTAAAGGCAACGAGGTGTCATGAATATTTTAGTCGAGCAAAGTGGCTACCCACTAGCAAACATGGGCGATCTAGCAATGCTCGAGATGAGTATATGTAGACTAAAGTCTTTATATCCTGATGCTAAGTTTAAGGTTTTCAACAGCGCGCCTGAAAAACTTAAACACCATATACAAGATGTTCAATCGTTGGGAAATTCAGGCTTAAACATTTGGCTGTCTCCATTGTCAAAAAGATATGTCGAAACACTACCAAAGGCTTATAGAGAAAGTTGCTTACATTGGGAATGGAAGTTCAAAGTGAATCACCCTTTCTTGGCCAAGCGATTAATTGAATATAAATACAGATATTCCCCTGAATCCTTAACTAATTTATCGAACTTTCTAAAATCTCTAGAAGAAGCCGATCTTGTAGTAGCTACTGGTGGCGGATATATCACTGATGCTTTCCCAAATAAAGTTAATTCAACTTTAGGCATCTTAGGATTAGCACAAAAAATGGATAAACCTACAGTCATGCTAGGCCATGGTCTTGGACCTTTTAGTTCTAGGCTTACGGTTTCACAAGCCAGGCTAGTTTTATCAAGAGTAAAAAAAATTACATTAAGAGAAAAGCTGAGGAGTTTACCTTTTCTTAAATCATTAGGAATCGATAACAGCCAAATTATCGTAACAGGAGATGATGCGATTGAATTATCCCATCGGAATAGATCTAAGAATTTAGGAAATGGAGTTGGCATCAATTTAAGAGTCGCAAAGTACTCAAACATAGCTTCAGATTCATCCGAAGTGCTGCGAAAGTGTATCCACAAATTTGCAGCAGAGATGAAAGCACCCTTAGTATCAATACCGATTGAATTCATTGAACACAACTCAGATGTTTCTAGTATCAGAAAAATTACTGATGGCTATGACGGCGAAATCAGGGAAATTACTATGCCTGAATCGCCGGATAAAATAGCAAAGCAGATTAATCATTGCAGAATCGTAATAACCGGAAGTTATCATGCAGGGGTTTTTGCGTTATCACAGGGGATCCCTGTTGTAGCCATCGTGAGAAGTCAGTATTACGTGGATAAGTTTTCGGGTCTATTTGATCAGTTCGGCAATGTTGGAAGCAAGATCTTATTTCTTGAAGATAGAGACTTCTCAGAGAACCTCCAGAGCACGCTAAGTGAGCTGTGGGATTTTCCTGAGGAAAAGCGTTATTTACTTTTGGAAATAGCATCTAAGCAGATAGAAACAGGGAAGAAAGCTTACGACCAGGTCATGAAAGATTTACCACCTATAGAGAATGTGATTGAGAATTTGTAAATGGCACTTATATCTTACTCCAAAAAATTCATTTTCGTTCACATATACAAATGCGCTGGTAGTAGCATGAATTCAGTCCTGTCTCCTTATTGCGAGCCAAAAAGGACAGATAAAGCCTTAGCAAAAATTGGCTTTCGCAATAAAAAATTTAGATTCGATAGCTTAGTACCGAAACATCCAATGGCAAAAGAAATACGTAATCAGCTACCCCGAAAAACCTATGACAAGTTCTTTAAATTTGCTTTTGTGAGAAATCCTTGGGATATGGAAGTTTCTTTATACAGTTACATGCTGCAAAACCCCAAGCACAGACAACATAATTTAATCAAAAGCCTCAACAGCTTTGATGATTACATCGAATGGAGGGTGACCCAAGATCTTCACTGCCAATACAGGTATATCCTCGATGACGATGGCAACCAAATAGTTGATTACATCGGTAAGTTTGAGAACTTAGAGGATGATTTCGATAATATATGTCAGAGAATTTCTATATCCGCAAAACTTCCTCACGTTAATAAAAGCAATCGTGCCAAATACACAGAGTTTTATACACCTCGTTCGAAAAAAATAGTTGAAAAATCCTTTGAGAAAGACATAGAGATATTTAAATACTCTTTTTGAATCAATCAGCATAAGGAAATTATTGTAATCTTGGGAATTAATCTATTTGGCCCTGATCTGCGAATGCATAATTATTTTTGGTTTTTTATTATGCCCAAAAAATTTACTAAGGCAGTTAAGAGTAGAGCTCTGAAAATACCTGCTATTCGCGCAATGCTACCGCGTAGAGCACACGCCTACTGCATTGGAACTGCAAAATCAGGAACCCATTCAATTGAAGCAATATTTAGAGGAAACTTGCGCTGTGCCCACGAGTCAGAAAGTCATCAAGTAATCGACTTCATTTTAGATATAGCCAATAACAATATCAGTGATGATAAGGTTCAGAGATATATTTTAGAAAGAGATCAAAAACTAAGACTTGAAGTTGACTCTTCGCAACTTAATTATTTCTTGCTTGACCAACTTCTAATCTTATTTCCAAAATCAAAATTTCTCCTTACTATCCGTGATCCGTATGCCTGGCTTGACTCGTTTATAAACCATCAGCTCGGACGTCAAGCATCTGAGCATTGGCTGCGGCTTCGAGATTTCCGATTTAAGCCTGAATTGTACAGTCATCCAAAGGAAGAAGCTACACTCCGAGATAAAGGGCTTTATACATTAGATGGCTATTTGTCATACTGGTCTGAACATAATCAGAACGTTATCAACACAGTTCCAAAAGATAGATTACTTATTGTTCAGACCAGTAAAATAAACGAGAAATCAAAAGAGATTGCTAAGTTCATAGGTGTATCAGACGGTAAAATTGTCCAAAGGAACTCCCATGCTTTCAAAGCTAAGCAATACTTTAACGTGCTCAGTGAGCTAGATCAGCAATATCTTGAAAGCAAGGTTGATTTTCATTGTAGAGATCTCTTATCTGAGTTTTTCCCAGACATTTGCTCAGATTCTGTTATCCGCTGACATTCAAAGCATACGGAGAATGACGAGGTAAAGTAATATGACTATGCACTTGTCAGTTATTATCTGTACTCACAATCCACGTAAATCTTATATTGAGAACGTTATTGACAGCCTTAAGGCTCAAACCTCTCCATTTCAGCATTGGGAACTAATATTAGTAGACAACGCTAGTGATGAATATTTAAAGGATAAAATCAACTTAAAATGGCATCCTAACTCACGGTTTATTCGCGAAGAGAAGCTAGGACTTACTAGTGCAAGATTAGCTGGCATCAGAGAATCTCAGGCAGAAACTCTAGTTTTTGTTGACGACGATAATGTTTTGGATGTGAACTATATAGAGGAGGTCATTCGGATTAGTAACGAGTTTCCTTTCCTTGGCGCTTGGGGCGGACAGATTTTTGGCAAGTATGAAGTTCCACCTCCAGAATGGGCTGAGCCTTATCTTCCAAAGTTGGGTATCCGTGAATTTGATCAAATCAAGTGGTCAAACCTAGTTCATCAGTATGAAACGACGCCCTGTGGTGCAGGAATCTGCGTACGAAAAAGGGTTGCTGAAGAATATGCCCGTCTGGTAAGCGAGAGCTCTGAGCGCTTAAAGCTTGGCAGAATAGGGCAAGCACTTACTGCTGGTGAAGACTCTGACTTAGCATTTACCGCCTGCGACGTTGGCCTAGGAATGGGTATTTTCCCCTCTTTGAAGCTAACTCACTTAATTCCATCAAAGCGTTTAGAAAAAACTTATCTCATAAGGCTTATTGAGGGCATGAATTATTCTCAAAGGATTCTCGATTCTTTGAGAGGTAAATCCCCTATACCTAGAAAGATTACCTGGACAAGCAAAATAAAAGAGTTTTACTACCTACGACGAATTTCAAAGACTAAACGCGAATTTTATTTGGCACAACAACGTGGGTTTGACCGTGCAGTGGAAACACTAAGAGATACAACCTCACCACTTAGTAAAGACAATGTCTAAACCCAGCTTCACATTCTGCATTCCCAACCTCAACAAAATCGACTTCTTGCCCGCCTGCATCGACAGCATGCTAGCTCAAGATAGCGATACCTGGCGCTGTGTCTTTGTCGATGGCTACTCCACCGACGGCAGTTGGGACTACATGCAGCAGTTTGCCAACGACCCCCGCTTTACCCTACTGCGCGGCAAACGCCAGGGCATGTACGCCGACTGGAACTATTGCCTAGAGCAGGTCACCACCGAATACTTCTACATGCTCACCAGCGACGATCTCTGCTACCCCAGACTGGTAAGCCAAACTACCCAGGCCCTCGACCAGTATCGCGATATCGACGCCTGCCACTTTAAGTTTGAGTACATCAACGAGCACAACCAGATTACCCGCACCTACGACGACATTGTCGCCGCCGAGATGCCCATCTATCTCAGCGCCAGCAGCTATGCCCATCGCAGAATGGCGATGTTTGAGTTTTTGATGCACTTTGTCTACCGCACCATTTATCGCACCATGACCTCCCTGGTGCTGCGGCGCAGCGTTATCGACACCGTTGGTTTCTTCTCTCGCCAGTATGGCCCAGCGGGAGACTACGACTGGACCCTGCGCTTGGCGATGCACACCGATGTACTGTTTCTGCCTGAAACACTCACTGCCTGGCGTAAATATGAGGGACAGGCTACCCAGTCGCCCTATGCCGTAGACAGCTGTAGGCGCATGCTTGCGATCGCAACCGCCAACCTCAAGGCATATCAAACGCTCAAAGTAACCCCAGAGTTACCAGAGCAACTGCTGCTGTCGTTTTTATCCAACACCTATGAGACAGCGCTGTATCGGCACGCCCACAATCCCCAGCATGGGATTGCCAACATCAGGCAACTCGGGCTGGCCGTTTACAGCTACCCGCTCCACTATCTCAATGCCCTAGCCAAGCGGCTACGGTTTCCTTTGCTGCAACCGACCGTAACAAAAAGCGGGCTAGCCACAACCCTCATGCAACGCTACCACCTGCGGTGGCCCCCAGAAGCCATCGACCTGCCCCAAAGCCAGGCTCAGTCTTCTCTTTCTCGCTAGGGCTTAATCACAATGACTCAGACTAAACCTAAAGTATCTGATCTAGCTCAAACGACCCGGCTTTCGGTTGGTATGCCAGTGTTATTTAAGAGCAACCCGTACCAGGATAAATTGCTCTGTCATCTGGTTGATGCCAATATTGCTATTGATACGGCTGAGTTTAGATCATTATTTAAGAAAATCGTTCGGAGAGAGCCAATTCAAATACTCCACCTGAACTGGATTCATACGTATCTCAAAGCTAGAAATTCGCTTAACTCCCTCTATCGGTTTCTAACCTTTATTCTTAGGCTGCTCATTATTCGCGTTAGGGGAGTCAGCATTGTCTGGACGGTGCATAATTTGAGCAGCCATGAGGGCAACTACCCGTCTGGGCTCGATAGGTGGGCGCGACGAATTTTGGCGAATCTATCACGGGCAATTATTGTTCACTGCCAAGTGGCTGAGGAGGAAGTCAAAAAGAAATTTGGCGTCAGCAATGCAGAGAAAATATTCCTAATTCCCCACGGGAACTATATTGATCTCTATGAAAATACGATAAGCAGGCAAAAATCTAGAGAAGAGTTGGGCCTTGCCGAAACCGATAAAGTCATTCTTTTCATGGGAATTATTCGGCCCTACAAGGGAATTTATGAGCTAATTGAAACTTTTAAGGCAGTTGGCAAGTCTCAGAATGTGAAGCTCATTATTGCTGGCAAGCTTCTCGAAGCGGGTGATGCCGAAGGTATTGCGGATGCCGTGAAGAATGTGAGCAACATTTTGTTTAAACCGGGCTACGTACCCGATCGCGACGTGCAAATTTACATGAATGCCTGCGATGTTGTCGTACTGCCCTATAAAAATATTTTGACTTCGGGGGCGGCTATTTTAGCCATGTCATTTGGTAAGCCCTGCGTCGCCCCCAGCATTGGCTGTATGGAAGAGTTTATCGGGTCTAAGGGCGGTTTTTTATATGAACCAGAGCAGTCAAATGGCCTAGAAATAGCTCTGCATCAGGCGACTGAAAGTTCTTTTGCAGAGCTAGAGCAGATGGGGCAACTCAATCTTGCTAAGGCCAAGAGTTGGGATTGGGAGAGTGTGTCTGAACAGTTCAGATGCGTCTATGAATACTGTATTAGAACTTGAGGTCAGGTTGCTTAGATTAGACCACCATTAGCAGCGTTTGAGGGAGTAAACCATGCAGCCAGAGTCTCATAGCTATTTTGTATCAGTCATTATTCCCGTCTTTAACGATGCCGAGCGACTCCAAGTCTGCCTGATGGCGCTGGCTAAGCAGACCTTTCCCCGCGATCGCTACGAGATATTAGTAGTCGATAACGGCTCCAGCGATGACATTCAGAGCGTGGTCGATCAGTTCCCTGGTGCAACTCTGGCCTACGAAGCCCAACCGGGCTCTTACCGGGCGCGCAACCTGGGCATTACCTTGGCTCAGGGCGAGATTCTGGCCTTTACCGATTCAGACTGCACCCCGGCCCCAGACTGGCTAGAAATCGGAGTGGCTAAGTTGCTCAACCTGCCCAACGCGGGGCTAGTGGCGGGGCGAGTTGAACTTTACTACCAAAACCCCAATCGCCCCACAGCAGTAGAGCTGTTCGACAGTATGTCTTTCTTGCAGCAAAAAGACTATGTTGAGCAAGACCACTTTGGGGCAACGGCCAATCTATTTACCTTCAAAACAGTTGTCGAGGCCGTTGGCCCCTTTAACACCAGCATGAAGTCCGGGGGCGATGCCGAATGGGGTAACCGGGTGTACGACCAGGGCTATAGCGTTGCCTATGCCGAAGACAGCTGGGTAGCCCATCCTACTCGCCAAACCTGGGGCCAGCTCTATAAAAAAGTCGTGCGAATCACTGGCGGCGGGTACGACCTCCATACTCAGCAGCGCCGCCGCCTGAATTTGAGGGTCTGGCTCAAGCTCTTGCAAGACCTTAAACCCCCCTTGCGAACGGCACTACAGCAAATTAACGGCAGCCATCGTCTGACTACGAGCTACCAAAAAATTCAGGTTCTCGGCCTGATTTACGCCATCTACTACGTAAAAGTGTGGACCAGGCTGCGCTTGCAGCTGGGCTACAGTTCTCAGCGACAGTAGAGCCTGGGGGCACGCTACCGGCTACAGGTACCACAAATTTTGGGCAAGCGCCACCATGAAACTCTTCAAAATCGCCATCCCCTTCTGGCAGCACTGGCTCCAGCTCTACGGTGAGCACCCCGAGCTGGCCACCCAGTCATGGGCTGAGCAGCAGGCCACCATTAACCGCAACTGGTTTGGCTATCCCCACGCCTGGAAAGATGCCCTCGAACCCCTGGGCTACAAGGTGGTCGAAGTGCTGGCCAATGTGGAGCTGGTGCAAAAAACCTGGGCTGCCGAACGCAGCTTTGCCTACGACGAAACCACCTGGAAGCACGACATACTCAAAGGCCAAATTTTAGAATTTCAGCCTGAGATTTTGTTTGTGGCCGATATGTTTCAGTTTGCGCCAGAGTGGATACAGTCGGTGCGCCAGAGCTGCCCCTCGATTCGGGTGGTGATGGGCTGGTGCGGTGGCCCCTGGCCCAACGATGCTCTGTTTAAGGCCTACGACTTTACCCTGTCGTGCGTGCCCGAAATTGTCGAGATTCTCAACGGCTGGGGACACCGCACCTTTCACCTCAACCACTCCTTTGACCCGCGCATTTTAGAGCGCCTGGAGATGGGACGATCGCCCGCTATTGACTTCTCATTTATCGGCAATATCAACCGCAACAGCCAGTTTCATGTCGCCCGCGACGCCACCCTGGAGCGACTGGTATCTGAAATCGACGTCGAGATTTTTACCCTGGCTTTTTACACTAACGACAGCCTGCCCACCAACGCCCGGCGAATCGCTAAAGCCCAGCTGTTTAGGCTGCGCCAGAGGTTGATGGCGGCAGGTCTGCCTACCGACTGGCTCGATCGCCTGCCGCTGCTCAAGACAGTTGCCCAGCTAGAGCACCCCCCGCGCCGAGCAGTGAACCCCCGGCTCAAACCCTTTATGCAGCCGCCCCGGTTTGGCATGCCCATGTTTCAGACCCTGCGCGACTCGCGGGCGACCTTTAATAGCCACATCGATCTGTCGGCCAACTCGGCCTCTAACATGCGGTTGTTTGAGGCGACCGGGGTAGGCACCTGCCTGGTGACCGACCACAAGGTCAATCTAAACCAGCTATTTGAGAGCGATCGCGAGGTGTTGACCTACCGTTCTCCGGATGAATGCTTAGAAAAGGTGAAGTGGGTATTGGCTCACCCCAAACAGCGAGACGACATCGCCCAAGCTGGGCAGGCCCGCACCCTGAAGGAGCACACCCTGGCCACCCGCGCCCAGCAGCTCGATGAGATTTTGCAGCGCGAGATGCAGCGATCGACAGTGCTGGTTTAGGGCCGAGGTCGGCGATGGCGTTGCGGTTGAGAACATCAATGAAAATTGCCCTGATTAGTTTTGAATACCCCCCCGATACGGCCTACGGCGGCATTGCCACCTATGCCCACCAGGCGGCTACCCTGCTGACCTGGCGCGGCCATACCGTTGAGGTGTTTGCGGGTAGCCGCGATCGCAGCGGCACCGACATTGAGGGTGCGGTTACCGTCCACCGCATTCAGGTGAAGCAAAAGATCGACTTCATTCGAGCAGTAGTGCCGATTTTTTTAGGCCGCCATCAGGCTACCGCCTTTGACGTCGTCGAAGGGCCAGAATATGGGGCCGATGCAGCAGGGATTGCCCAAGCTGTTCCCGACTTACCCCTAGTGGTCAAACTGCACACCCCCCGCGAACTGATCGACCTCTACGAAGGTCAGCCTAATGCGATTGATCAACTCCGTACCCGTTTGGGTGCCCTGCGACGAGGCATTCACCCCCTGAGAAATTTAGAGCAGACCCATACTCTAGAGGCCGATGAAATAGCGGCTCCCTCCTGGGCACTGGGCAAAGACCTGATTCAGCGGTGGGGACTGAACTCGGCAAAAGTTCACCAGTATCCGCTGCCTTTTACCCCCGATCCCAACCTGCTCGCAATCCCCGTCAACACCTCCACTCAGCGAGTTACGTTTATCGGGCGATTAGACATCAAAAAGGGGGTTGTGGATCTGGCGGACGCTATTCCGCTGGTTTTAGCGCAGTTACCCACCGCTCAATTTCGCCTGATTGGGCGTAACGGCCAGTCTCCTATACCCCAGATTGATATGCAGACGTTTCTGACCCAACGTCTGCAATCCGATCTAGCTTCTGTAGAGTTTACGGGGCCGGTGCCCGCCGATCGCATACCAGATTATCTGGCCAATACCGATATTTGCGTCTTTCCCAGCCGCTGGGAGAGCTTTGGGCTGGTCTGTCTGGAGGCGATGACCGCTGCCCGGGGGGTAATTGGCAGCAGCGCTGGAGGCATGGCCGAAATTATTACCAGCTACGAGGTGGGTCGGCTAGTGCCGCCCCAAAACCCAGCCGCGATCGCGGCTGCCATTATCGAGTTGCTCAACGACCCAGATCTACGCATGGAGCTGGGCCACAATGCCCGCCAGCGAGTCTTGGCTGAGTATAGCGGCGATCGCATTGGGCAGCTGCAAGAAGCCAGCTACCAGCGCGCGATCGAGGCCCATCAGGCGGCGGGCCGCCGTCGCCGTCGCCTGTGGCTGTAGCAACCCGTCAGTTTTTTCTGGTTCAACTCAATCGACTCATCTCAAACCCTTAGGAGGACTTAGCGATGCCCGACCTAAACCCCACTGAAGCCCCCCTCGTTAGCGTCGTTATTCCGACCTATAACCGCAGCGACTATTTGCAGGAGGCGATCGCCAGCGCTCTCGGCCAAACCTACACCAATATTGAAGTTGTCGTGACCGATGACTGTAGCCCCCAGAGCCCAGAGCCATTGATTCGGGGTTTCAACGACCCTCGGATTCGCTTTTTGCAAAACGACCAAAATCTCGGCATCACCCTCAATATCACCAGCGGGTTTGAGGCCGCCAAGGGCAAATATGTCGCCAGCCTCAACGACGACGATCGCTGGACACCCGACTTTCTCACTCGACTGGTGCCCCATCTGGAGGCCAATCCGCAGCTATCGGTAGCCTTTTGCGACCACTACGTGATTGACGCGGCGGGCGAGATCGATCACCAGGCCACCGCGCAAAATAGCCACGAGTGGAAACGCGATTGGCTATCGGAGGCTGTCTACCAGCCCTTTTGGCACTTGGCCCTGGTCGATCGAGCCGTATCCTGTGCGGCGGCGGCGGTGATTCGCAACGATGCGATCGCCTGGTCAGAACTGCGCGCCGCTGGTCAGGCCGGTATGGGCCGTCACTGGGACTACTTTCTCGGCTATTTGGCCTGTCGAGAGGGGCATGGCGCCTACTTTTGCCCCGAATACCTAACCGAGTACCGCGCCCATACGCAGAACATTACCCAACTGACCAATCGCAAAAACAACACCACCAAAATCAATTCTGGATTTTCGCGGGTCTATTGCTACGAGCGATTCTTGGCCGATGATCGGCTAAAAGACCTGTGGCCCTATTTCAAACAGCAGCTCGCCGTGGGCAAAACCACCCTGGGGATTGGTATGCTGCGCGACGGTAAGACGTCGCAAGCACGGGCCTATTTTTGGCAGGCCCTCCAGCAAAACGTCAACCTTAGAACGGCGGCGGCCCTGACCTTAAGCTTCATGCCCTCGCTGGTGACGAGCCGAGTTTAGCTAGCCCCGGCTTTGATGTCAGGCGATTAGCCGATGCCCCCACCTAAGACTATGCCGAAAATTCTGTATTTAATTGCCTCCCACACCAACCCTGCCCAGGTGGCTATCCTAGCTGAGCGACTGATTCAGGGCAGTGCCGACGCCCAGGTGTTGATTCACCATGACGGGGCGCAGCCTGTCCTCGATGCTGCTCTGTTCAAAAGCCGCGATCGCATTCACATTTTTCCCCAACCGATTTCGGTGCAGTGGGGCAGCTTCTCAGTGGTCGATGCCGAACTGCGCTGCATCGCCTGGCTCTTGCAACAGGGTATCCCGTTTGATTGGCTGGTGCTGCTGTCGGGTCAAGACTATCCCATCCAGCCCTTGGCTCAGTTCGAGCAGCTGTTAGCCCAGACCACCTACGATGGCTTTATCGAGCACTTTCCTGCCCACAATCCTCCCGCTACCCAGTGGAACTGGGACAAACACCTTAGCTTTGAACGCTACTGGTTTCGCTACTACAGCGTGCCCGCCCAGCTCAAATGGTTATTTCGCAAACTCTATCGCCCAGTCAACTGGAACCCCTGGCTACGGGTCAAAGGCGGACGCTTTGGAGCCAAACTTGCCCTGCGACGGCGCAACACTCCCTTTGATGGAACCTTTAGTTGCTATGCCGGGTCTCAGTGGCATACCCTCAATCGTCGCTGCGTCGAATACATTGACAACTTTGTTCAAGACCGCCCCGACATCGTGGAGTACTACCGCCACACCATGGTGCCCGACGAATCGTTTTTTCAGACGATTTTGGTCAATCGCCCCGACCTTGAGCTCTGCAACGACAACCTCCGCTATATCTCCTGGACGCCGCCCTACCCGGCCATTTTGCAAAGCCAGGACTTTGACGCCCTGATCCGGTCCGGTAAATACTTTGGCCGCAAGTTTGACATCACTGTGGATGCCGATATTTGCGATCGCCTCGATACCCACTCTCAATACCCACTATTTAGGCGTTAGTCCCTAACGACGAACGCTCAGCAGCCTACCACATTACCATCTCGGTGCGATCGCCCTGGCGTGAAACACTCATAAAACTTGCCTACTCCGAGACTTTCTGTGCGGATGGCTCCGATAACCCCTGAAACAGTAAGGAGAGGATTATTCTATGCCCCCTGCTTTTATGAAAACTACCGTCCTCATTCCCACCTACCGCCGCCCGGAGGATCTCAAACGTTGTTTGGCAGCCCTTCAGCAGCAGCACCAGCCGCCCAATGAGGTACTAGTGGTGGTGCGCGATAGTGACCAAGACACCTGGGCCTTTCTCAATAGCCACAGCTTTGCACCGCTGCCGGTGCACCCCCAGGTGGTGACCCAACCGGGCCAGGTGGCCGCCCTCAATGCCGGGCTAGAGGCCGCCACCGGCGACATTATCGCCATTACCGATGACGATGCTGCCCCCCACCCCGAGTGGCTGGCTCGGCTAACGGCCCACTTTGAGGCCGACCCCCAGGTGGGCGGCGTGGGCGGTCGCGACTGGATGTATCTCTGCGATCGCCTGCAAGATGCCACCGTACACCCCGGAGCTTCAGACGTAGTGGGCCGGGTGCAGTGGTTTGGCAAAGTGGTGGGCAATCACCACATTGGCCAGGGTCAGCCCCGCGAAGTGGACGTGCTCAAGGGGGCCAACATGAGCTATCGTCGTCAGGCCATTGGCGACCTGCGGTTTGATGCCCAGCTCCAGGGTAAAGGGGCCCAGGTGCACAACGACCTGGCCTTTAGCCTAGCCATCAAGCAGCGCGGCTGGAAGCTAATCTACGACCCGGCGGTGGCGGTCGATCACTTTCTGGCCGCCCGGTTTGACCGCGACCAGCGCACCCAGTTTGACGCTACCGCCTGCACCCAGGCCAGCTACAACGAAACCCTAGTGCTGCTGCGCTACTTTCCCTGGCTGAGATGGCCTGTTTATATCACCTGGGCCGTTTTGATTGGCACCCGCAAAGCACCAGGACTGGTACAGGTGCTGCGTCTGCTGCCAATGGAGCGCGATGTTGCTCTAAAGCGAGGGTGGGCTACCCTACGGGGC
>NZ_JADEWX010000350.1 GCF_015207395.1 Nodosilinea sp. LEGE 07088
CCCCCGCCCTAAGCCGCGACCTTTAGACTCGGTTGTGTCCAATGACCCAGCGTTTAGGGTTGCAGCGAGGGCCTGTCTCTACCCCGATGCCGACCTAGAGTGACTAAGCAAGTCACTCTAGGCAATGCCAGATGTGATCAGGCACTCTGCGCGTTTGTCGCGAAACCAGATGAGGCCTAAAGATGGCAGGGGTCATGGTGTCGTCTACCTTTAAAAAGCCTGCCGCCATCAGGCTATCTACCGTCGCCTGGGCCAGGTCAGGGGGGGTCTGGGTATAGGCTGCTATATCGGTGAGGGTTGCCCCTCGTTGGCGCACCAACCAAGTCATCAGGGTGCGCTCTGGGTCAGCCAAGGCCAGGAGGTCGGTCATGGTTTTTGGCCCTGGGCTCCCAGGCGAAGATAGCGGAGGCATTGAAAACTCCCCCGGGGTGGGGTTGGGCATGGGGCTACTCCGCAGCGACGATCTGGCGAGCAACGGTATGTACCTCCTGGCTGAACGCATGGTCAGGGTGGTGCAGCCAGAAAATGCCACCGCTGGCCAGCTGGAGCATTTCGTCGTTTTCGTAGAATAGTCCGCCCACGGGCACGCCATACTGGGTCTGTACCTTGTCAATCAGGGTAGCGCGGGGGTAGATATCGGGCGCTTTGTTGACCAGCAGCGTAATATCGGGCACGTCGAGCTTTTGGGCCACTTCCAGGGTAACGGCAGTACCCAAAAAGTCTTGGCGGTCGGGGCGCAGAATAATCACCATGCGATCGGAAATTGCAATGGAGAGCAAGGTCTCTTCGTTGAGGCCCGGATGGGTATCAATAAACAGGTAATCGAGGTCAAGCTGGTTGACGAGGTCGTGGAAGCCGTCGTTGAGTAAGCCCACGTCATACCCTTCCCGCAAGATCTTGGCAATTTCCCCAGCTTTTAGACTAGAGGGCACCAAATACACTCGGCCACTAATCTCGACAGGGGTACCGCTGGCGTTGACCACCTGGTTGGTGACGTCGTAGGCGGCATCTTTGGCGATGCACTTGTCCCACAGGTAGTCGTTGAGGGAGTAGGTAAAGTCTTCTTCGTCGAGGCCAAACAGCACGTGGATGCCCGGCGACTGAATATCGGTATCGACAATGGCCACCCGCTTGCCCTGGCTAGCCACCGCCGTAGCGATATTAGCCGTTAGATTTGACTTGCCGGTGCCCCCTCGGAAGGAGTGAATAGAAATGACCTGCGCCATGGGAAAGTGACCTCTGTCAAATAAACTACAGATTCTGCTACGGTTGCCCCACTGGGAGCCGATAGGAGTGAGCCTAGTATGGGAACAATAGCCGCGAAAATAACGCGTTACACGAAATTATCCATGGAAAAAATCACCTATGCTGCCGACGATGTCATCTATCGGGAAGGAGACCCCAGCCAGCAGGTCTATTTGATCAAATCAGGTCGCATTAACCTGATCGACACCTATCCAGAAACGGGTGAAGTCGTGTCAAAATCTCTCGGCCCAGGGCGTGTTTTTGGGGAGATAGAACTGATCGATCGTCGGCCGCGTTCCTCCATAGCCCAGGCCAGTGAAGAGGCTAAGATCGTAGTCTTTTCCCACGATGAAATCATGGATATGGTGTTTGACAACCCTGAGAAAAGTCTGATTTTAGCTCGCGATGTATTCGATCGTTTGCGCCAGCTCTACAGTAGCGACAGCCTCGATGGCGAACTGACAAAACTGCGAGAGGAGATGCATGAAACCATCAAAGCAGCTGTAATTAGTCACGAATCTCGAGTGGTTAAGAGCCACAATGGCATGGCTGCGATCGCAATTCCAGTGGTGCTTTTAATTGCCATTGTTGTCGGCATGCAGGTGTATCTACACTAGAGCTAAGAGATATAAAATCTGTTCGTTTCGATAACTAAAAATCGACAAAAATCAATACTCAAGAGGGCTGCATACCTTACAAGGTATGCAGCCCTCTTATTGCAGGTTAAGTAGGCAGTTGAGATTAAATGTAAGATAGCAGGGTAGCCAGAGTGCCCTCAAATGCCCGCCCCATTACGCATCATTTTGACCGAGGAAGAAGACCGCACGTTAAGTGAACTTCGGGAGGCTCAGACAGTTCCCTATCGGACGCGTGACCGAGCGCATAT
>NZ_JADEWX010000105.1 GCF_015207395.1 Nodosilinea sp. LEGE 07088
CGCTACGTCTAACACCCTGCTCCCTACTCCCTACTCCCTACTCCCTACTCCCTACTCCCTACTCCCTACTCCCTACTCCCCACCCTCTTCCTCCACCCACCGCTGATACAAATCCGGTCGCCGCTGGCGAGTGCGTTCTACCTGCTGCTGTTGGCGCCACTGAGCAATCGCCGCGTGATTGCCCGACAGCAGCACCGCTGGTACCTCCCAACCGCGAAAGGAGGCCGGGCGAGTGTACTGCGGGTAATCCAACAGCGGGGTCTCAAAGCTCTCGTAGCGCAGCGAGTCAGTCTTGCCCACGGTGCCGGGCAGCAGCCGCACCACGCCGTTGATCAGAGCCAGGGCCGGAATCTCACCGCAGGTGAGCACAAAATCTCCGAGGGAGACCTCACGGGTGAGCAGATGACCGACGCGCTCATCGACTCCTTCATAGTGGCCACAGATCAGCACCAGCTGTTCGCAGCTGGCTAAATCCCTAAACATGACTTGGGTCATCGGCTCGCCCTGGGGGGTGAGCAAAATCACCTCCCGCTGAGGCCGCTGCGGCAGCGACTCAACCGCCGCAAAGATGGGGTCGGGCTTCATCAGCATGCCGACACCGCCGCCGTAGGGTTCATCGTCAACCCGATGGTGCTTATCCGTTGTAAAGTCCCGAGGATTGGTAAGATGAACTTCTGCAATTTGGCGTGCCAGGGCCCTACCAATCAGCCCTGACTCCAGGGGAGAGGCAAAAAAGTCTGGAAACAGGCTGACAACATCTATTCTCAGATGGGAAGCCCCGTGGATGCCGGTTGTCATAGCCTAGACTGCTAAGGCCCAAAGACCTGATGGGTTGATTACAACGCTCTCTATCATGCAGTAATAGAGTCTAGGTAGCAATTCTCGTCCCTTTGTTGAGCGGCCCATGTCTCTCGTTAAGCACAACGCTATTCTGGCCATCGGCGGCGCAGAAGATAAAGTCCACGGCAAAGAAATCTTGCACACTTTTTTTGAACGCTCGGGGGGTACCGCCGCCTGCATTGGCATTATTCCCTGCGCGTCGAGGGATCCGGTGGCGATTTCGGGCCGCTATCAGCAGATTTTTACCGACATGGGAGTCACCAATACGGTAGTGATGGATATTCGCGATCGCGACCAGGGCGAAGACCCCAACTGGAAAACCATTATCGAACCCTGTACTGGCGTTTTTATTACCGGCGGCGATCAGGTGCGGCTGTGCGGGCTACTCGCCGACACCCCCTTAATCGATATTGTTCGTCAGCGGGCACAGCTGGGCGAAATCACCCTGGCGGGCACTAGCGCTGGGGCGGCCGTCATGGGCCACCACATGATCGCTGGGGGTGGCAGCGGCGAGTCGCCCAATCGCTCCCTTGTCGATATGGCCATTGGCCTGGGCTTTGTGCCCGAGGTGATTGTTGACCAGCACTTTCACAACCGCAACCGCATGGCCCGGTTGATTAGCGCCATGACCATGCAGCCAAACCGTTTGGGCCTAGGTATTGACGAAGACACCTGCGCTCTGTTTGAAGGCGACGGCAGCTTTCAGGTGATTGGCAAAGGGGTCGTCACCGTGGTTGACCCTAGTACCATGACCCACACCAACGAGCCCGATATCACGGCTGCTGACCCCCTCAGCGCCCATGGGCTGGGCCTACATTTGCTCGCCCACGGCGATCGATTCGACATCAACCACCGCCAGATACTTGCGACTAATCGCTAGGGAGCCGTTGAGACGTCGTGTCAGAGGGCAAACTCCATAGTCTGACAACAGGCTCAGTACCACCGAGAGTAACAATGTGGCCATTGGGCTGAATGACAAATCGCCAAATATCGATGTCAAAGCCAGTCCAGGTTTCAACATGGGCATTTTTCTGCAAGTCCCAAACGCGAATGGTCTGGGCCGCGTCAGAGCTGAGCAGTTGGGAGCCATCGATTCTAATATCGTTAACGTAGCTCTGGTGCCCCCTCAGAATTGCTTTAGCAGTCTGGTCAGCCAGGTTCCACAACCGCACCGTTTGATCGCTCGATGCGCTCACCAGCATACGGTTGTCATCGCTGATATCCAGCCGATTAATAAAGGTCAGTGGTTCATGACCTGACAGCGTCATGGCCCGTTCCAGATCGTTCATATCCCATAGTTGCAGGCTTTTGCCGCCGCTGGCGAGGTAGCTGTCATCGCGGGTAAACAGCAGGTCATTCACGGTGCCATCGGCCTGGAGCTTACGGGTAGGCCCGGTTTCTACCAGGGTTTGAGGGTTTACCCGTCCTGTTTGATCGGTTAGATCCCATAGATACATATCGCCACCACTGTCGGCACTGATTAAAAACTTGCCGTTGTGGCTGACTTCTAGAGCATTAATCGGTAATGGGTGAGCGTCGACTAGCGTTACCAGGGGTTTACCGTCGGCCATCGCCCAAAAGCGAAGGGTGCGATCGTCTCCGGCGGTAATTAAGATATCTTGGTCAGTGGTCATGGCCAGCGCCTTGACCGCGTTGGTGTGCTGGCTGAGTACAAGCAAGGCAGTCTCTGTTTGTAAGTCCCAAAATCGGATAGTCGCATCAGAGCTGGCGGTTACCAGAGTGTGGCCGTCTTTTAAGAGCATCATGTCTAGGATGTCAGCTTGATGACCAGATAGGGTCCCTAAGGGCTGCACCTCAATCTGAGGCACCAACTCTATTACCTCTGATTCAGTCACCGAACGACGGCTGGTCTGGGTGATGGCATACCACCCCAGGGGAATCGCTAGAGCTACTCCCGTTAGCCCGACCAACAGCCAAGGGCGCTGATCGAACCAGGGAGGCAAAAAGCTCCGCGATGGTGGGAGCGCTGGTTTGCCACCTTGGGGATCGAGGGTGGTGACCGGCCAGTTGGATCGAGTGGCGCTCGGGTGAGCACCCGACAGGCCAGAGATCTGGCGCGATCGCACCTGGGCTAAATGTTCTAAAATCGCCGCTGTGGTCTGGGGGCGGTTGACGGCCGCCGGGGCAATTAGATCGTCAACTAAGTCAGCTAACGGAGCCGAAATTTGCGGAGCATTGGGGCGCCACAAAAACGCATTGGTGCGCGAGTCATAGATCTCGGGGTCATTGGGCAGCTTGGCCGTCATTAAGTAAATCAGCGTGCGGCCTAGGGCATAAAAATCGGACTGCGGCACGGCCTGCCCTTGCTCTTGCTCGGGCGGCGTATAGCCTGCGGAACTCAAGGCGGTAATACCGCTGTCGCCCAGGTTAGCCATGTAGGTCTGCGTCATCTCCCGAGCGGCGCCAAAATCAACTAAGACCAGTTGCCCCGACGGACGCAGCATGATATTTTCCGGCTTGATATCGCGATGGAAGTAGTTATGCTGGTGCACCAGATCTAGGATGTCGGTAAGCTGGGCCAGCCACAACATTGCCTGTTTTTCACTGATCGGGTGATTGCCCTGCTGCACCATCCACTGCCGCAGGTTAGGCCCATCAATTTTCTCCATCACCAGACAGTGCACTGGCTCGGCACCATCGGCAGGGTAGTGGAGAAAGTAGCCCTCAGCCTCAACGCTAGGCACCCCTGGATGGTTGAGTTGGCTTAGCACCTGGGCCTCACGGCGAAACAGCTCAACCACTTTAGCGTTACTGCTGTGGCCTGCCTTGAGCACCTTGAGAATCTTCGGCACATTGCGCTCGTAGGCTTCGTAGACCTGCCCAAAACCGCTATCTTTGCTAATCAGCCGCATGACCCGATAGCGACCTTGCAGCACCAACGTTGTGCCGCAGGCTGCACAGACATCATGGCTATCGTTGTCAGGATGGTTAGGCTGGCGGCAACCCGGATTAATACAAAGACTCATAGCCAACCGTAGAATGCATTCCCCGTGCGATTTCCAGTGTTCCACGGAACGTGGGTGGTTTAACTGAGCAACGCAGCTTTCTTTGTAAATTATCCCCAGGTTCTGGCCCTAGGGGCTGTCACCCACCAACTGCTACCTGCCGCCCATTTTGAACGGGATTACCAACGGCGCATCTGAGCAGTGGATCCAGCCCATCGCGCCGCCCAGAGCAATCAATCACCCATGACCGGCTTACCCATGGCTCAAAGCACCTTAGGAACCGGCTGGCACAGCGAGACCCCGGCTGCCGCTGCCATGACCAGGCCAATGGCCCCCATCATCATCGGAGTGAGCGTTTCACCCAGCCAGACAAAGCTAATCGCCGATGCGATCGCCGGTTCGAGACTCATTAACACCCCAAACACGTTGATAGGCATGCGCCGCAGGGCCGCCATCTCTAAGGAGTAGGGCAGCGTTGAAGCCAACAGCGCCACGCCTAACCCCAGCAGTAAAATCTGCGGCGACAGCAGCGCCCTGCCGTCCGCTAGTACGCCCACCGGCAGCAGCAGCAATGCCCCAACGGCCATCGATAGGGCCAGCCCTTCTCCGCCGTGAAATACCTGCCCCATGCGAGCCGACAAGATAATATAGCTGCCCCAGGCCACCCCGGCCAGCAGCGCCATCACCACCCCCAGACTATCTAAAGCAGGCGTATTCAGTGGCGACAGCAGCACAATGCCCGCCGCGGCCAAGGCCACCCACAGCCCGTCGAGCCAGCGGCGCGACGTCAACAGCGCCACCGTGAGCGGGCCAGAAAACTCTAGCGCCACCGCCACGCCAATGGGAATGCGCGCGATCGCACAGTAAAACAGGGCATTCATGATCGCCAGCGACAGGCCAAAAGCAACCAGCAATCGGTAATCTCCCGATGAATGCCCGCGCCAGCGGGGGCGACACCAGGCCACTAACACCAGCGCCGACAGGCCTACCCGCAATAGCACCATACCCAAAGGCCCCACCTGGTCAAACAGGCTTTTAGCCAGAGCTGAACCCAATTGAGTAGAGGCGATCGCAGCCAGCACCAGGGCCGGGGTCGGTAGTATAAAACTAGTCTGCAACGGCTTCAATGGCGGAGAATTAGGCGACACCAAGCTATTCCTAAACGAAACAGGCAAACACCTTCTAACTCTAGCGCCCTTAACCGCTGTGGCCTATCCATGCGATCGATAGCCAGCTATCACCACCCTGGATAGATGGGATTGCCCTACCCTGCTCTGATCTCAGTTTTAGCTATGATTCGGTTTAGTTCGTTTGAGATGAATGCCGCTGCTTTCGGCTGCCGAGGTCTCTCCCTAGGATGTATCCCGATGGCTCTTTTTGTTATGGCCCAGGCTTCGCCGCCATCTCCCTCTCCATTTCCTTCCCAGGGCATAGTTCAGCTCTATCAGCAACTCAGCCACTGGGTTAGCCACTGGATCGGCATCGTCGGCACCTACCTGATACAGGCAGGTCACAGGGCTGCGACTCTACCATCCCAGATTGCGGTCACCATGTCCGCCCCAGCAGTTTGGCACCCCGTCCTGTACTGGCTACTGGTACTGGTCATGGTTTGTGGCGTCATCGGGGCTGTCGTGCCCGCCCTACCTGGCATCACTCTCATTGTCGGCGCGATCGTGGTTTGGGGTTTAGTCGTCGGGTTTGCTGGGCTGAAGTGGACCTTGGGCGTTGCGATCGCAGCCCTGATCTTAAGTTTTGCCATCGACTATCTGGCCGGGGTACTGGGTGCCCAACGAGTGGGGGCCAGCCAATGGGGCCAGGTCGGTGCCTTTATTGGCATGTTTTTGGGACTATTTGGCCTGCTACCCCTACTGCCTACCGGTATCCCGCTGTTGGGCATTTTGGTGGGTACCGTCCTAGGCGCGTTTATCGGCGAGTTTTTGCATCGCCGCGAACTCAAACTTTGGCAGCGCATCAAGCAGTCGGCCAAGGTCGGCATGGCCATTGTTGTTGGCACTTTAGTCGGCAATATTTTGCAGGGTATTTTAGCGCTGGTCAGTTTAGTCGTGTTTTTGGTCACCACCTGGCCTGGCAGCTGAGCACCCCCCTCAGATCGGCCTGATCCCAGCCAACAGAGCCATTTCCAACCATTTCCAGTAGCAATCTACGTCTTCAAAGCCAATCTCTCGCAGCCACCGCAGTTGGCACTCAACATCCAGTAGCTGGTTAGACGGATCATCCTCCTCAGGGGAATAGCCGATGGCCGCTAAAAATTGCCGATGCAACCGCTCCGTTGGGGAAGCAACATGTTCCAGGTTACAAAAAAGACCTCCAGGTTGCAGAACAGCAAAAATTTCGCTGTAAAGTGACCGTTTGCGCTGGTGAGGCAGGTGATGAATTGCAAAGCTCGAAACCACTACGTCAAACCTACCCAGACTAGGCAGAGGTAGCGATAGATCATGGCTCACAATGGTGACGCCAGGGTCATCACCAAAGCGATCGCCCACTGCCTGCAACATCGTCGGAGAAAAATCCAGCGCCACATACTCAGCAGCTGGGCGGTCAATTTTCAACAGCGCCAAGAGCCGCCCATCGCCCGTCCCCAAATCGAGCATACGATGCGCCGCCCTAGGCACCTGATCGAGCAGTGCAGCTTCACCTTCAGTGCGATGGGGGATAGCGTCTGCCCGAGCCAGGTAGGCCAACGCATGGCTCGCCGCCGTCCATTTATTGTCTGCAGAGGATGATGTCATCGGGTTTAGGGCTCCGCTGGCGATTGGCAACGACCATCCTGAAGAGCCGAAATTTCCTTGGCTAGCGCTACATCTAAATCTGTAACTCCACCGACGTCGTGGGTGGTGAGGCGAATAGTCAACCGATTATAGGCAATGGCCAGATCGGGGTGATGGCCCAGTCGGTCAGCGGGTTCTACCAACTGGCCAACAAATTCCACGGTGGCGGCGAAGTCGTCAAACTGACATACCGTGACTAAGCCATCATCGCCATAGAACCACTCTGGGGGTAAGACAGGTTCTACCGCCATCACCATAGCAGGCGACAGCGACAGCCCCCACAGCCCCAGCCGCGCCAAACCATAGCCACCATCCCATCGGCAGCTAAACGCTCTAGCGCCAACGCTACACATCCAGGTCATCAGGCTACCCCCTCCACGTCACTCATCACACACTCTACATCTAGAGTACAAGCGTCCAGCATCGATCTACGGGTAGCGGAGTAGTGTTTTATCATATCCTAGAACTCACACAAAAGATAAATCAACGGGCCAATCCTGCAATAACCAGTCCACGCCAAGCCCAATCTTAAAACAGCTGAGACATGCCCTCAAAATGAGTAAAACGCCTGAGTAAAGCCCCAAGTCCGGAAGCACATTTCTCAATCAGCCATTCTGCCTAAGTACAAAATTACTTCTGAGAAATTACGGAAATTTTCACAGCTATAAAGCCATAAACCCTATCTAAACCTGCCATCTATCATAGTTTTCCCTGCTTAAATAAGCCGTAAAGCACCGTGAAACAGAAATACTTACGTGCTTTTACGTAGATATTTTACTTTGAAGAATATTGAGAGTCAGGTCAAGCATTTTCTTGGGGGTCTAACCCCTCTTAAGAGTTTTTACATGCTTCGCTAAACTGAACCCGTTGATGTGTGGACAATGAATTTGGGCGAGTTTCGATTGCCTTTTTAAGGCTGAATAATTGAAAGCCTCACCGGAAATCAATGGCTAAAGTTGCAATGTTCCCAATACTATTGGCCGGTCAGCCAGATTTAAAAAATGCCAAACCAGGGTGTAAGGAAAAATGTCACGGGATGCGCTTGTTGTCGGAATAAACACTTATCAACACCTGCCTAGCTTGCGGGCGTCGGCAGAAGATGCCGAATCGGTGGCCCGTTGTTTAGAAGGTTTTGGTGAGTGCCGCGTGGTGCGGTTGCCAGAGGTTATTACCCATCAAAAACCAGCGATTAGTGCCAAGGGCGCGGTTACCACTTCTATCCTTGAATCAGCCCTAATCAAGCTTTTCAAACCATCGGGCAAAACCATTCCTCAGACGGCTATCTTCTACTACTCAGGCCATGGCTTGCAGCGGCAGGCCGGCATTCAAGAAGGGTATCTAGCGACTACTGACGCTAACCCAGCAGCGGGGCATTATGGGTTATCGCTGCACTGGCTACGACGACTGCTGCAAGAGAGCCCGGTACGTCAGCGAGTGATCTTACTCGACTGCTGCAACAGCGGCGAATTTTTTAATATGCTAGAGGCCGATCCGGGTGCCCATGCTGGTACCGATCGCCTCTTTATGGCGGCAGCTCGCGAATACGAATCGGCTTACGAGTCACTAGACAGCAAGCACAGCGTGTTTACCCAAGCGCTGCTGTCAGGGCTCAACCCTTATAAGGTCAAGGGGGGCGTTGTCAACGGTCACTCGTTGACTGATGCCGTCAACCGCGAACTCAAGGGGGAGTTGCAGCAGCCCTTGTTTGAAAGCTCGGGCGGCGAGATTGTGCTGACCCGCATGGCCGGGTTGACTACCTCAGCCCAGACAGCCACAACGCCTTCCCTACTGGAGCGACTACAAAAGTTACGCCACGGGTTTTGTCCGTTCCCTGGCGAAGCTGCCTTTTCAGCCGCCCAGGGGGAGTTCTTCTTTGGTCGCGAAGAGGTCACGCAAACCTTAGTCAGCCGTGTCCGCAGATCTCGCCTATGTGCCCTAGTAGGGGGCTCAGGGACTGGCAAAACCTCGCTCTTGCAGGCCGGGCTCATGCCTAGCGTTAACCAGGCTGACGATCCTAGCCCCTGGCAAGTCCATTACTTATCGTTTGGGGAGACCCCCTTGACGAACCTGGCGGAGGTATTTGTTGAGGCCAAAGCCAGCGGTTTGCAGCGGGCCGAGCAACTCCGACAAGCCGAGTCTTTTTTGCAGCAGGGCCCAGAGGGCTTTTGCCAACTGGTACAGGCAAGAGCGAGTGCGGCGCCTTGGGTGCTCATTCTTGACCAGTTTGAGACAGTGCTCAGGCCTGGTCTCGTGGCAGAGCGCGATCGCACCCTGATCATTGACTGCCTACTGACCGCGATTCAGCAGCCCCATCTGCCTCTCCATATAGTGCTGGGGCTAGGCACCTACCACAGTGACGACCTGGCCCGGTTTCCCCAGTTGCAAGCGCTGGTTTTAGAACACAGCCTGGCCATGCCTGCCATGACCTATAACCAACTCAAAGCCACCATTGTTGGCCCCCTAGATAAGCTGGGGTATCGTTATGATGCCAACCTGGTCTATACCCTTTTGCTCGACGTTGTCAGCGCTCCCGCTGATCTAGCCCTGTTACAGCTCACGCTTAAAGAACTTTGGTCGCGCCGGGAGGTTAACGCCACCAGTCATGAAGCCCCCAGCTTGACTCTGGCGGCCTACGCCGAGATGGGGGGTATTCGCCATTTGCTCAACCGCCGAGCCAATGACCTGTACGAAAGCCTCTCCAGCAGTGAACAAACCATTGCCAAGCGCATTTTTCTGGGTCTCTGCGACCTAGGCGAAGGGGCTACCCTTACCCGTCGTCCGCTCATGCTGAGCGAGCTGATCACCGCGACTATAGCCGCAGACGCCGTAGTCAATCTGCTTAATCGGCTGATTGCCAAGCGCCTAATAGTCGCCCAGGGGCCGATGATCGACCACTTTGAAAATCAGGGCTTGGTTGCTGTACCAGGCTGGGCATCAACCCCGGTTGAGGAGGAGACCCCTCTCATAACTAGCAGCCTGCTTGCCACCCACCCATCTATGGCGCCAGGCTACCCCTACTTCGACCTTGCCCATGAAGCGCTACTCCGCAACTGGCCCCTCCTGCAGCAGTGGGTGCAAGCCCAGGGGCCTAAGATTCGGCAACAGAGAGCGATTGAGGTCGCGGCTCAGGAGTGGCACCAAGAGCAGCAGCCCAATCATGCCGATTACTTTTTGACCAAAACTCGTCTGAACGAAGCCAAAGCCTTTCGTCAAGAGCATCCCGATCAGCTCTCGGTGCTGGCCCAACACTATCTAGAGGCCTGCGATCGCCACAGCCGTCGCAGTTGTCGTCAGCGCCATCTGGTGCGATTGCTGATTCCGTTGAGCATGGCCACAGGGATGGTGACTGCCTATAGCCACAGTCACCTATCACCGACGGCCCATGACACAAGCCTACCTACAAACTCAGCCGCAGGGGTTGATGATGTAACCGCAGCCTTTGAGCTCCTACCCGCCGCCGCCGAAGAACAGCCGCCGGATCTGACTATGGGATCGCCCCAGATAGCCGTTGTGCGTACCGATTTAATTCCGTTACCGGCTGGGGCCAGGCCAACTCACCCAGCTCAGCCGCACCAGGCTACCGCTCCGCAGTTAGAGACTATTCTGACTCGCTCAATCGAGGGGTACCAGGCACTTGCAGCCCAGACAGCTACGCTACCACCCGTGCCAGCCAACCCTGTGCTGACCACGCCGATGCCAAAGCTGAGCAGCCAGGGAATGGCTCTACCCCCCGCCAACCAGATGGTAAAACTAGAGTCGTGGTGGATATCTCCCGACGATCCATCGATGGTGGTTCAAATTTGGTGCACCCAATCTGGGCCCGAGCCAGTGTGTTTTACCTCCTCTGCTGCCAAAAATCCATAGGCAGCCTGCTTAGCCCAGTCTGAAAAAGCTATCCTAGGTTGGGTGATTTGCGCGATGGACTAGAGCATGCAAATTTTGTCGGTGGCGCTGCAAAACTTTAAGACCCACCGCGATCGCTACTTTGAGTTTCAGCCCGGTACCAATGCCATTTGTGGCGAAAACGGGGCGGGCAAAACCAGCATTTTAGAGGCCATCGCCTGGGTACTGTTTAACTATCAGGGTGACTACGCCAAGGAAGATTTAATTCGCAACGGCAGTGGCAGTGCCCAGGTGACCGTAGCGTTTACCTCCAACTACGACAGCCGCACCTATCGAGTACAGCGCTGCACCCAGCGGGGGTATACGCTATTTGACCCGCAGCTCAACGAGCGCCTACCTTATACCCGCATCAAAGATGAAGTGCTGCCCTGGCTGCGGCAGCATCTCGGAGTGGGTGCTGGCACCAACCTCCCTCAGCTGTTTGCCCGCACCTTAGGGGTACCCCAGGGCACCTTTACCGCAGACTTTTTGCAGCCCGCCGAGCAGCGCAAGACGGTTTTTGACGCCATTCTCAAGGTCGAAGACTATAAGCTGGCCTTTAAGCAGATGAATGCCCTGCGTCGCTATGCCGAAGACCAGGTAGAAACCACCAAGATACAAATTGCTCAATACGACGACTCGCTGACGATTTGGCCAGACTTACAAGAGCGGCAGCAGCTGCTCGTACAGGCCATTGCCACCAGCAAAACCCGGCTGCGGGAGATAGAGACTGCTCTGGCCCAGCTGGCCCGACAGCGCGACGCTCTCAGAACCCAAGCCCAGCAGGTTCAAACCCTAACCGCCGAACGGCAGGGGTTAACCCATCAGCTAGAGGGCAAACAGGCAGGCATTGCCCAGCTTCAGCGGTCGGTGCAGCAGGCTGAACAGGCCATCGGGCTCTGCCAAACCCATCGAGCTGCCTATGAGAGCTACCAAGCTACTGAGCAAACGCTCCAGGTCTTGGGCCAACAGCAACAACAGCGGCAGCAATGGCAGACCGAACTGCAAACCCTACAGGCAACCCAGAGCCAAAAACAAGTAGACCTGGCACGCTGGCAAACTCAGCTAGAGTCGTTTGTGGCGATTGAGCGCGATCTAGCTCACCTGCAATCTCTCATCACCACCCAAGAGCAGCTGGAGAGCCAGCGACAGCAGCTCCAGCAGCAGATAGAGCACTACCAGCGGTGCCGCATGCAGCAGCAGCAGAGCCGAGCTCAACTTGAGCAGCTAGCTCAACAGCTGGCAGAGGCTACTAAAACCCGCGATCGCTTAATCGCTTTACAGCCCAGTGTGGAAGAAATTTCAGGGTTAGAAGATCAGCGCAACCGGACTCAGCAGCAGTTGAGTCGCATCGCCGCCGCGCGTCAATTTGAAGCTGAACTCAGCACCCTGGTGACCACGAGTCGGCAGCAAGGCCAAGCTCAACAGGCAGAGGTTGACGCCATGCTAGCGGAGTTGGCGACCCAAGCCGCTAGCTTGCCCCTCCTGTCTAACCCACTCCTAGATCGGCTAGAGCAATCTCTCCGCAGCACTTCAGCCCTACATGATGCCCTGGTAACCGATCTAGAAGACATTCTCCGTGACCTCGCTCACCAGACCGATGTAGCCGAGCTCAAAACGACGCTAAAGACCGTTGAAGCCGATCTCAAACAGCGCTACCGCTGGCGGGCTGAGATCGATCAATTAGACGGGGTTGTGACCCAAATCCAGACAACCCAGCAGACCCAGGCCACCCTGGCTGCGCAGCTAGACGATTTGGCCCAGCAGATAGCCACTCAGACCACCACCGAGGCCGCCATTGCCTCGATCGATCAAGAACTCGAAGCCCTCGGAAGACCGCGCGAGAAAAGCCAGATTTTGCAGCGCACTCTGCAAGACAAAAGCCGAGTCGAGCAGACCCATGCCTCCCAGGCCGCCGATCTCAACGATCTCAATCAGCAGATCGAGGCGCTCTCGACCCGTCTCAAGCGCTACGCTGATTTAGACCAGCAACTAGCCCAGTTACAGCGCGATCGCACGTTGCACCAAACTGGCTACAACATCTATTTGCAAAACCAGCAACTAGCCAACCAACACAGCCCGTTACAAGCTGAGCTGACCACCGCCACCGCCGAGCTAGCCACGTTACAGCAGCAACAGCAAACCCTCGAACAAGCCTTACAAACGGCCTTGGCCAGCTTTGACCCGGCCGCCGCCGCCGCCCTAGAAACCACCTACAACGCCACCCAATCTGAGGCCGATCAGCTAGCTGGCAGCCTGCCCCAGCAGCAGCAGCGCTTGAGCGACCTCAACCAGCAAATTACTGGGCTAGAAGCCATTGCCCAGCGCCGTGACGAGGCTCAGCACCAGCTTCAGGCTAAAGAAAAAGCCAAACGGTTTATTAACTTTGCCCGCAGAGCTTACAACGAGGCCGGGCCACGCATTACTGAACAATATGTACGCAGCATTTCTCACCAGGCCGATCGACTGTTTAGAGACTTGCTCAACCGCCCCAACGTAGCCTTGCAATGGACCCGAGACTACGAAATTTTGGTGCAGGAGGGCCCCAATCAGCGACGATTTGTCAATTTATCTGGGGGTGAACAGATGTGTGCTGCCCTGGCCGTGCGGCTGGCCCTACTCAAGGTGCTGGCCGACGTGGATATTGCCTTCTTCGATGAGCCCACAACCAATCTAGATCGCGCTCGCCGCCAGGGCCTAGCTGAGGCCATTGGCCGCATCAAAACCTTTCAGCAGCTCTTTGTGATTAGCCACGACGATACCTTTGAGCAGCTCACCGAAAATGTCATTTTGGTAGAGCGAGAGGCCGATTAGCTCTGACCAGGACGTTTTAGAGCTGAGCCAGATGGTCAAGTCAGACGCGACGGTTAGCCCCAACCATCTAGGCGGCTCAGCCCTGACTCTAGCCGTCTAGGTGCCCACGGTCCAGGAGTTGATATAAATTTCCTGCTCGGGGGTGAGGCTATCAACCTCGATGCCCATAGCCACTAGCTTCAGACGGGCAATCTCTTTATCAACGGCTTCAGGGATAGAGTGCAGACCAGGCGTCAGAGAGCCCTTGTTCTTCACCAGGTATTCGCAGGCCATGGCCTGGTTAGCAAAGCTCATATCCATAACAGCACTGGGGTGCCCCTCGGCGGCGGCTAGGTTGACGAGACGACCCTCACCCAACACGATCACCGACTTACCGTTGCGCAGCATGTACTGCTGGGTAAAGTTGCGTACCTGCTTGACTTCGCTGGCCATCTCACCCAAAGACTCTAGGTCGATTTCAATATCGAAGTGACCAGAGTTGCACACCATCGCACCATCTTTCATGGCCTCGAAGTGCTCACGGCGAATGACGTGCTTATTGCCGGTAACCGTAATGAATAGATCGCCTACCGGAGCAGCCTGCCCCATGGGCATGACCCGGAAGCCATCCATCACAGCTTCGATCGCCCGTACCGGATCAATTTCGGTAACGATGACGTTGGCACCCATACCTTTAGCTCGCATGGCGGTGCCTTTGCCGCACCAGCCGTAGCCTGAAACCACAATGGTTTTGCCTGCCAGCAGCATGTTGGTAGCGCGAATGATGCCGTCGAGGGTCGACTGGCCGGTGCCGTAGCGGTTGTCAAAGAAGTGCTTAGTATCGGCGTCGTTGACGTTCATGGCGGGGAAGCTGAGCACCCCATCGTTGAACATAGCCTTGAGGCGTACAATACCGGTCGTCGTTTCTTCAGTGGTACCGATGATTTCGGAAAGCTGCGCCTGGCGCTCTTTGACTAGAGTGGCCACTACGTCGCTGCCGTCATCGATAATAATATTGGGGCGGTGATCGAGGGCCGTTTCAACGTGGCTATGGTAGGTGGCGCTGTCTTCGCCCCGCCGTGCAAAAACGGGAATGCCGTAATCAGCCACTAGGCTGGCGGCTACGTCATCCTGGGTAGACAGGGGGTTACTGGCAATTAAAATCGAGTCGGCACCACCCTGCTTGAGGGCGATCGCAAGGTGTGCCGTTTCAGTCGTTACGTGACAACAGGCCGAGATACGGATGCCAGCCAGGGGTTTTTCTTGAGTGAAACGGTCTTGAATTTGACGCAGCACAGGCATTTCACGCCCGGCCCATTCAATTCGCTGTTTGCCCTGGGTCGCTAGAGAAATATCTTTAACGTCGTACTTAAACTGGAGAGATGTGGTCATAGCTTGGGATCAACCGTAATAGATCAATAGTGTCAATGGCCAGCTTGTTTAGCTTAACGGAATTTTAGGCCGGGTATTGCCCCGATCGCACATCGCGACAAAACTCCTGCGCGGCCTTCACAGACTGCTGCTTGAGGTTAGCGTATACCTTTACAAAGGGCGGTTGCCAATCCGAAAGCCCTAAAACATCGGCAGTCACCAGCACTTGGCCATCGCAGTGGATGCCGGCCCCAATGCCGATGGTGGGAATCTTCAGCGCCTTGGTAATATCCCGGGCCAGCTCGGTGGGGATATGCTCTAACACAATGGCAAAAGCGCCAGCCTGCTCTAACGCCTGGGCCTCGGCCAGAATGCGATCGCGATCGGCTGTGGTCTTGCCCTGCTTGCGAAAGCCGCCAAACTGGTTCACCGACTGCGGCGTCAGGCCCACGTGCCCCATCACGGGAATGCCCCACTGCACCAAACGATGCACCGTGTCCACCACCGCCTCGTGACCGCCCTCTAGCTTCACCGCCTGAGCACCCGCTTCTTTGAGCATGCAGCCAGCGGCGCGAATGGCGTCTTCTAAACTGGCCTGATAACTGAGAAAGGGCAGATCGACCACCAGCAGAGCATTGGTTACCCCCCGCCGCACCGCTTTGGCACAAATCAGCATGTCCTCTAGGGTCAGCGGCAGGGTAGTGTCGTAGCCCAAAGCCACCATCGCTAACGAGTCACCCACCAATACAATGTCGGCCCCCGCCTGGTCTACAATCCGCGCCGATATTACATCCCAAGCGGTGAGCACGGCAATGGGCTGGGCCGGGGCACCGGTTTGCTTCCACCGCAAAATTTGGTTAACGCTAACGGCCATGGCTGCGCCTGGGGAGGGGTGTAGTTGCCAGAATAGCAAACCTCCATGGCCTAAGTGTCACCGGGTTCATCATCCAGGCGGCGGGGCATGCGATCGCACCCTTCCAGCGGTTCAATATCATCTCCACTGGCGGCCCCCAGCTCCTTAAACTTGCGCGTCGTCACCAGCACCCGGCTCTCCAAACAGCCCGCTGTCTGGTTAAAAGCTTTCACCGCAGCATCGAGCCCCCGGCGCAGCTTCACCATGTGGTTGGTGAGCACGGCCATGCGATCGTATAGCTCGCGGCCCAGGGCGCTGACCATCTGGGCGTTTTCGGCCATTTTTTCGTGCCGCCAACCGTAGGCGATCGCCTTCAGCAGCGCAATCAGCGTCGTCGGTGTGGCCAAAATCACGCTCTGGCTAACGCCGTATTCGATCAGCTGGGGGTCGTGTTCCAGAGCAGCGCTAAAGAAGGTCTCACCGGGCAAAAACAGCACCGCAAACTCGGGCGATTCCTCAAACTGATCCCAGTAGGCCTTGGCCCCGAGCTGGGTGAGATGGGTGCGCACCTGGCGGGCGTGGGCCTGCAGGCGATCGCGCCGAGTTCCTTCATCAGGAGCTTCCAGAGACTCCAAATACCCCTGTAGCGGCGCTTTTGAATCGACTATAATCTGCCGTCCGTTGGGCAGCTTAATCACCATGTCAGGGCGCAGCCGCCCGCCCTCGGCCTCCACTGTGGGCTGCTCTACAAAGTCGCAGTATTCGATCATGCCCGCCATTTCGACCACGCGGCGGAGCTGCATTTCGCCCCAGCGGCCCCGTACGGCGGGAGCACGCAGGGCCTTGACCAGATTGGCGGTTTCGCCCTGGAGCTGGTTTTGGCTGATGGCCAGCGATTTGACCTGCTCGGTGAGGCTGGCGTAGGCCGAGACGCGATCGCGCTCCAGCGCTTGCAGCTTGCTATCCACTTTTTCTAAAGAATCTCGCAGCGGGCCAACCAGCGAGTCAATCGCCTGCTGCCGCAGATTCAGGTTCCCCTCCGCCTGGGTCTGAAAGCTCGCCAGCGTCGCCTGGGCCAGCTCTAGAAACGATTGGTTGTTGCGCTGGAGCGCGTCAGCAGAGAGCGCCTGAAAGGTGTGGGCCAGCCGCTGCTGGGCCTGGTCGAGCAGGGCGACTTTTTCTTGGGTGGCCGTGTGGGCGTGGGTGAGCTGGGTGTGCAGCTCCGCTAGCTTGGCCCGCAGCAGCGAATTTTCCTGCTGGGTTTGGGCCAGGTGGGTGGCGCGATCGCCCAGCGCCTGCTCCAACTCCCCCAGCCGCCCCAGCTGAGCCTCGGCGGAAGCCCGACGGGCGGCCTCGTCGCGCAGCTCGTGGCGGCTGTAGTCGAGCTGGCCCTGGAGATCGCGGCTGATGGCCCGCAGTTCTTCGATGTGCTGGGCTTTGTGGTGTAGTCGCTCGATCAGGCTGGCGCGATCGCCCGCCAGATCGGCTTTGGCCCGCTCCCTCAGGGTTTGCAGACGGCTGGCAAACAGCAACTCCGCGACGCCAATTCCCAAAACCAGCCCTAAAACAATGCTGATGACCGCTGGCATCCTGCTCTCCTGGTTGGGCCTACACCCGCAGCCCTGAGGATTTCAGAGCGCTAAGGTACACGTATACTACACGGAGACTGGGTACTTTGCCGCCGATTGGCGCATCCTGCTCGTTGGGCCGGGCGGCTGCCCGGATGCATCCAATTGTGGTGATTTATGGGCGGCACCTATGACCCCGCCACCTGACTCAGTTCATACTGCTATCGAGCCTGCCCTACAGTCTGAAAGAGAGCCTATGACTACCATGACCGATCGCCCCAGCGTAGAGATTCGCCCTGCCACCCCCAGCGATGTGCCCATCCTAGTGAATCTAATTAAAGCTTTGGCCGACTACGAAAAGCTGGCCCACGAAGTCACCGGTAGCGCCGAAGACTTGAGCGCTGCTCTGTTTGGCGATCGCCCCTACGCCGAAGCCCTGCTGGCCTGGGTAGACGGCAAACCCGCAGGCATGGCCCTGTTTTTTTATAATTTTTCGACCTTTCTAATGAAGCCGGGCATCTATCTCGAAGACCTGTTTGTTTACCCCGACTACCGCCGCCAGGGCATTGGCAAAGCCCTGCTGGTGTCCCTGGGCAAGCTGGCGCTAGAGCGCGGCTGTGGCCGATTTGAGTGGAGCGTGCTCGACTGGAACACCCCTGCGATCGCATTTTACGAAAGCATGGGGGCCGAGATTAAGCCCGAGTGGCAGATCTGCCGGGTGACGGGGGAGGCGTTGGAGGCGTTTCGGTTGTTGTAAGGAGTGGGAGGGTGGATGAGTGGGAGGGTGGATGAGTGGGAGCGTGTTTCTGATCTACTTCTTCCTATCTTCCCCATCTACTCCCTGACCCATCCACCCCCTTACCCCCCATCCAATTCCTCCGTTCACAGGTATGATTCTGGCCAGGGAGTCTAAAACCGGTTCAGAATGGCACAGATATTTATTTCGGCGGGTCACGGTGGTCTAGAAAGTGGCGTCACAGATCCCGGGGTGGTGCTGCCCAACACCACCGAAGCGGAAGAAATGATTCAGATTCGCGACCTGGTGGTGGCAGAACTGCGATCGCGCAGCTTTGCCGTGCTGTGGGTGCCCGACGACCTCAGTGCTGCCCAAACCCTGGCCTGGATCAACGCCCGCTGCCGTCCCCAAGACGTAGCCTTAGAGATCCACGGGGCCTCTTCCGTTGACCCGACGTTACGGGGCTCAACGGTATTTTACATTGCCAAAAACGACGTCCGCCGCACCCACGCTGAGCTGGTGGTGCTGGCCCTGCTCCGGCGGGCTCCTCAGCTGATTAGCCGTGGCGTCAAGCCCGACACTGACTCGCCCACGGGCCAGCTGCCCTTTTGCCGCAATCTAGGCTGCCCCTCTCTGCTGATGGAAGTTGGCCATCTGACCAATGCCCAGGATCTAGCCATTATCCAACAGCAGCGGCGCGATGTGGCCCTGGGTATTGCCGATGGGTTGGCCTCCTGGAGTCGGGCGGTGGCCAAGATTCCCATGCCCGAACCCGGGGGCAACCTGCCCGAGATTCGGATCAATCTCAACGGCGGTATATATCCTGAGACCGGCATTATCTACAACAGCAACTCCTACGTCCCCATTGATATCGCTGACCTGCTGGGGGTAGATGCCACCTCCTCCCCCAATATCACCCGCATTCGCTATGCCAACGTGGTCTATATCAAAGCGGTGGATTTGCAAAATTACAATGTGTCGGTGTCTTGGGAGGCGGCCAGTCGCACGTTGCGGCTGCGATCGCGCTCGGGCATGCAGTTTTGCCCCGGCTCGATGGATCGGATTATGGGCATTGGCAGTACCTCAGAGACACAGCTCACCTTGTTTCTGCAAAGCGTCAACCCAGCCGCTGCCAATACCTACCGCGACTTGCCCAAGCTCTACCGGGAAGAAGCCGCCATTGAGGGCAGCAATCACGACATTGCCTTTTGCCAAATGCTGGTCGAAACCAACTCCCTCAACTGGGGCGGTAGTCTCAGCCCAGGGTCTAACAACTTCGGCGGCATTGGGTCGCCTACGGGCGGCATTGAGGGGGCTTCGTTCCCCAGTGCGCGGGTGGGGGTGCGAGCCCAGGTTCAACACCTCAAGGCCTACGCCAGCCTCGACCCGCTGGTGCAGCGTCAGGTTGACCCCCGGTTTGGGTTTGTGGTGCGCGGGGTGGCGCCGCTGGTGAGCCAGCTCACAGGCCGGTGGAATGCTGACCCCGAGTATGGTCGCAAAATAGGGGCCTTCATGCGACGATTGTATGAATCGGCAGGGCTACTGTAGGCCACCTAATGGACTGTCCTGGAAGTCGCAACTTGGATTGATGGTGGCTGTCATAGATTAACAATGGAACTTGGTGTGCCGGACTCCGCTATCGGTGATACCGTGAAAGGCGCTTCTGGGTTCCGAAATACGTTCTTCTAGAATATGCGTTAAGCGATGACTTTACTGCGTCAACCCCTCGGGTTTGGGCTGCGGGCCAGCCGGGCTTTGGTCTACCTCAAGTACAGCTTGAGTCTGTCGGTACTGTGGTGGTTGGTGGCCCTACCGGCCCAGGCGATGGTCGAAATGCGGGTGGCTATTGGCGATCGCCTCAGCCAGGTCACCGTCGGTAGCTCGACCCCAGCGGTGGTCAAAAACCAGGCGGGTCAGGGAGTGGGCCAGATTCCCCAGGGGCGATCGGTGGTGGTGAGCCCCGATGGCGGCGGTGTGCGCCTGGCCGACTGGCGCAGCCAGGCTTTTTGGGTGGAGCCGACTGGGGGCGGTTATGTGTTTATTAACGACAGCTGGTATCGGGGCCGGGTGCTGGTGATGCCCGTGGAGGGCAAAGTTACAGCCGTCAACTGGGTGGATCTAGAAGCCTATCTCTATGGCGTCGTGGGGGGCGAAATGCCCGCCAGCTGGCCCCAGGAAGCGCTCAAGGCCCAGGCGGTAGCGGCGCGATCCTATGCGTTGTATCGCCGCGATCGCACCCAGGGTCAACTATTTGACGTAGACAGCACCACCGCCAGTCAAGTCTACCGGGGCATGGCAGGGGAAGCCACCTCGGTGCAGGCCGCCGTCAACGCTACCCAGGGCCAGGTACTGACCTACGGCGGGAGTGTGATTGAGGCGGTGTTTCATTCGTCTTCGGGGGGCTATACCGAAAACTCCGAGGATATCTGGCAGCGCCCCACCCCCTACCTGCGGGGTGTCGCCGATTTTGATCAGGAGGCTCCGGTGTTTCGCTGGTCTGAAACCTTCTCGGCAGAGCAGTTTAGCCAGCGCATTCCGGGCATTGGTCGCCTACAGGCCGTCACTACCGAACGCGCCACCCCCCGAGGCCGCATTGTCTCGATTCGACTCCAGGGTACTGCAGGCACCCGCGTATTAACTGGTACCGAATTGCGTGCTGCGCTGGGCCTGCGCAGCACATTGGGTTCTGTCAGCGTGGCGGGCGACACCATTCGCGTAGATGGGCGCGGCTATGGCCATGGTCTAGGGATGAGCCAGTGGGGGGCGCGAGCGCTGGCGGGCCGGGGCTACTCGTACCAGCAGATCTTGGCTTACTATTACCAGGGTTCGGTGCTGTCTAACCTGCGTCTGACCGCCCTCCAAAAACAGGAGCGCGCGCTCGCAGCGCCTGGGCTACAGGCCGTGCCGTTGCTGTAGTTGAGTTTGGTTGCGATCGCGATCGACAATGTGCTACTTTCATTGTCTGTGCGGACGTATAGCTCAGTTGGTTAGAGCACCACGTTGACATCGTGGGGGTCACTGGTTCGAGTCCAGTTACGTCCATTCCTTGAAAAGCCTACGTTTTAAGGCATTTAGCGATCGCTTCCTGGGTGCGATCGCATCTAATAATAGGTACAGACTTAACGGATTTAAACGGAACAATCAGGGTTTTAGCGCTTCAATGGGTACAGAATGGGTACCCAAAATGCCTAGAACTCCTAAGGGTGAAGTTTCACTTGAGCCCTTCACGAACAGCGACGCTGTTCGATAAACCTGAAAGAAACCCTATAACCAGGCTCTCTCACGTTTAGGGCTTATAGACTGCTGAGGTGCTCTGACAGCTAAAACCGATTAGTCACTGGT